>JAFTNJ010000067.1 GCA_017451915.1 Clostridia bacterium
GAGCCTTTCTGATAAACCCCGTTTACGGGGTGCAGTGCGTGTGATGCGATGATATAATTCGGTGCCCCTTTTAGGGGTTAAGCCGGTAATAGCCCCTTACAGGGGCTGTGCAAACCACCGGTTGAACCGGTGGTTTTGATTTATTCTTCCGTGATATCCTCGGTCTTTTGATATTCATTCTCACGAATACCGGGATATTTTTGGTGCAAAAATTCTTCACGGTAGGGATTGACTCCCTTGGAGACCTGCTCGGGGGTATTGGAAAGCAGCCAACTCGGCTTGTAATAGAATTGGTTGTGGAAGCGATTTTCGATCCGCCCCGTTTTTTCCAGAGCGTTCATGCAGGCACGGATGCACCCACGGGCACCGCAAATGGCAAAGTAGCCTGTGTGGGTCAGGACGTAGTCATAGTAGCCCATTACCTTGTCGGTCTCGGGCTTGCGCGACCACTTGCCCTTGGCCATGGTGTAGGTGAGAATGTAGGCCTCCTCCTCGGTCATTTCGCTGTTGCGCACGTCAAAGGCCATATTGGGGAATTCCTTCTTGAGGAAGGGGGAGCATTCGTTGTTCATGCCGTGGTGGGAGAGGGTACAGCGTCCCATACGCACGTCACCGTACCAAACCTGCTTTTCACCAAAGTCCACCGTCAAACGGTGCTCCTTCTCTTTGATGGGGGGCACGGCGTCGCCGGGACACTCGCGGACGCAGGCACCGCAATGGAGGCAGATGTCGCCCGTGTCCAGAATGGGATCGGGCTCCAGCTCACAGTCGGTAAAGATCAGACCCAGACGTACCCGCGGGCCGAACTTCTTGGTCAGAAAGACCTTGGAGTAGCCGATCTCCCCAAGGCCGCATCCCGCGGCGATGAGACGGACGCTGCAAACCACGTCCGGGGGAACCTTGCCCTCGGCCACCGGCTCCTTGGTGGTGCCTTGGCCCTCGGGAACGGCGGGGAAGTGGGGAACCGCCTCCCAGCCGTGATCCTCAATAAAGCAGCAGAGCTCATAGGAAAGACGGGGACGAAACAGGGAATTTAATTTGTTGTAGGAATAAAAGGTGTAGTTGTGCCAATGGGTGCCCTCCTCAATGCCGCGGTAGGTGCCGCGAGGGATGCGCATAGCAATGGCAATGACCGACTTGGCCTCGGGGAAATAGGTCAGAGGAGACATGAGCTTGGGGGCATTCTTAAAACGCTCGATATTACCAATGGCAATGGCGTCAATGCCAAGCTCCGCCGCCCGATCCTTGATCATTTGCGACGTCAGCTTCATTTTTGCGCTCCTTTGAGGTTTTCTCTGCCCATGGATTCGGTAGCCCCCGCAATGGGTTTGCCTTCGGCATCCTTCGACCAGGCCGCGCGCTTGCGGAACGCCTTTTCAAACTTGTTCTCCAAAAGTCCTTGCTCCTCCAGCTCCACCAGGCAGGTGCGGTTGCAGAGGGCGGCAATGCGATCGGGGCGAGCGTAGGGGGCAAAGCGGTTGCCGCAGGCACCGTTCTGGCATTTGCGGCACTTGTCATAGTCAACGGTTGCCACCTTCATCTCCTTGCCGCAGATGTTCACGGTTTGCAGATGTTCCGTATCAATGGCTCCCAGGGGGCAGGCGGCGGCACATTTGCCGCAGCCGTTGCAAATAGGGGTCTCCAGCAAGGGGGTGGAGGGGAGCGGGGCGTCGGTGATGATCATGTGGAAGCGTTGGCGGGAACCGAATTTGGGCGAGAGCAAAAGACCTCCCAGACCGATCTCGCACAGACCGCAGGCCACCGCCGCATAGTCAAAGTCGGGGAACACGTTGGGCTCGGGGCGTCCCTCAGCGACCGAAACGCCGGAGGGCTTGATCTCGGCAGGATTGGGGAAGATGGGAACCGCCTCCCAGCCCTCGTTTTCCAGGGCGTTTACCAGATTGTAGCAGGCCAGGGCCAGGAATTCATCCTCCAGCCAGTTCTTTCCAAAGCGGGTGTAGTCGTTAAAATTGGTGCCTTCCTCCACACCGCGCAATGCCCCGCGGGGGATGCGCTTTCCCAGCAGGATCACCGTTTTTCCCTCGGGAAAAATGGCAAAGGGATCGTGTTGGGGATCTACACCAACAAACCGTTCCTTTCCCGCAAAGCCGATCAGGTCAATGCCTTCTTTTTTTACCGTTTCACAAATCAACGCTTTTAAATCCATGATAAAAGCTCTCCTTTTTTGTTGTTGAATCTATCATATCATATTTTGATGCGCGCTACAATAAGAAAAAGAAATGCTTTTTAGAATTCCGAAACAAAAAACTTGCAATCCGGGACTTTTTATGCTATAATCGGTGACAGAGCATCATCCCCAAAAGGAGGAACGTATCTATGACTTTGGACCATCCCGTGATTACCGATCTGTTTTTTCACGACACGGTGTTCAGAACCAGCGCCTCGGTTAAGGCAAGACCCTTTTCCTCGCTCACTCTTCGAAAAAGCGGAAAAGTTTTGATTTCCGCAACCAACGGGGAATTTATATCCGGGCCCAACACCCTGACCTTTGTTCCCGCAGGCTGCGCCTACGATACCCAAATTCTGGAGGAAGGGGAAATGTATCTCCTTCATTTTTGGCTCTTGGACGATGGAAAAAACTTCTACCGTCATCCCATTTGTGTTACGCCGCCCTCCACCACCGCTTTCGTCAGTCTCTTTGAACGGGCGTTGCGCCACAGTCGCGCTCCCCAGGATCCCTATGCCATTCTGGCCGACGCCTACCGTTTGCTCTCCGAGGCACGGCCCCTCTTTTTGGAGGACTCCCAAGCTCCCAACGCCAAAATGATTGCCTGCAAGCAATTCTTGGATGAGCACCTCTGCGATCCCGATCTGCGCATTGCGCATTTGGCGGAGCGATACGGATGCAGCGAGGTCTATTTTCGCAGAGAATTTCGAAAATGTTACCACGCCTCTCCTTTGGAATACCTGAAGAAGCGACGTATGGAAATGGCCTGCCGCCTGTTGGAGACCCGACTCTATTCGGTTGCCGAGGTGGCAACCCGTGCGGGCTTTGACAGCATCAGTTATTTTTCGGCGGAGTTCCGCCGTATGATGGGGGTCTCGCCCAGGGAGTACCGGGACGGAGAATAATCACAACCACCCGTCAAACGGGTGGTATGCACAAGGGCTAAAAGCCCAATAGGACTGGCCAGCGGCTCAAGCTGCCGGCTTTTGCTTTGCAAAAGCTTTGAGCAAACTCCCCCTCCATAATCGAGAGTGCAAACAAC
>JAFTNJ010000034.1 GCA_017451915.1 Clostridia bacterium
CCTACGGTGGTCCCCCTTCTCCCACAGGAGAAGGCTTATGTTACATATGCTCCAAGAACAAGGGTAAAACCTTTGTCGCCCACCCGCATAGCGGGTGGTTGTCTGTTTCGCGTCAAGCGCTCCACTGCCTAAAGGCATTAAAACAAAGGGGTGAGTACCAAATGCATCCTTGCATTTGACTCACCCCTACGGGTTATTCCAGATCCAGGACGGCCTGGTAGATCTCGTTTTTCTTCACGCCCCGATCCTTGGCAGTCTGCTTGATGGCGTCGTTTTTGCTCATGCCTTGTGCCATATAGTGACGGACGTGGTCGGGAATCTCCAGTTCCTGCAGCCGAGGATGCTCGGGGGCGGACGCCGTTTGCGTTCCTTCCACCACCAAAACGTATTCCCCGCGAGGCTCCCGCTCGCCGTAGTAGGCAATGGCCTCACCCAGAGTCATGCGCAGGACTTCCTCGTTCAGCTTTGTCAATTCGCGGCAGAGGGCGATGCGTCGCTCCTCGCCAAAGGCGGCGGCAAGGTCCTTCAGGGTAGTTTTCAGCTTGTGGGGGGCCTCGTGAAAGAGCATGGTGCGACTTTGGGTCTTCAACTCCTCCAGATGTGCCCGGCGCTCGGCCTTATTCACCGAGAGGAAGCCCTCAAAGGTGAAGCGACCCGTGGGAAGTCCCGAAAGGGTAAGGGCGGTGATGGAGGCCACGGGACCGGGGATCGAGCTGACGCGGATGCCGCGGGCGGCGCAAAGAGCCACCATGTCCTCCCCGGGATCACTGATGGCAGGCGTGCCCGCGTCGGTGATGAGGGCGCAGGATTCTCCCGCTTCCAGGCGCGCGGCGATCTGCTCCCCACGCTCCCGCTTGTTGTGCTCAAAATAGGATACCATGGGCTTGCTGATGCCCAGGTGGGAGAGGAGCTTCATGGAGTTTCGTGTGTCCTCGGCGGCAATGAAATCCACCTCGGAGAGCACCTTTACGGCGCGCTCGGAGAGATCGGCCAGGTTTCCAATGGGGGTGGCCACCAGATACAGCACGCCGCTCTCTACGCGGTTTTTCTCTTTTGCGTTAGCTTCTAACTTTTTAACAGAACTCATATTTGTCCTTTCTTTGCGGGGACGGGAACGCCCTCTCACCCGCCTTGCGGCGGGAGCTCTCCCACGGGGAGAGCCTTTCCACAAAAAACGAAGATTTTTTAGGCGTGTGGATGTGTTTTTGGGGATGTTACTTGAAAGCCACTCCCCGTGGGTGGCGAAGCGACGCGAGCGCAATGAATGACACCACGGTGTGGTGTCAGAACGCAAGCGTGCCCGAGCCGCAGCGAGACGGAGAGGGTTTTTCTGTCAAATGGATAAATCTCGCATACACTGTTTATGAGATTTTATTTTGGGAGGAAGAGTATGGCAACGAAAATATACATCGATCAGGGACACAATCCCGAAAATCCCAACGCGGGGGCAGAGGGGAACGGACTCCAGGAGCAAAATCTGACCTATCGCATCGGAGTCGAATTGGCGGAGCTGTTGCGTCAGAATCCCGAGTTTGAGGTGCGTCTGTCGCGTCCCACGCCAACCACAACGCTGGGGACGTCCAACACCACCAGCCTGCAGGCGCGGGTGAGGGATGCCAACAGCTGGGGGGCCGATTATTTCATTAGTCTCCACGCCAATTCCTCATCCAATCCCGATGCCACGGGGGTGGAGGCCTTTGCCTATTCCAGAGGCGGGCGTGCCTTTGCTTTGGGGGAGGACATTGTGGAGAACATTTCCGAGGCCACGGGATTGCGAAATCGCGGAATGAAGGTGCGTCCCGGGCTTTACGTCCTGCGTCGAACCGCCATGCCCGCCGTTTTGGTGGAGCTTGGTTTTATTTCCAACCCCTCGGATGCGGCACTTATGAACAATAACCCCGAGCTTTTTGCAAGGGGGATTTACAACGGGATTTTGGAGTATTTGGGGTGACGTTTGAAAATGCGGATGCGAAACGCCAAATGTGAAAGACCGGCGTGTCATCTCAGAGTAGGCTCGCCAAACTTCAACCTAAAAGGAACCGTGTCATCCTGAGCGGAGAAAACGCCACGGTGCGGCGTTTTCGAAGTCGAACCCGACCATAGGGAGGGCGGCACGCGTAGCGTGACGGGATCTAATAAACGAGTATTGCAAACCTTTATTCCTTCCAAATGTAAATGTACTTTGGAAGGCTATTGGTAATCGTTAGGAGATCCCGCGTCGACTACGTCTCGCGCTTTTGCTCCATTCGGCTCCGCCTGCCATTGCGCAAAGGTTCGACTCCGCTTCGCTCCGCTCAGGATGACATGGTGGAGGACGGGTTGCGTTTTGCTCAACATTCGTTTATTCAAAAAACTTGTAAAAGTTTTTGAGGGGGTGCAGGGGGAACTTTTTTCAAAAAGTTCCCCCTGCATTCTCTCTAAAAATTATTCGTCGTCTAATTTCAGCACTGCCATGAAGGCCTCGGGGGAGACTTGCACCGAGCCGAGCTGACGCATCTTCTTTTTGCCTTCCTTCTGCTTTTCCAAGAGCTTCTTCTTACGGGTAATGTCACCGCCGTAGCACTTGGCAAGCACGTCCTTGCGCATGGCCTTTACCGTCTCGCGAGCAATGACCTTGGTGCCAATGGCCGCCTGGATCGGTACTTCAAAGAGCTGGCGCGGAATGTTGTCCTTCAGCTTTTCGGCGATCTTGCGGGCGCGTCCGTAGGCCTTTTCCTCATGCACGATGAAGGAAAGGGCATCTACCTGCTCCCCGTTGAGCAGGAAGTCCAGCTTCACCAGCTTGGAGGGCTCGTAGCCGTGAAGCTCGTAGTCCAGGGAGGCGTAGCCACGGGAACGGCTCTTGAGAGCATCAAAAAAGTCGTAAATGATCTCGTTCAGGGGCAGATTGTAGTGGAGCTCCACACGGGTGGGATCCAGATACTTCATGTCAATAAACACGCCGCGGCGGGTCTGGCAAAGATCCATCAAGCCGCCCACGTAGTCCACGGGAGTGATGATGTTGGCCTTGACCAGGGGCTCGTAGGCCACCTCAATGGTGTCGGGGGCGGGATAGTTGGAGGGGTTGTCGATGCGTACCAGATCCCCGCTCTTGAGCTTGATCTCGTAGATAACGCTGGGGGCGGTGGTGATGAGATCGAGATTGAACTCTCGCTCCAATCTTTCCTCAATGATCTCCATGTGGAGCAGTCCCAAAAAGCCGCAACGGAAGCCAAAGCCCAGCGCGATCGACGTCTCGGGCTCAAAAATCAGAGCCGCGTCGTTGAGCTGTAATTTCTCCAGAGCGTCCCGCAGATCTCCGTAGCGGGCGCCGTCGGCGGGATAGATGCCGGCGTACACCATGGGCTGTACCGCTTTGAAGCCGGGCAGAGGGGTGGCGGTGGGATTGGAAACCAGGGTCACCGTATCGCCCACGCGGGTGTCGCTGACGCTCTTGATGGAGGCGGTAAAATAACCAACCTCACCGGCCTTCAGGCAATTTCCTTTTTTCAGACCGAAGGGCTCCATGGTGCCCACGTCCACAATGTCAAAGACGGCACCCGTGCTCATGAGCTGGATCTTGTCTCCGGTTTTGATCTCGCCGTCGATGACGCGGATGTTGACCACGACGCCCAGGTAACTGTCGTAGTAGGAGTCAAAGATGAGCGCCTTCAGGGGCGCGTTTTCGTCGCCCTCGGGGGAGGGGATGTTGTGAACGACGGCCTCCAGCACATCCTCGATGTTCAGTCCCGTCTTGGCCGACACCGCGGGGCAATCCTCCGCAGGGATGCCGATCACGTCCTCGATCTCGTTGCGGCATTTGTCAATGTCGGCGGAGGGGAGGTCGATCTTGTTGATCACGGGAATGATCTCCAGATTGGCGTCCACCGCAAGGTAGGCGTTGGCAAGGGTCTGGGCCTCAATGCCCTGGGTAGCGTCCACTACCAAGAGTGCGCCGTCGCAGGCGTTGAGGGAACGGGATACCTCGTAGTTAAAGTCCACGTGGCCGGGGGTGTCGATGAGGTTAAAGGTATAGGTTTCTCCATCCTTGGCCAGGTAGTCCAGCTTGACTGCGCGGGCCTTGATGGTAATGCCGCGCTCCCGCTCCAGATCCATGTTGTCCAGGATCTGCTCCTCCATGTCCCGCTTGGCAACCGTTTGGGTCTTTTCCAAAATACGGTCGGCAAGAGTTGACTTGCCGTGGTCGATGTGAGCAATGATGGAAAAATTACGAATATGTTTTTGCCGTTCGGATTTTTGCACGTTCAATAACCGGACCTTTCTTGTTAACAAACAGTTTTTTGTGTGTTCCCGTATATTATATATTATTTTTCTTTTTTTTACAAGGGTTTTGCAATATTTTTCCTTCAAAAATAGAAAAAAAGGGTTTTGAGAACAATATTTGTCCTAAAAAAAGCAAAAGGTATCTTGAAATAGCACCAAAAATGCTATATACTTGTAGTGTTAAACCGAAGATTTTTCAGTATGTTTTCAAGAAAGGATGTAAGAACAGACATGAAAAAGATGAGAGTTGCAATTGTTGGATACGGCGGAATGGGCGGCTGGCACGTCAAAAAGCTTGCGGATAGCGACGTGGCCGAGGTTGCGGGTATTTATGACATTGATCCCGCGGCGTGCGAAAAGGCAATCAGCCGCGATATTCACGTATATGCTTCCCTGGAGGAGCTGCTTGCGGATACGTCGGTGGAGCTGGTCACCGTTGCCACGCCCAATGACGTACACGAGGAGATCGCCATTGCCGCTATGAACGCGGGCAAGAACGTGATCAGCGAAAAGCCGGTTACCATTACGATGGAATCTCTGGAGCGTATGATCGAGGCTTCCGAGCGGAACGGCGTTCGTTTTTCGGTTCACCAGAACCGCCGTTGGGACGAGGATTTCCTTGCTATGAAGGCTCTGTGCCAATCGGGCGAGCTGGGGGATGTGATCAACATTGAATCCCGCGTACACGGCAGCCGCGGCATTCCCGGCGACTGGAGAGGTATGAAGAAGTGCGGCGGCGGTATGCTCTACGACTGGGGCATTCACCTGATCGACCAGATTCACATGATCTTTGGCTTCAATCCCAAGCGCGTGAGCTGCATCTGCGACTACATCACCAACAGTGATTGTGACGATGGCTTCCGTCTGGATATTTACTTTGAAAATAATATTCGCGCAACCGTTGAGGTTGGAACCTACAACTTTATCAACATGCCCCGTTGGTATCTGCGCGCCAAGGGCGGCTCGGCTTGTATGCAGGGCTGGAAGACGCCTATTGACGTAGTCAAGTGCGACAAATGGCAGGAAAAAGCCGTTACCCCCGTGGAGACCGCGGCAGGACTGACCAAGACCATGGCTCCCCGTGACGAATTCACCACCGATGCTTATCAGATCACCCCTCCCAAGTCCGACGTGCATGACTACTACCGCAACTTCGTCCGCGCCATCCGCGGCGAGGAGGAGCAGCTCATCACCCACGATCAGATGCGCACCGACCTCAAGGTCATTCTCGCGGCATTCGAGTCGGCTAAAACGGGTAAGATCGTGGAGCTGTAATCGTCCGGCCTGTACCATGATAGGAACAAAGAGAGCAAGATTTATAGGAATTTTTCCTATTATCTTGCTCTTTTTGCTTGCCGTATTGACTTTTTTTGTTGGGCGTGATACAATAAAACCATACCTGTATTGCAAGGAGAATGTTTATGAAGATCACATTTTTGGGCACCTCCCACGGGGTTCCCGCCAAGGAGCGGTTTTGCAGCTGTGTCATGCTGGAGTCGGGAGGCTCGGTCTATCTGATCGACGCGGGGGCGCCTGCGGTGGAGCTGATGCTCGGGCATGGAAAACGGGTGGAGGACTTCCGTGCGCTTTTTACCACGCACACCCACATGGATCATACCGTGGGGATGCTTCATCTGATCGGGCTTATGAACTGGCACTACAAGGAGTGTTCGGCGGAGTTCTTTATCACCGAGCAGGCCCATGTGGATGCCACCAAGCAATGGATCTACACCTCGGGTGCGGGCGTGGTGGATGAGAGCCGTTTGCGCTTTCATATTCCCGAAGCCGGTGTGGTCTACGAGGATGAAAACATCAAGGTGGAGTACATTCCCACAAAGCATATGGAAACCTCCTACGCCATTCTGGTGACCGAGGGGGAGAAGCGCGTCCTGTTTGGCGGCGATTTCTCCTACAAGCTGAAAAAGCGGGACATTCCCGACGTTATCTGCGAGGAGATCGACGCCTTTGTTTGCGAGCTGGCCCATTTTGATCTGCCCATGCTGGCACCGTATTTGGAGGAATGTAGAGCCAAAAAGGTCATTTTTGTTCATGCCAAGCCGCGGCATTACGCCGACGTGGAGGCCGCCAAGGGAAACTATCTGTTCCCCTTGCTCACCCCCGCCGACGGAGATTGTATTGAGATCTGAATGTGAAACAAAAAAGCATTTGAAGGGCGTGCAAAATTAGCGGAGAAATCAAAAAATATTTGCCTAACACACGGTAGGGGCGAACTGCGTTCGCCCGCGGGCGTTCACAGAACGCCCCTACGGATAAAATGATATGCAGTAAACAAAGAGTACCCCCGACAGATTTTCAAAGTCTGTCGGGGTTCGTTTTGGATATCCAATACAAATCGGCAGAGAAAACAAATTCTCTGCCGAAATTTTTACACCTATCATTTCTCCGCTAAGGATGCAGAGAGAACACGCTTTTTTGTTACCCTTTTTCCGAGGGCTTGCGGCAAAGGCATTGGATCAGGATGTGGAACACCAGGTAAATACCCAGAGCGATCCCCAAAGCAAGCAACGCGTATTCCGGGTGCCAGATGTCGTAACGCTCGAGCTCAATGGAGCTGGTGGCACCGCCAATAGGAGCTTCATTTATGTAACTAAATCCCACGTAATGAACGCTTGCCAGCAGGACGGTGGGAATAATGAAAAGAGCGTTTCGTAGTCCGTAAAAAACGAAGACTCTGCGGTCGGCGGTCTGCTTTGAGAGAAAGATGATCCAAGAAATTACATTCAAAACGCAACACGCCAACGCCAGTAGGGTAAGGGTGATGCTGATCCATTCGTCGGTGTCCTCTCCAGGAATGGTCAAGGTCCAAGGGGCAATCACAAAGAGAATTCCGGCGGGCAACAGAGGGAGAAGCTGAATTAACGACATCTTTCGCAGCGTTCTTTGACAAGGGAGCTCTAAAGATTCCTTTTTGTAGTAGGGATGTCCGGTAATCCTCGCCTCATAGTACGCATAAAATCGGAAAAGAAGAACGAGCAAAAGCAAAAGTATTAGAGGAAAGCAGACCGTAAAATAGATCTCGGGTGCCAGAACGCTGTGAATGTAATTGGATTGAGAAAAAAGAAGCAATGGAAGAGAGAGGAAAAGCACCGATGCTACAGCAAAAAAGGCGGAATAGGAATAACGGGACAATACAAAACAGTAGCTTTCAGTCAGTTCATCGGGGAGGGACCCCAGTAGTTCAATATCCTGTTTTGCGCCCTTATATTTGCTCACTGCAATGGCTGCGAGTACAAACGCGGCGGTTTCCATCAGCATCATTACCGCAAACCCGATCACGGGTCGATAGAAGCCGTAGGAAATGCCCCACATGAGGGTCAGTCCAATCACCGATAGCGCGAGGGAGATCCAGATCAGAGTTTGAAAGGATGCGGTGGCGCGGTGTAGCAGAGAGCGCACCTGCTTCTCCACCCGCACCTCTCTCTGGGGCGTGGTTGACTCCTGCAGGATCCGTTCCCCCTTGAGCAGCTCGTCGCAGGTGATGCCAAAGATCTCGGCAATGGCGGGGATCAGGGAGAGGTCGGGGGCACTTTCGTCCCGCTCCCAGCGGCTGACCGCCTTATTGGATACGAACAAACGGTCGGCCAGCTCCTGCTGGGTCATGCCGTTGGCCTTTCGCAGGGCGGCAATAAACGTGCCCATCGTCTTTTTTTCCATAGAATACCTCCATAAAGAGTGAATTCACATCCGGATGTGTGCCTTTATTCTACCTGCGCGAGAGAAAAAATGCAAGCCCACAGACCGTGAATCCCTCTCGAAAAGTGAGAATTCCCAACGCGCGGAGGGATCAGTCCGCCAAAAGCTTTGCCAACTCGTTCAAACGCGGCGTGGCGGAGGTGGCGGTGAGGTTGTTGATAAAGAGCACGGTGGGGATATTCTTTTCCTGCACGAACTGGGAGAGAGTCTTGCCCGTGGCAGAGGGGAAGTAGCGGTAGTCGATGACGTACACGTACTCGTAGTGATCCACCAGGAAGGGGATCAGCGCGTTGCCAAAGGATTCCTTTACCACCGCGATGGAGGAGCCGTCGGTAATGCTCTCGTTGTGGATCTCGGAGAGGGGATTGTCGCCCATAATAAAGCAGTTGTACTTGGAGGCGGCGTTGGCGTAAAAGGTGTCGGTATCGGTGCGCACCACGCCTCCCCGGTAACGCAGGGTATTGCCGGTTTTGTCGGTAATGCGAATGTCGTTGGTGCCGTTGGGAACCCAGGCATACACGGTATCGGGGGTGTTCCCCAGCTGGGCGGGGGAGCCCGCCTCGGCGTAAAGGGTGCCCAGGAAGCCTTCAAAGCGGTATTCCTGCCAAGTGGAAAGGGGAAAGGGCGTCATGCCTGCGGCGTGACAGAATTCCACGTAGGCGTAGTAGCCGCCCAGGGCCGTCCAGTGGTGGTCGGTGCGGAAGTAGAGGTACTCGCTGTTGTGGGCGCGGAGGGTGTCGTAAATATTGACCGTATGTACGCCCTCCATCTTCTGATACATGGATTGAATGGCGGCCGCGGCGTCCGAGGAGCCCACGCGTCCCAGCTCCTTTTGCGAGAGGTTGACCGAGCTGGAGAGAGGAACGATGATATCGTAGACCTGTACCTTATCCCCCAGCAGCGTGGCTGCCTGATGGATCAGCTCGGCATAGCGCGCCGAGTTGGCGCTGTTTTCTTTATAGAGCTCGTAGGCTGTGGAGCCCTTGACGTAGACGCTCCCCAGCTTTTCGATGGGGGTGGTGTCCACGGGACCGTCGTCGGAGGTGCCGGGATCGGAGGGATCCTCCGGCGTGGTGGGATCCTCGGGAAGGGAGGGAATGATTTGCACCGTGCGGATGCCAAAAAGGGAATGGATCCATTGATTTACGTGGATCAGGCCCTCTCTGCCGGGGTAGGTGTCTGCGTACCAGGTGGTGACCTGGGAGAAGTATTCTCCCGAGGAAAGGGCCTCCCAGGTGAGAGACGGGAATTTGGTCAGCTCCCGCTTTTCGCTTTCCGAAACGCTGGGACGCAGGAAGAAGAGCAGACCCACCACCGCCGCCAGGAGCATGGCCCCGGCAAAGGCGTAGATCTTTACGCCGTGCCAAACCTCGGCGCGGGTATGGTCTTCGGGGGAGGGCTTGGAGGTTGCTTCCGCGGAAGTTGGCTTTTCATATTCGGTTTTCATTTCGTGGACACCTCCTTAAAACTGAAAATAGAGGAACGGGTTGTAGGTATTTCCCACCAAAAAGATGAGGGAAAGGGCCAAGAGAAGCACGGGGGCTACTGCCTCGGCGGCGTACAGTGCGGTCTGCAGACGTTGGGGAATGGCGGGGCCGAGGTGTTCCAGTCGCTTTTGCAGGGCGGGGATCACGGGAGCGCAGGCCACCATGGCCACCGGCAGGAAGAAGATGTGGTTCCAAAGGGTGGATTCGGCGTAAAGATCCGACCATCCGTTGGCCCCAAACAAGCCCTTCAGAGCGGTGCCAAGGAGGGAGAGATCCTCAAAGTAAAAGAGCATCCATCCAAAATAGACCACCAAGAGGGTTCCGCAAATGCGAAGGACGCGCCACGGGGGCGTGGGATCCTTTTTGGGCTTGAGCAGGAATTTTTCCAGCACCAGGAACAGGAAGTAGTACAGTCCCCAGAGCACGTAGTTCCAGGAGGCACCGTGCCAAAGACCGGTGAGACCCCAGACCACAAAGAGATTCCAGATCTGCCGTCCCGTGGAGCAGCGGTTGCCACCCAGGGGGATGTAGACGTAGTCGCGGAAGAAGGTGGAAAGGGAAATGTGCCAGCGACGCCAGAATTCCGACACCGAGCTGGCGGCGTAGGGGTAGCGGAAGTTCTCGTTGTAATGGAGTCCCGCCATTTTGCCCATGCCAATGGCCATGTCCGAGTAGGCCGAGAAATCCAGATAGATCTGGAGCATATAGAACACGCCTCCCAAAAAGACCGAGAGCGCGGTGGCCGAGGGGAGGGCGTTGGCCGCCCAAAGCTCACTCACCAGGGCGCCGCAGGTGTTGGCCAGCACCGCCTTTTTGGCAAGTCCCACGGTAAAGCGGGTGATGCCGCTCGAAAGCTTGGGCAGGGTCAGGCTACGGCTCTCCAGCTCCCGGCACACGTCCTGATACCGCACGATGGGGCCGGCCACGCATTGATGAAAGAGGGCGGCGTACAGCAACAGGATCCAGTATTTTTTTTGCGCCGGAACCTCGCCGCGAAAAACGTCCACCACGTAGGACATGAGCTGGAAGGTGTAAAAGGAGATGCCAATGGGCAGGACGATGTTGGGGATGGTACCCTCAAAGCCGAGGATCCCCTGCAGGCTGCTTGCCAGGAAGGTGGAGTATTTAAAAAAGCCCAGCAGGATCAGGCAGGTGGCCAGGGTCACAAAGAGTCCCAGCTTTTTATAAAAGACGTCGGTGAAGGCGTCGATCACCCGCGCGCCAAGATAGCAGATCAGGGTCATGCCGCACAGCAACAGCAGGAGCTTGGGGCCTCCCCAGGCGTAAAAGAGGAGAGAAAAAACCAAAAGCACCGCGTTTTGACGGTGCGTGGTACGGATAAAAAAGAGGATTGCCGTACACAGAACAAAAAAGAAAAACACAAAAAATAACTCGGAAAAAACCATACAGACGACCGTCCTCCTATACGTAATGGGGCGTGGAAAAATCCCCCCGCAAATCTACTTTTATTATAGCATACCAAAATTTAAAATTCAACAGGAAAACCCGGTTTTATTTATCATTTTTACCAAAAAAATAATCTTTGATATGGAGAATGCTTACTATTTTGCGCTCTTGACAAGTCGTTGGTTTTCCATTATAATATAGAATGCGTGATTGTCCCGTGGGACAACGAATGAAGAGTAAAAATGCGGGCGTTGGAGAAATCCTCAGTGCCGAATGAACGGGGAGTTGTCGTTCGGACGAAAAAGGCCAAGCCTTTGCGGTTCGCATTTTGCATCCCGCTTCATAGGGCAGTAAAAAGAGAGGTGCCAAGGGTACCTGTGTCTCCTTTTTTGCCATATGGGTGGAAAAAGGAGGTTTTTTATGCAAAGTCCTGTTTCCGCACGTTCCAAGATCTACCGTATCGTATTGGATGCCCTGTTTGTGGCTCTGTACGTCATTCTGGGAACCTTTTTGTCCTTTAAGATCCCGGGAGCGATCCAGATCTCGGTCTCCACACTGCCTATTTTGCTGTGTGCGTTTTTGTTCCGTCCGTCGGACGCCGTCGCCGTGGCGGTGGTTGGCAATTTCCTGGAGCAGGTGATCGATCCCTCGCCCTACGGCTTTGCCACCCTGCTGATCTGGTTGATTCCCGGAGCACTCACGGCATTGGTGGCATCGATGGGGGCCCGCCGCGCAAGTGCCGCCGCGTCGCCCAAGACTGCGGCCGTTCTCACGGTGGTGACCATTGTTTGCGCTGAGTTCCTTTTGACGGTGCTCAACACGGGTGCCCTGTATCTGGACGGGTATCTTCTGGGGTACTCCGTCAAGGCGTTGCACCTGCTTCTGCCCACCCGTCTTTTGAACGCCCTGGTGCGCAGTGTTCTTTCCTGCGTCCTGGTCCCCCTGCTCCTGCCTACCCTGCGTCGCGTTTTCGCACGTCAGCGGTAATCCTCCGTCGGTTTTCGTCTTTATTTCGCGGCACCCCGTATCTTTTGTTGAGGTGCCGCGTTCTTGCGCGCCCATCCATTGAACGTTTTTGAAAAGGAAGAATTTTTTATGACTTGCAAGGAAGCCATAGCCTACATTCACTCCAATCACTGGCAAAAAAAACGCCCCGGACTTTCCCGGATCCGTACCCTGTTGGAACAGATGGGAGATCCCCAAAAGCAGCTTCGTTTCCTCCACGTGGCCGGAACCAACGGCAAGGGAAGCGTATGCGCCATGTCCGACGCCATTCTGCGGGCGGCAGGATACCGCACGGGACTATTTACATCCCCCTATATTCGGATATTCCACGAGCGGATGCAGATCAACGGCACCCCCATTTCCGATGAGGAGCTGGCCGAGATCACCGCATACGTCAAGGGCTTTGCCGACAAGATGGAGGATGCCCCCACCGAATTTGAATTGATCACCGCCATCGCCATGGAATTCTTCCGCCGTCAGGGTGCCGAGGTGGTGGTGCTGGAGGTTGGATTGGGAGGACGCATGGACTCCACCAACGTCATTGAGCAGCCCCTGCTTTCGGTGATTACCGGGATCGATTTTGACCACATTGCCCAGCTGGGTAACACTCTGCACTCGATTGCCGCCGAGAAGGCGGGGATCGTTAAGGAGGGCTGTCCCGTGCTGTACGGCGGCACCGTTGCCGGCTCGGCCTGCCGCACCATCAGCTCGGTGGCCGAGATGCGCCACGCTCCCTTTTATCAGGTGGACCGTTCTTCCTTAAAGGTGAAGGAGTATTCTCTGGAGCGTACCCTGTTTTCTTACGGGGATTACGAGGATCTGGAGCTGGCACTTCTGGGCACCTATCAGCCCTTCAACGCCGCCACGGTGCTGAACATTGTGGAGATCCTGAACACTCGCGGCCTTTCCATTTCTCCGGAGGCGGTGCGCGAGGGCTTGCGTCAAGTGCGTTGGCCGGCTCGCTTTGAGCTCTTTTCCACCGATCCCGTGGTGCTGTTCGATGGGGGACACAATCCCCAGGGCATTGCCGCCGCGGTGCAGAGCATCCAGGCGTATTTCCCGGAGCAAAAGGTGAATCTGTTGACCGGTGTGATGACCGACAAGGCCTACGACGAGATGGTGGAACGCCTGCGTCCGGTGGCCGAGAAGGTTTATACCGTGACTCCCGAGAATCCCCGGGCCCTTTCCGCCGAGGATTACGCGGTGGAGTTCCGCACCCATAAGATCCCTGCTCAGGCGTATGCCTCCTTGGAGGAGGCGTTGCGCAGTGCCATGGAGGATTGCCGCGCCGAGGGAACCCCCTTGATCTGTCTTGGCTCCCTTTATCTATACGGTCCCGTGGCCGACCTGCTGAAGCATTGATCCAAATCCAATATAGATAGAAAACGCCCGCGCGCCGATTTTTGATCGGCGCGCGGGA
The DNA here is from genome assembly GCA_017451915.1 of Clostridia bacterium. Taxonomy (GTDB): domain Bacteria; phylum Bacillota; class Clostridia; order Oscillospirales; family CAG-272; genus UMGS1865. The sequence continues at coordinate 13,297 of JAFTNJ010000034.1, forward strand.
TTTTGATTTTCTTTTTGGATCAGCATTCGGCAACGATGGCCTTCATTTGCTCCATTTTGGCTTCCATGTCGGCTACCAGCTTAAACTGGGTGTGAGCACGGTCCAGGTTGTGGTTGGGACGGTGGATGCGGAAGTAAACGTCCCCGTTGAGGTGGTCGGTCAAAAAGCGGATGCCGCACTCCAGGGTCATCATCAGGGCCGAGAGGGGCAGCAGCTCCCGCTCCATGGGTGTCAGCACGTCGCCCAGCTCCTCCAGGTAAGCCTTGGTAAAGGCCTTGAAATAGGTCAGGTCAAATTCGATCTTGGAGAGGTCGGTCTCGTCCTCGGCACCGGTGGAGGCACCAAAGCGAAGGGCATCACCGTAATCGTAGAGCAGGGAGCCCGGCATAACGGTGTCCAGATCGATGACGCACAGGGGTTGCTTGGTGTTGGCGTCAAAAAGAATGTTGTTCAGCTTGGTATCGTTGTGGGTCACGCGCAGGGGAACGCTTCCGTCGGCAATGGCGTCGGTGATCTTGGATACGATCGATGCGTGAGCCAGAACAAACTCGATCTCGGGCTGTACCGAGGCGGCACGGCCGGCGGCGTCCTTTTCCAGGGCTTGGCGGAACTGCTTCAACCGGTTGGCGGTGTCATGGAACTTGGGAATGACCTCCTTGAGCTCCTCGGCGGGGAACTCTGCCAAGAGCTTTTGGAATTCACCAAAGGCGTGGGCCGAGAGGGCGAATTGCTCGGGGGTCTCGGGGGCCGTTTCGTAGGCAAAGCTCTCCTCAATAAAGAGGTAGATTCGGTAGGTCTCGCCGTCCTCGTCCACAAAGTAATCCTTGCCGTCCAGCGTAGGGAGCAACGTCAGTGCCTGGCGGGTCGGGTCACCGCCTCCGGCAGCAATCTTTTTCTGCAGGAAGCGGGTGGTCTTGCTGATGTTTTCCATGACCGCGATGGGATCGGGGAAGACGTCACGGCTGATACGCTGCAGGAGGTAACGGGGCGTGCCCGGAATGACAAAGGTATGGTTGATATGACCGTTTCCAAAGGGTGACACCTGTGCAGAAAGCCCGTAGGCGGCCAATACCCGGTTTATTTTTTCTTGCATAGTACTTTCCTCTTGATTTTTCTTTCAAAATGTGGTATGATACCGATTAGAGCGGTGCATATATTATAGCACACGGAAAATGATTTTGAAAGGGGTTTTTTGAAATTTATGAAAATAATTACCGTTTCCTCCTATGAAGAAATGAGCCGCCAGGCGGCCAACCGTATCGCGGCGCAGGTGATCTCCAAGCCCAACAGCGTTTTGGGTCTGGCCACCGGCTCCTCTCCCGTGGGAACCTACCGCCGTTTGATCGAGATGTATGAGGCGGGGGATCTGGATTTTTCCGAGGTGACCTCCATCAATCTGGACGAGTACCTGGGGTTGGATGGCACCCACGACCAGAGCTATCGCTATTTTATGCAGGAAAACCTGTTCCGTCATATCAATATTCGCCCCGAGAACACCTACGTTCCCAGCGGCGTTGCCGCCGACATTGCCAAGGAGTGCAAGGAGTACGATGCCCGCATTGATGCCTACGGCGGCATTGATCTTCAGCTGTTGGGTATTGGACTTGACGGTCATATCGGCTTCAACGAGCCCGCAACCACCTTCCAGACCGGCACCCACGTGGTAGATCTGCATCCCTCCACCATCACGGCCAACGCCCGCTTCTTTGCCGACGAGAGCCAGGTGCCGCGCAAGGCCATTACCATGGGTATGACGGCCATCATGCAGGCCAAAAAGGTGCTGCTCATTGCCAACGGCCCCGCCAAAAAGGAGATCGTGGAAAAGGCATTTTACGGCCCCGTGACCCCCGAGGTTCCCGCCTCGATCCTTCAGCTCCACCGCGACGTTACGGTGATCTTTGGAGAAACCTAAAATTTCCTTCCTCCGTTGATGTTCGGTTCACAATTCTGTGATATGATAGAACAAAGACCTACGGAAAGGAGCTTTAACGATGTTTCAAATTTTAGTTGTAGAAGACGATAAAAACGCTCGCCGTTTGATGTGCGCCATCCTCACCCGTTACGGCTACGAGCCCATTACCGCCGAGAACGGGGAGGAGGCCCTGGACGTGCTGGACCGAAAGCACGTGGATCTGATCCTTTTGGACGTTATGATGCCCCGCATGGACGGATATGAGTTTACCAACACCCTGCGCATGGCGGGGAACACCATTCCCATTTTGATGGTGACCGCCAGGGAAACCCAGGAGGATAAGAAGCGCGGCTTTATCATTGGGGCCGACGACTATATGGTCAAGCCCGTGGACGAGGAGGAGATGATCCTTCGCATTGCCGCCCTGCTGCGCCGCTCCCAGATCGCCGGAGAGCGCAAGCTGGTGGTGGGCAAGACCACCCTCTTTTACGATTCCCTTTCGGTCAAGACCGAGGAGGGAATGCTGGAGCTCCCCCAAAAGGAATTCATGCTCCTGTTCAAGCTGCTTTCCTATCCCAACAAGATCTACACCCGCCGTCAGCTGATGGACGAGATCTGGGATATGGACAGCGAGAGCGACGAACGCACCGTGGACGTGCACATCAGCCGCATCCGCGAGCGTTTTCGCACGGATCCCGACTTTGAGATCATCACGGTACGGGGTCTGGGCTATAAGGCGGTCCTACATAAAAAATGAATGCTGTGACGGTAACGTATGAAACCCATATCTGAGGAAAAAAAGCAACGTCTGCGTCTGCGGAACACCCTCCGCTGGCGACTGACCCTCTTCGTGTTCCTGGTCTTGATCATTTCGGGGATCATGACCATGCTCTTTTACGCCCTGATCTTTATGCTGTTCGCGTTTCATCCCTTGGTGGTGGCCATCACCGTGCATCCCTATACCCTGGTCGTTACCCTGTTGGGGATCTGTTCTATTATCGGAACGGTTTTGTCCGGTGTGCTGGGAAAGTATTATCTTCGCCCGCTAAAGCAGGTGATCCATGCCACCGAGCAGGTCAAAAAGGGAAACTTTAAGGTGCAGGTGGAGCCCTATGGCGGCAAAAAGCAGCTGACCGAGATGGGCACCCTGATTACCAGCTTTAACGAGATGGTGCAGGAGCTGGACGGCATTGAGATGTTCCGCAACGATTTTATCAATAACTTTTCCCACGAGTTCAAAACCCCCATCGTTTCGATCCGCGGCTTTGCCAAGGAGCTCCAGGTGGGGGATCTGACCGAGGCACAGCGGCAGGAGTATGCCAAGATCATTGCCGAGGAATCCGATCGCCTGGCACGGCTTGCCACCAGCGTTCTGGAGCTCTCCAAGCTGGAGAATCAGCAGATCGTGACCAACAAGAGCGAGTTCTTTTTGGACGAGCAGCTGCGGCAATGCATCCTGCTCCAGGAGCCGGTGTGGTCGGGGAAGGGGATCGAGATCCTCCCCGAGCTGGAGGAGGTGCGGTTTTATTCCAACGAGGAGCTGCTGGCGCACATTTGGAACAATTTGATCTCCAATGCCCTCAAGTTCACTCCCGAGGGGGGCGAGGTACGGGTCACCCTGCAGGATGCCCCCGAGGCGGTGACCGTGACGGTGGCCGACACGGGGATCGGCATGACCGAGGAGGTCAAAAAGCATATTTTTGAGAAATTTTATCAGGGAGATCCCTCCCATCACGGCAAGGGCTACGGTGTTGGCTTGACCATGGTTGCCCGCGCGGTAAAGCTCTGCCACGGCGAGATCCTTGTGGAGAGCCGGCCGGGGCAGGGGAGCGCGTTTACCGTGCGCTTGCCCAAGGAGCAGGCACCGGTGCTTGCCACCGAGGTGGCGATGGAGCCCTGACGTTCTATAAAATGACCATGGGTCGATGCAATTTCTTGCATCGACCCATGGTTTATTTTCCGGTGGCACCAAAGGTCTTGGAGGCCGCCGTCAGACTGTAATTTTTACTGCCAATGCGGATCTGCTCCCATTCCTCGGCACTTCCCGCATAGAGGATGCTGCGCAGATAGGTGCAGTCGTAAAAGGCCATTTCCTTGATCTCGGTCACGCTACGGAGGATCGTTGCCGTGCTTCCCGCACGCATGGGGGGATACTGGAGCAGCGTTTGCTTGTCGGCACTGTATAAGACCCCATCCACGTCGCAATAATAGGGATTGTTGGCGTCCACCGAGAGATAGACCAGATTTTTGCAGGCCGCAAAGGCCAGGGAGCCGATGCGTTCCACGCCGGCGGGGATCTGTACCGCCGTGACGCTTGTGGCTTCAAAAAAGACGCGGTCGGCGATTTCGGTCACACGGTCCCCGTTGGGCGCGTATTCGGGAATCACCACGCAGGCGTCGTTGCAGTCCCCCAGTCCCGTCAGCACGCAGGTGCCGTTCCCGTTGGAGTCAAACACCAGACCGTTCCCAACCTTGGGCGGTTGGGTCTGGGGCGCAGGGGGCGCAGTGGTAACGGGGGGCGCGGCGGTGGTCGTGCCCTCCTCCGAGGGATGGTAGATTGGCAGATCCTCCTCGGCGGTAGTGGAGACTGCGGGACGGGAGGCATTCCCCTCCCGCAGGTAGGAGAGGCAGAGCAACGCCACCGTAAGAGCCAGGGCAAAGGCGAAGGTCACGGCCAGGGAAAACAGTAGGATCTGGGCTTGGGATTTCATGGGGTTCATCCTTTCTTTTCATCGTCTTTTTCTTTATTATGGCATATTTTGGAAGACGCGTCAAGAAAAAGCGTTCGGCTCTTTTTGACACCGAGAGACGCCCGCCGACGGGATTCCCACGCGACGATGGCGACAAAGGCGGGAAAAGTGCGAAGGTGTTTTCTTTTTGCCGAAAAGTTTTTCCCCGGAGAGAAGGTTGACAAACGGCGGCGTTTTCGGTATAATAAAGGACGAAAACGAATTTTTAAGGATGGAGCTATGAAGATCGGTCAAGTAGAATTAAAGCACGGCCTGTGCCTGGCCCCCTTGGCGGGGGTAAGCGACCGTTCCTTCCGCCGCCTGGCGCGCCGCTTTGGTGCCGAATATACCGTTAGTGAGATGGTGTCGGCCAAGGCTCTTTGCTATGAGCAACGGGGAAGAGAAACGGAGGCTCGGGTCTTTCGTACCGCCCCTTTGGCGGCGGTTTTGCGGGAGGAGGCGCCCATGGCGGTTCAGCTCTTTGGTGCCGAGCCTGCCTTTATGGCCGAGGCGGCGCGTTTGTTGGAGAGCGGCGATTATCTGGGCAACGAGAGTGAGATCCCCCCGGCGGTCATCGATGTGAATATGGGCTGTCCCATGCATAAGATCGTGGGCAATGGGGAGGGGAGTGCCTTGATGAAGGATCCCGCCCTTGCCGCGTCCATTGTGCGGGCGATGACCCAGGCGGTCAAGCTTCCCGTTACCGTAAAGATCCGTGCGGGATGGGATGCCGCGCACATCAACGCGGTGGAGATGGCCAAGCGCTTGGAGGATGCCGGCGCGGCCATGATCTGCGTTCACGGAAGAACGCGGGAGCAGATGTATGCTCCCGGAGCCGATTGGGAGATCATTCGGCAGGTCAAGGAGGCGGTTCGCGTTCCCGTGGTGGGGAACGGCGATATTTTTTCGGCCAAGGACGCCCTGGAGATGCTGAAGCAGACCGGGTGCGACGGTGTGATGATCGCCCGGGGAGCGCAGGGCAATCCCTGGATCTTTGCGGAGGTGGCCCACGCCCTGGAGGGAGAGAGCTACGCCCCTCCCACCTTTGCCGAGCGGCTGGAGGTGGCCATGGAGCACGCCCGTGCCATGGTGGAGCACAAGGGCGAGCGGGTAGGCATTGCCGAGAGCCGAAAGCACATGGCGTGGTATCTTTCGGGCATTCGCGGTGCGGCAGCGGCCCGCGCTGCCATTATGCAGGCGTCGAGCATAGCGGATTTTGAGGGGATTTTTGCCACTCTTTTACAAAATTGCCACAGCGATATTTAATTTTTTGAAAAATTGCGAAAAAAGTGAAAAAACACTTGACATATAGGCAAAAATCGTGTATAATACTAAAAGATAATTTTGGATAGGGAGATATTCCCACGATATTATCTCTTGTTTACCGGTAGAGGGGAGGGATAAAGAATGGCAGAAATCAGAGTGAAAGAAGGCGAGTCTTTGGACAGTGCTCTTCGTCGTTTTAAACGTGCAACCGCCCGTTCCGGCGTCCTCACCGAGCTTCGCAAGAGAGAACACTATGAGAAGCCGAGCGTGAAACGCAAGAAGAAATCTGAAGCAGCCAGAAAGCGCAAGTACAAGTAATTGCGCCGAAAATAACCGAACGGTGTTTTACATCGTTCGGTTATTTTTTTAAATTTTTTTCTGTTTCCTTCCAAATTTGGGAGGAAAAGCGGAGTATAGAGGTGAAAGCCTTGAGAAAGGAGCGCAACCATGAAGGACGCCTTACTTGTGGATCTGTTTTGGCAGCGAGACGAAACGGCTGTTGAGACCACGCAAAAGCACTACCGAGCATATTTACATAAGGTAGCCTACCAGATCCTTGGGGACGAGCTGGATTGCGAGGAGATCGTAAACGACGTTTACGTAGCTCTTTGGAATTCCATACCGCCCCATCGGCCAGAGAATTTGCGGGCGTACGCCGCAAAGATCACCCGCCGCCTTGCCATCAAGCGATACGAGCAAAAAACGGCACAAAAGCGGGTGGCATCCGAGTATGCCGTGTCGTTGGAGGAGCTACGGGAGGTTGGAGGTGACGTCGCCGCCCCCGAGGAGCATCCCGAGGAGCTGGGAAGATGCATTAGCGCGTTCCTTCGGGAGCGCACCCCCAAAGAGCGGAGGATCTTTCTCCGTCGGTATTACTATGCCGACCCCGTGGAGCAGATTGCCAAGGGGGAAGGGGTCAGCGCGTCCGCGGTCTACAAGACCCTGGGGACGTTGCGCGAGGCTTTGCGAACCTATTTAATAAAGGAGGGATATTCCCTATGAAACATGAGGAATTATCGAGAGCGTTGGAGTTTTTGGACGAGGATCTGTTATTGGAGGCCGACGCGGCGCGGACGGCCACTGTGGTAAGGGGGATCCACCGCCCCCATTGGAAGCAGTTCTTAAAACAACCCCGCAACTGGATTTCGGCCGCCTGCATACTGCTGTCGGTCAGCCTCCTAGCGGTGACCCTGCTCCTGGGCAGTATGCATGGCTTTTATTTAGGGCCGTTGGAAATACCCAATGGAGAAACGGGTGAAAAAAAGCCCTCCAATCTTTGGGAGCAAGTCATTTCCTTTGAAAACATGCCCAATTCATCGGAAGAGTTCTCCGAGTGGATCCAAGATGAAAATTGTGTTGTGCGTGAGGGATTGGTAATTACAAAAGGGAATGAGTTGTTGCGGGAATTCTATCTGACTACGATGAAAAAAAAGCCTGCAACATTGATTGGTATAAACAAGTCGAGTGATTCTACGTCGATGCTTTTTTATGAGATCGTATATGACGGCCAAACATACTTGTGTACAACGTTTGAAGATGGAGATGTTAGTAAGAAAAAAGTTGAAGAATATCGCTTTTTAAACAGTGAATCTGAGATTTTTGGCGGCGAACTTTATCAAACGTTTGTTCTAACAAATTATGAAGATATTTATTGGTCTGATATTTCAAGAGATTCGTTAAGATCTGATGCAGTTTATGCGCATTGTGTTTATCTGCTTTTTTTAGGATATCTAAAAATTAATTAATAAAGTAGAAAGCGTATGTTAAAGAAATTCATTTGTGTGATAATACTTGTTGTAATATGTGCTTTAAATATCACCCTATCTGTTTTTTCACAAGAGATTGTTACTGATTCTTCTGATTTAGTTATTACCGAAGACGAGTCTGCTAGTTTGATTGGTTCCCAAATTGAAGTTATATACAATGAAGAAGGCCAAGTACTCACTTGGAGTCAACCAGATCCAGATACTTCGTCGGTATTATCAACAACAGCAGAACTACCGTATGAAACATATTACCTTGATTCACCTTTGTATGAGAATTCGGTGATGGTAAAAAAATACTTGGTGGAATTTAGTGATGATTACAAGATTTCAGAAAACCAGAAATATCTTGACCAATATCCCCAAATTTCGCTCGTGATTGATTTGCCAACGACAAAATATAATTGCCATTCATATGCTTGGTACAGTCAAAACTATGGAGGTAATATATATTGGATGCCCTCGCCAGAGCAATACTATTTGGAAGGAAGTTATGTTCCCTCTACAGGGCAAGTGGGGGATATCATATGTTATTTCAACCAAGCGGGGGAAAACCTTCATTCTGGAATTGTTGTAGAACGTCGAAGCGGCACTTCAAATGGTGTTTGTGGAGATTCTGATCTAGTAGTAGTTCAATCAAAGTGGGGGGGAAAGGGTTTGTATGAGCACCCCGGAGATCGCTGTCCTTACACAACTCTTTGTTATGGGTATAGTGATATGTCTGATGCTGAAAAGCAGGAAACTATTGCATCATATGTTGTATATTATCGACGTGTCAACCATACGCATACTTTCGAATATACCTCCTGTAGCATAGCAAATCGCCATAAAAAATATTGTACTGGTTGCAATGTCACTATTTGGGAAGAACATTTTGAATCTTCCTATGTCTCTGTCTCTACGGATATCCATAATATCTATTGTGCTTGTGGACATCTTATGGAATCTGAAGCACATTCCTATTCCGTTAAAAATGTTGGAGATGATTTCAAACACGCCATGCAATGCGCATGCGGACATATTAGCTCTTATATAGACCACACGTTTTCCTATACGGAGTCGGATGCAAGCACGCATACCAAATATTGTACTGTGTGCTACCATGAGGTGATCGAACCGCATTTTGGAGAAATTATTAATGCTGTAAATAATGGTACGACGCACACGCTAACCTGTGAATGTAGCCAAACGGTAACAGAAGCACATTCCTACAACAGTTGTGTTCCTTTGGATGATGAACTACACAAAGACACCTGTATTTGCGGTTCCTATATCACAGGAGAACACAATCTGGTAGCCACCAGTATGGACACTGCCTACCATAAGGTATCTTGTGAGGAATGTGGCTATGAGGTGGAATCAACGCATACGTTTGGTTATACGTCCCTTGGCACTCAAAACCACCGCAAAACCTGCACCGTTTGCGGAGATTTTTACGATGAGGATCATATTTTGAACATTGTTGTGGAGTACGATGCGGCCGAGCACACGGTAAAATGTATTTGCAACTACCAAATTACCCAAGGCCATATCCGCATGGACTATACCGCCACCACCCACACCGGCGAGTGCCGTGTTTGTGACCATGTTTCCTCTGTCACCGAAGCCCATACCCTTACCTATACCGATAACGGGGACGGCTTGCACACCGTTTCCTGTACCGGCTGTGAGTATAGCGTGACCGAGCTTCACGATTGCGTTTATACTCCCATTGATATCCATGGCCATGACGCCGTTTGTCAGTATTGCAGTTATGAGGTCGAGGACGAAGCCCATTCTTGGGACGACGGCTACGATGCAGAAGGGAATCAATACAATTACTGTATGCAGTGCGGCTATGAAAGCGACTATATCCCCATGACCGCCGAAATGATTGCCGCCCTCTCCATCGAGGAACAGCAGGCCTTGATTCAAAGCATTAAGACCTCCACCTCCGACTTTATTCTCTATCTCGACGCGGAGCGGGGTGTCCTCTATCAGGATGGCGTTTGCTATCTGTTCTACGTTCCCGCCAACGTGGAGGTATCGGTCTACCTCCAGCCCATAGACCTGGCTACCACCCAGCCCGTCTATCCGCTTCCCGAAGTTACCGAATAAAGAAAACAAGCAGGGGATTCCTTCAGGATCCCCTGCACAAATGATGGAAAAAAGAAAGGCTCCCTTGTGCAAAGGGAGCTGTCGCGAAGCGACTGAGGGATTGTTTTTGTGCTATTTTTGCTTTTTTCACAACCCCTCCGCCTCGTTCCTCGGCACCTCCCCTTACACAGGGGAGGCTTCTTTTTATGTAGCTTTGTCTTAATGAAACAACCTCTTTGATCACTTCAATCTCCGCACCGTGCCGGGCAGAGGGGCGCCGCTGCGGTAGGCCTGCAGGATCTGTTCTACCTCGCGGGCGCTCTCGGTGGAAAAGAGAAAATGACGGTTGCAAATGCCGTGGCGGGTCAAAAGCTCCTGTCGGTCACTCATGCAGGTGGGCAGACTGTTGTATACCACGTTGCGGTGATCGCCCTCCCGCAAAACGGGGAAGGTCACGCCGCGGCGGTCGGTCAGGGTGGCGCGGTCGGCCTCGCAGGTCTTGCAATCGGCAATCTCCCGGATCACGCATTTCTCCAGAGTCATCAGGGGGAGTCTTCCGTAAACGATCACTCCCGTGTTGCCTCCCAGGTCGCGGATCTGGGGCAGGGTTAGCTCGGGGGAGAGGAGGATCTCCTCCATGCCCAAGGCCTCCAGGGCGGCAATGCTTTGGTTGTTGGCCACGTTCAGGCGGTAGTCGCCCACAGGGCGGAGTCCTGCCTCCAAAACAATTTCCAGGTGTCCCAAATTGCCCACCAGGGCATGGGTGGCACCACGCTCGGCGGCGGCACGCAAAAGCCGTTTGGTTTCCTCCAGATCCCCCTCAAAGAGCACGGGCGGGAGCACCACACCCTCCACGCCGGGAATGTGCCGACGCAGGGGCAGATAAATGCGATCAAAAAAGGAGTGGGCGGCCTGCGGAATCTGCTCGGGATGCTCAAAGCGCGCGCTCACCACCGACGCACGACGGTGGGCGGGCGTGGAGAGCTCCACGGCATCCTCGGTCAAGGGACGGGGCGCGGGGCAGACCTGTTCGGTCAGCGCCTGCAGGGCGGCGCGGCGAAGCTCGTTCAGCTTGGAGACCGGGAGCATCAGCCCCTCCTCCAGGGTCAGGTCAAAGGAGGTCACGGTGTAGGGAGTCCCGCCAAATTTGGTCAGACTTCGCTCCACCGCTTCCCGGGTCAGGGGGGCGTTCAGCGCCTCCATGGGAACCTCGCCGTACACCGTGACCCGACGCACGCCGTCAAACAGCGTCATGGCGGCGGGACGGTTGGCAAGGATCTCGACCTTGGCCTCCAAGGGAATGCGCCGCTTCAGTCCCTCAAAGGGCTGAATGGCGCGACTGCGGTTCTTGTCCTCCTCCGAGCGTACGCCAAGCATCTCGCGGCCAATTCGCCCGGTAAAGTAGCCGTCGGTAAATCCGCCCCGGGAAAAGACGCCTGCCAGGATCTGCAGCTCCTTCGGTGTGGCGGCACGCCCCTCGTCCAGGAGCTTGCGCCAAACGCGGGTGGTGTCATAAACGTACTCGGGGGATTTCATGCGTCCCTCAATCTTCAGCGATGCCACGCCGCTCTCGATCAGCGCGGGCACGTGGGCGGCCAGGGAAAGATCCTTGAGGGAGAGGGGATAGCCCTGCTTTTTTCCGCAGGCGTAAGGCAGGCGGCAGGGCTGGGCGCATTCGCCACGGTTGCCGCTTCGTCCTCCCACCACCGAGGAAAACAAACATTGCCCCGAATGGCTGACGCAAAGGGCTCCGTGGGCAAACATCTCAATTTCAATGGGGGAGTGTTGCATGGTCTTTTTCAGATCCTCCAGGGAGGTTTCGCGGGCAATGACCATGCGGGAAAAGCCCATACGTGCCAGCTCCTTGGTCATGTAGCTGTTGTGTCCCGACATCTGTGTGCTGGCGTGCAGCTCGATCTCGGGATAGGCGCGGTGAATGGCGGCGGCACCGCCGAGGTCGGCCACGATCAGGGCGTCCACCCCGGCCAGATGCGCTTCCCGCGCCGCCTCCAAAAAGGCGGGGATCTCCCGGTCGGTGACCAGGGTGTTCAGCGTCAGGTAGACCTTGACCCCATAGGCGTGAGCGCGCAAAACGGCGGAGCGCAAATCGTCTCCGCCAAAATTTTTTGCATACATACGGGCGTTGAAGGCCGCGCCGCCAAGATAGACGGCGTCAGCCCCACCCTCAATCGCCGCCTCCAAAGCCATCGGAGAGCCGGCGGGACAAAGCAACTCGGGTCGCTTTTTCATGGAATCAAACATCACTAAAGGTTAAAAAGTCGAACATACTGCCCACGCGGTTCTTGTTGGCGGGCTTGCCGGGCTTTTTGGCAGGCTCCTCCGCCACGGGTTCGGTGGGAGCGGGGGGCTCTGCGGGAGCGGCCACGGGCTCGGCGGGAGCCTCTGCTACGGGTGCTACCGGTGCCACGGGAGCCACGGGCTGAACGGCGGGCGGCTCGTCAAAGGCGGAGAGCTGAACCGTTTCTTCCTTTTTCTCCTCCTCGGCCTGCTTGTGGAAGGGCTTGGGGATGTACTTGGGCTTTTCGGTCACGGGAGCGGGAGCAGCCGCTGCGGTGGGCGCAATGGAGGCGCGATCCAGCAGGGAACGCATGACCTCGGCATCCTTGCGCAGGGAATCGACTTCCTTTTGCAGGGACTCGATGGTTCTCTTCAGCTTTTCGTTTTCGGCGGCAAAGCGGAAGGCGTCCTTTTCCACCTTTTTAAAGGCCTCTTGCATTGCAATACGCTCGGAGCAATAGGAGAGCGCGCACAAAACCGCCGCCTCGTTCTTGGTGCAACGGGGGCTCTTGAGGTTAATGTCTCTCATGCGGCGATCCAAAATACCAACGATGTTTTCCACCTCGTCGGGAGAGGCGTCGCTGATAATGCTTAATTCCATGTCGGCAACCGTAATGGTGTATTTCTGTTTCATGGCGTCACTGTAAACCCTTTCTTTTGCCGCGGGGGCGGCAAGTGATTTTAGCACATAATTATCCACCTACTATTATACAATAAAAAAATGGGATTGAAAAGGGCTTTTTGAAATTTTTTTAAAGAAAAATTCAAATTTTTTGCGATATTTTGCGACAGAAAAGGCAAAAAAGCGAGAGAGCGCATCAAAAAACGCAAAAGGATGAAAAGAACGAAAAAAATTTGCTTTTTTTCAAAGAAAGAACTTGACAATTCACGCGGACTGTGGTAAAATAGGTGCATGTGAATCGATGGGGCGTTAGCGCAGCTGGGAGCGCACAACACTGGCAGTGTTGGGGTCAGGGGTTCGAATCCCCTACGCTCCACCACAAAAAGAGAGACCACGGCAACTGCCGTGGTCTCTCTTTTTGTGATGAAGAGCTACAAGATGAGAACCCCGCGAAAAGCGGCTCGCCGCTTTTACGCTATAGCGTGCGGCAAAGCAAAAGTATGAACATTCCACGAAAGCCGCACGCTTGGGTTCAGAATCCCCTACGCTCCACCAATAAACAACCGGCCATGGCATCCGCCATGGCCGGTTGTTTATTGACGAAGCTTATGCGAATGAGGAAGCCTGCTCCCCGCCGCGTGCGGCGGGGGGGCGGTCAAAGGATTTCTTGAACCATCTGCCGCTTTCTCCCAGCGTCAAGATCTCCAGCTTGCCTTCCTTGGCGAATTCGGCAATGCTTGAGAACTGATATTCCAGACCGGTTCCCATCTTTTTCCAGCCAAAGCTGTTTTCCTGTCCTGCCTGCATGTATTGGAAGCAAAGTCCCTTGCCCGAAAGCATTTCCCGGAAGAACCAATCGCACCAGTCGGGTTTGCGCCCAAGCTGCCCGGGCTCCAGCGTGGGACAGTATTTGATGCCGTAGGGCATTGCCTGATAATCGTAGGCGTAGACGGGATCCGAGCCCAACATGCGGAATACAGGCATATCAATTTGGTTTTTCTTGGTGGCGGCAGGGCAGAACATATTGTTCACCGAAGGATAATAGGCTTGATTGTAATAGCCGCCCTGCATGGTGTAGCCGTCGGTTCCCACTTGATCGCGGCAGATGCAGCAGGCATCTACGTGATATTGTTTGGAAAGATGCTTCATGGAGACCTCGTCGATGTGCCAAGAGCCTACCGAAGCGGGGTATTTTCCGAAAATGCTTTTAAAATCTTCCATGGTACGGTCAACCAGACGCAGACGGACATTCGGCTCATAACCGATGAGAAATCCCACGTCGTTGTACCAGTCCCAGGGATAGCGTCCGTGCCATTCCTCACCAATGGCTTCTACCAGAGGTTGAACCACCTCTAACCAAAGACCGATCTCGCAAAAATCGGAACGGTCAGCCATGAGCCTTTGGTAGCTTGGCAGCATGAGAGCATCGTATTGAAGCAGAAAGGTACCCTTCAACCCGTGCTTGCGCATCAGGGTGATCTGCTTGATAACAGGTTCCTCCAGATCAATGTCTCGTCCGGGTCTCGGTTCTACGCCGCGGACGAAATTAATGATATTGACAATGTTTTTTATAGGGGTGTCCTTTGCAGTTTATGAAAGAAGCACTACATCAGCAGTGCTTCCTTTGATATTATTGCTCCTTCCCCTCGGACTTAAGGTCCTTCAGGTCGTAGGGCGTGGATTGGTAGACGAAATAGTTGAGCCAGTTGATAAAAAGCAGGCTTCCGTGGGCGCGCCAGGTAATGATGGGGGCGCGGTTGGGATCGTTGTTGGGATAGTAGTTCTCGGGCGGGAGGGTTCCCAGGCCTGCGGCCTCGTCGCGGCGATACTCGGCGTCCAGGGTCAGGGGATCGTACTCGGCGTGTCCCATGATGAAGAACTGACGGCCTCCTATGGAGGATACAATATGCACGCCGGCCTGCTCCGAGGAAGCCAGGACACGTAGATTGGGGATCTTCTCGATGTCCTCCCGATTTACCGCCGTATAGCGGGAATGGGGAACGTAGAAGACACCGTCAAAGCCGCGCAGAAGCATGGAGCGGGCATAGTCGGCACTGTGGGGGAAGACTCCAAAGAGCTTTTTGGGAAGCAGATGCTTTTGAATTCCGTAGTGGTAGTAAAGACCCGCTTGCGCGCCCCAGCAGATGTGCATGGTGCTGTGAACGTTGGTCTTGGTCCACTCCATGATCTCGCAAAGCTCCTCCCAGTAGTCCACCTCCTCAAACTCCTTCAGCTCCACGGGGGCACCGGTGATGATCATACCGTCGTACTTTTGGTCGCGGATGTCGTCAAAGGTCTTGTAGAAGGCCAACAGATGCTCCTGGGCGGTGTTTTGGGATTGGTGGGTCTTGGTGCGGATCAGGGTGAGCTCGATCTGCAGGGGGGTGTTTCCAAGGATCCGCGAGATCTGGGTCTCGGTCTCGATCTTTTTTGGCATGAGATTGAGGAGCACGATGCGCAGAGGACGGATATCCTGGGTGATCGCGCGCGTCTCGGTCATTACAAAGATGTTTTCGTCGGCAAGGGTCTGCACGGCGGGCAGATCGTTTGGAATTTTAATGGGCATGTTAAAAAATCTCCTGTGTTTTATACGTTTGCCAGGGCCTGCTCCACGTCGGCAATCAGGTCGGCGGTGTCCTCCAGACCCAGGGAAACGCGAATCAGATCGGGGCCAACGCCGGCGGCAATCAGATCGGCGTCGCTGAGCTGGCGGTGGGTGGTGGTGGCGGGATGCAGACAGCAGGAACGGGCGTCTGCTACGTGGGTCTCAATGGCAATGATCTTCAGGTTCTCCATAAACTTGGCGGCGGCCTCTCTGCCACCCTTAACGCCAAAGCTGACTACGCCGCAGGTACCGTTGGGCATATACTTCTGTGTCAGGGCATAGTCGGGGGAGGTGGGAAGACCGGGATAGTTGACCCAGGCCACCTTGGGATGCTTTTCCAGATATTCGGCAACGGCAAGACCGTTGGCACAGTGCTGCTTCATGCGCACGTGCAGGCTCTCCAGACCCAGGTTGAGCAGGAAGGAATTCATAGGCGCGGGAGTGACGCCAAGGTCACGCATCAGCTGCGCGGTGGCCTTGGTGATGTAGGCACCCTCCTTGCCAAAGCGCTCGGCGTAGGTAATGCCGTGGTAGCTTTCGTCGGGGGTGCAGAGGCCGGGGAACTTCTCGGCGTGAGCCATCCAATCAAAGTTGCCGCTGTCCACAATGGCACCGCCCACGGCAGAGCCGTGACCGTCCATGTATTTGGTGGTGGCGTGGGTAACGATGTCGGCCCCAAACTCGAAAGGACGGCAGTTGACGGGGGTGGGGAAGGTGTTGTCAATGATCAGCGGAACGCCGTTGGCGTGAGCGATCTTGGCAAACTTTTCAATGTCCAGCACCTTCAGGGCGGGGTTGGCAATGGTTTCGCCAAAGACCAGCTTGGTGTTGGAGCGGAAAGCGGCCTGCAGCTCTTCCTCGGAGCAGTCGGGGGAAACGAAGGTCACGTCAATGCCCATGCGCTTCAGGGTAACCGAGAAGAGGTTGTAGGTTCCGCCGTAAATGGCAGAGGAGGAGATGAAATGATCTCCGCAGGAGCAGATATTGAATACGGCCAGGAAGGAGGCAGCCATTCCCGAGGAGGTGAGCATGGCGGCGCTTCCGCCCTCCATCTCACAGATCTTTGCGGCCACCGAATCGCTGGTGGGATTTTGCAAACGGGTATAGAAATAGCCGCTGGCCTCCAGGTCAAACAGCTTGCCCATGGCGTCGCCGGTGTCATATTTAAAGGTGGTGCTTTGAATGATGGGGATCTGTCTGGGCTCGCCGTTTCCGGGACGGTAACCACCCTGCACGCACTTGGTTCCAATTTTGTAGTTTTTCATGATTGATGCTCCTTTCCGCCGGGTTGCAAAGGGAATTCCGGCAGAATAAAATTTAACTTTTTTATTATAGCAAAAAAAGAGAAAAAAATCAAGACGTATTTTGCAAATAGTGAGGAAAATGATGTTGGGATCGATCCGGGGCATCAGGACGCAGTCAACGCTACTTCGATCCGTGAATCCTCTTTTGA
Organism: Clostridia bacterium; assembly: GCA_017451915.1. GTDB lineage: Bacteria > Bacillota > Clostridia > Oscillospirales > CAG-272 > UMGS1865. The sequence continues at coordinate 30,021 of JAFTNJ010000034.1, forward strand.
ATTGGTGACGGTGGTTGAGAGGAAAGAAAGAGCCCTCCGTGTTGGGGAAGGCTCTTGGTTTAATGCCTTTAGGCAGTGGAGCGCTTGACGCGAAACAGACAACCACCCGCTATGCGGGTGGGCGACAAAGGTTTTACCCTTGTTCTTGGAGCAGATGTAACATAAGCCTTCTCCTGTGGGAGAAGGGGGACCACCGTA
>JAFTNJ010000068.1 GCA_017451915.1 Clostridia bacterium
GCGATATACAGCCAGACGGGGACGCTCAGCAGTACCCGAAATCTTTGCTCTGACTCTCTTATGTCTCTTAAGACGAGCCTTGTTTGCATCTTTTCTTGATACCATGTCACTTCACTCCTTTCATTATTTGCCCTTACCGGCCTTACCGGACTTACGGCGTACATACTCGTCGGAATACTTAACACCCTTACCGTGGTAGGGTTCAGGCGGTCTCTTACCGCGAATTACGGCGGCCATCTGACCAACCTTCTGCTTGTCGATACCCTTTACGATAATGGTATTGGAATCCGGAACATCAAAGGTAATACCATCCTCTTCGTTCAGGCAGAATCTTGCCTGAGGAAGACCGGAGGTGGGCATCAGGGAGTGGCCCAGGTAGAGCTGAAGGGTCTTGCCCTGCTTTACTACCTTGTAACCAACGCCAACGATCTCCAGCTTCTTGGAGTAACCGTTGGTAACGCCCTCTACCATGTTGAACAGGAGCGCGCGGGTCAGGCCGTGCAGGCTCTTGTCTTCCTTCTCATCGGTAGGACGGGTAACGATCATTTCATTTCCTTCCACCTTAATGGTCATACGGGGGCTAAACTTTTCAGTGAGGGTGCCCAGCTTACCCTTAACGGTAACTACGTTATTGGCAGCTACGTTGACTTCTACGCCTGCGGGGATCGCAATGGGCATTCTTCCAATTCTAGACATTGTTCAATACCTCCGTTCCGATTACCATACAAACGCGAGGACTTCGCCGCCAACGTTGAGCGACTGAGCCTTCTTGCCTGTCATGATACCCTTGGATGTGGAAACGATGGCAATGCCGAGTCCATTCATAACTCTGGGCATATCCTCGCAGCCGGCGTAAATACGCAGACCGGGCTTGGATACGCGGCGGATGCCACGAATAACCTTCTGCTTGCCTGCCAGGTACTTGAGGGTAATGCGGATGGTTCCCTGCTTACCGTCGTCGATCACCTGATAGGACTTTACATAACCCTCTTCAACGAGGATATCGGCGATTGCCTTCTTCATGTTGGATGCCGGGATGTCAACAGTCTGGTGCTTTGCGTTGTTCGCATTGCGGATTCTGGTGAGCATATCGGCAATTACGTCTGACATTTGCATATTTTTTTCCTCCTTATGCAAGTAAATGATTCTTGCTGCCGTTGATCACGGCGGCATATCGGCGGTTAAATCGGACTGCCCGTCGAGCTTTGGGCCGGTTTAATTTCCTGCCGATAGTTGGGGGTTTTTATATCCGGGCGCGCCCTTGAGGGCTGCGCCGAGATTTTGAAAACACTGGAATTACCAGGATGCCTTCTTTACACCGGGGATCTCGCCCTTGTAAGCGAGGTTACGGAAGCAAATACGGCAGATACCGAACTTACGGAGATAAGCGTGAGGGCGTCCGCAGATCTTGCAGCGGTTGTACTCTCTGGTGGAGTACTTTTGAACCTTTTGCTGCTTGTTAATCATAGCTTTCTTAGCCATCGTTATTACCTCCTATTAAGCTCTTGCGAAGGGAGCGCCGAAGAGCTTGAGCAGCTCGCGAGCTTCCTCGTCGGTGTTTGCGGTAGTAACAAAGCAGATGTCCATACCGCGGATCTTCTCTACCTTATCGTACTCGATTTCGGGGAAGATCAGCTGCTCTTTCAGACCGAGAGCGTAGTTGCCGCGGCCGTCAAAAGCGTTGGGATTGATACCCTTGAAGTCACGAACCTTAGGCAGCGCGAAGCTGAACAGTCTGTCCATGAACTCGTACATTCTCTCACCGCGCAGAGTAACCTTTGCACCGATCTTCATGCCCTGACGGAGCTTGAAGTTTGCAACCGACTTCTTTGCGTAGGTGGGAACAGCCTTCTGACCGGTGATGATCGCCAGATCGCGAAGAACTGCGTCCAGAGCCTTTGCGTTATCCTTTGCATCGCCAACACCAACGTTTACAACGATCTTGTCCAGCTTAGGGATCTGCATTACGCTCTTGTAGTTGAACTTCTTCATAAGGGCGGGAGCAACCTCAGCCTTATACATATCTTTCATTCTTGCCATGTCTGCTTCCCTCCTTAGTTGAACTTGTGTCCGCACTTAGCGCACACACGGATCTTCTTGCCGTCCACTACTTCGTGGCCAACGCGAACACCCTTCTTGCATTCGGGGCAGTAGAGAGCAACGTTGGAAGCGTAAATAGCGCCCTCAGCGTCAACAATACCGCCGGCCTCGCCCTGCTTGCGGGGCTTTACGTGCTTGTGAATGATGTTAACACCCTTCACAATAACCTTTCCCTCTTCGGGAGAAACTGCGATAACCTCGCCCTGTACCTTCTTGTCTTCTCCGGAGAGAACAACAACGGTATCGCCTTTTTTAATGTGCATCTTAGCCATTGTCATTTACCTCCATTAAAGTACTTCGGGAGCCAGGGACAGGATCTTCAGATAATCCTTATCGCGGAGCTCTCTTGCAACAGGCCCAAAGATACGGGTTCCACGAGGAGTCTTATCCTCACGGATGATAACTGCTGCATTCTCATCGAACTTGATATAAGAGCCGTCTGCTCTCTTGATACCGTGCACGGTTCTAACAACTACTGCCTTTACAACGTCGCCCTTCTTGACAACGCCGCCGGGAGCAGCCTTCTTAACTGCGCAAACAACTACGTCACCGATATTGGCATATCTTCTGCCCGTGCCGCCGAGAACTCTGATGCAGAGCAGCTCCTTAGCACCGGTGTTATCGGCAACCTTCATTAAGCTTTCTTGCTGTAACACTTTATTTTCCTCCTACTGATTCAATACGCTACGACGTATTTACTATTCGAATGAACTAAAATTGATAGGGCTGAATTATTTTGCCTTCTCAATGATCTCAACAACACGCCATCTCTTGGTTTTGGAGAGGGGTCTTGTTTCCATGAGCTTAACCTTGTCGCCAACGCCGCACTCGTTGTTATCGTCCTGTGCGTGGAGCTTCAGGGTTCTCTTAACGATCTTACCATAGATCGGGTGCTTTACGTTGTCCTCGATGGCAACCACAACAGTCTTATCCATCTTATCGCTAACAACGAGGCCGACTCTGGTTTTTCTCAATGCTCTTTCTTCTGCCATGACTTATGCCTCCTCTTTCTTCATTTCCTGAAGAACCGTCATCACGCGAGCGATGTCCTTCTTAACGTCGGTCATCTTGTGAGGGTTGTCAAGCTGATTGATTGCATGCTGGAAGCGGAGATTGAAAAGCTCTGCCTTGAGTTCTTTTACCTTCTCCTCAAGAGCTTCCACAGACATAGTTCTGAGTTCTGCTGCTTTCATGATTAACCCTCCTTCTGCTCGGTTTCTTTAGTAATGAACTTGGTTTTAATGGGAAGCTTATGTCCTGCAAGACGCATTGCTTCTCTTGCTACGTCCTCGGCAACACCGTCCATCTCGAACATGATTCTGCCGGGCTTTACAACTGCTACCCAGTACTCAGGAGAACCCTTACCGGAACCCATTCGAGTTTCCGCAGGCTTCTCGGTGATCGGCTTATCGGGGAAAATCTTGATCCAAACCTGACCGCCACGACGGATATAACGAGTCATAGCGATACGGGCTGCCTCAATTTGATTGCTGGTGATCCAAGCGGGCTCCAGAGCAACCAGACCGTACTGGCCGTTGCTGATGGTAGTACCGCGGGATGCCTTACCCTTCAGTCTTCCGCGCTGTACGCGACGGAATTTAACTCTTTTCGGCATTAACATGATTTACTTCGCGCCTCCTTCTCTGGGAGTTCTCTCTCTGCGCTCACCGCGGAAGTTGCGGTTATCTCTGCGATCGCCGCGACGGTTATCTCTGCGGTCACCGCGATTATCTCTGCGATCGTTGCGGCGCTGGTTGTTGCTGGGTCTGTTGACCTCGTTGAGGATCTCACCCTTGTAGATCCAAACCTTAATACCGATCTTACCGTAGGTGGTGTCTGCTTCTGCAAAACCATACTCGATGTCAGCTCTCAAGGTCTGAAGCGGGATGGTACCCTCATGGTAATGCTCGGAACGAGCGATCTCAGCGCCTGCCAGACGGCCGGAGCAGTTGATCTTAATACCCTTGGCACCAAGTCTCATGGTGTTACGGATGGACATCTTCATTGCACGTCTGAATGCAACACGGTTCTCGAGCTGCTTTGCAATGTTCTCAGCAACCAGCTGAGCGTCCAGGTCGGGCTGACGGATCTCAACAACGTTGAGAGCCACAGGCATACCAACCATCTTTTCGAGCTGCTGTCTGTACTTCTCGATCTCAACGCCGCCGCGGCCGATTACCATACCGGGCTTAGCGCAGTTTACGAATACGCGAACTCTGTGTCCGTCGCGCTCGATCTCGATCTTGGAGATACCTGCATCATACAGCTCTTTCTTCAAATACTTTCTGACGTTGTAGTCGGAAACGAGGGTGTCTCCAAAAACTTCGTCCTTTGCGAACCATCTGGAATTCCAGTTTTTAATCACGCCCACTCTAAGGCCGTGGGGATTTACTTTCTGACCCATTCTGTTGTTTCCTCCTCTCAGTCTCTTTCTTTCACAGCCATGGTAACGTGGCTGGTTCTCTTCAGGATGCGATCTGCGCTTCCCTTTGCGCGGGGCATGATTCTCTTAAGAGTCGGGCCCGGGCAAACAAAGCATTCGGAAACATACAGTTTGGTAGCATCCATGTGGAAATTGTTTTCCGCATTTGCCACAGCGCTCTTCAGCAGCTTGATCAGCAGCTCAGATGCAGCGCGGGGCTTGTTTTGCAGAATTCCCATAGCGGTAGCAACGTCCTTGCCGCGAATGAGGTCAAGAACATATTGAACCTTGCGAGGGGAAATTCTTGCGTATTTCAGATAAGCTTTTGCTTCCATTTCGAATTACCTCCCCTTACAATTATTTACCGTTATTGGATGTTTTGGAGCCTGCGTGACCCTTGAACGTACGGGTGGGAGCAAACTCACCAAGCTTATGACCAACCATGTCCTCCGTAACGTATACCGGAACATGTTTCTTGCCGTCATGAACAGCGATGGTATGACCGACAAATTCCGGGAATATCGTAGAAGATCTGGACCAGGTCTTCAGAACCTTCTTCTCGTTCTTTGCGTTCATATCGCAAATACGATCGAAGAGCTTCGCTTCAACATAAGGTGCTTTTTTAAGGCTTCTGCTCATTTTATATTCCCTCCTTATTTAGCATTTCTACGCTTAACGATGAACTTATCGGTGCGTGCCTTCTTGTTTCTGGTCTTATAACCCAGAGCAGGCTTGCCCCAAGGGGTAACCGGGCCGGGATGACCAATGGGAGAACGTCCTTCACCACCACCGTGAGGGTGATCGCAGGGGTTCATTACCGAACCGCGAACCGTAGGACGAATGCCCTTGTGACGGGTCTTACCTGCCTTACCAACCTTAACGGTGTCGTGCTCCATGTTGCCAACCTGTCCAATGGTTGCCTTGCAGTCCAGACGGACCCAACGAACCTCACCGGAGGGGAGACGAACCTGTGCCATGCCGTTGGCTTCCTTGGAAACCAGCTGAGCCATAGCGCCTGCGGAGCGAACCAGCTGTGCGCCCTTACCGGGATACAGCTCGATGTTGTTGATGATGGTACCAACGGGGATGTTGGCGATGGGCAACGTGTTACCGGGCTTAATGTCAGCATCGGGACCGGAGTAAACAACATCACCGGCGGTCAGGCCCTCGGGAGCGATGATATAGCTCTTGGTTCCCTCGGTATCCTGCAGCAATGCGATATACGCGGTTCTGTTGGGGTCGTACTCGATACCAACAACGGTATTTGCATTGGGATTCTGACGCTTGAAGTCGATAATTCTGTACTTAACCTTGTTTCCGCCGCCTCTGTGACGAACGGTGATGCGACCATAGCTGTTACGGCCGGCATGCTTCTTCTTAATAACGATCAGGCTCTTTTCGGGAGAGAACTTGGTGATCTCCTCGAAAGAAGGAACGGTCATGTTTCTTCTGGCCGGCGTTGTGGGTTTATACTTAATCGTAGGCATTTTCTCTTCCTCCTACTCTTAGTTCAGGCCTTCGAAGAACTCGATCTCGCCGGAATCAGCAGTCAGAGTAACGATTGCCTTTTTCCATTCGGACGTGTAACCGAAGTGTACACCGAGTCTCTTGGGCTTCTTCTTCATGTTGATGGTGCGAACGCAATCAACCTTTACCTTGTCACCGAATACTTCCTCAACAGCCTTAGCAATCTCAGGCTTCGTAGCGTCCTTGCGAACCTCGAAAACGTAGGTCTTGCTTGCCATCAGGTCCATAGCCGCCTCGGTGATCACGGGGCGAATAATAATATCGTGAGCAGATTTCATTATGCGAGCACCTCCTCAAGCTTCTTGACCGCGTCTACGGTCATAACCAGCTTCTCGGCGTTGAGAACGTCGTAAACGCTCAACGTGTTGAACTGCGTGGTCTTAGCGGTTGCAATGTTGTTGCAGCTCTTGATCACAGCGGTGTCAACGGAATCGAGAACTACCAGGGTCTTCATATCCTTGGAAGCCTCTCTGGTTGCGGTGCCGTATACGGGCTTGCCATCCTCAACGGAAATGGTCTTGTAGGTCTTGGTGTAGGTCTTTTCAAAACCGAAGGTCTTGAACATGCCTGCCATAACCTTGGTGGAGGGCTTATCGCCTTCCAAAGCGATCTTGTCTACTACAACGAGATTGCCGTTAGCAACCTTGTCGGAGAGAGCGCTGAACAGAGCCACTCTGCGGGTCTTCTTGTTCAAAGCGAGACGGTAATCTCTGGGCTTCGGGCCAAGAGCAACGCCGCCGTGAGTCCACTGAGGAGCGCGGGTAGAACCCTGACGAGCTCTGCCGGTACCCTTCTGTCTCCAGGGCTTCTTACCGCCGCCGGAAACCTCGGTACGGGTGAGGGTGGACTGAGTACCCTGTCTCTGGTTCATCAGATATGCTCTGACTGCGGCATGGAGAACAGCGCCGTTTACTTCTGCACCGAACAGCTTATCATTCAGTGTAAGCTCGCCGACTTCTTTGCCGGACATATTAACGATTTTTACGATTGGCATTGTTGTTTTCCTCCTTCCGCTTATGCTTTCACGGAATCGCGAATGAACACGATACCGTCTTTCGCACCGGGAATAGCTCCCTTTACTGCGATCAGGTTCTTCTCGCTGTCGATCTTAACGATCTTCAGGTTCTGAACCGTTACTTGCTCATTACCATACTGACCAGCCATCTTCTTGTTCTTGAAGATTCTTGCGGGATCGATTACGCCCATGGAGCCGGATTGACGGTGAATCGGACCAATACCGTGGGTCTTGCCCAACATGTGCAGGTTCCATCTCTTAATTGCGCCGGTGTATCCGCGGCCCTTCGTCGTACCGGTTACATCGACCTTGTCGCCAGCGGCGAAGGTATCGACGGTGATGAAGTCGCCTACGTTTGCGGAGCAATCATCAAGGCGGAATTCCTTGAGGTGCTTCTTCATGGGAACGTTTGCTGCTGCGAAGTGTCCCTTCTCAGCCTTGGTCAGGTGCTTCTCCTTAACCTCGGCAAATCCGAGCTGGAGAGCGTTGTAACCGTCCTTCTCGACGGTCTTCTTTTGTGCAACTACGCACGGGCCGGCTTCAATAACGGTTACCGGAATGACGTTTCCAACCTCATCAAAGATTTGGGTCATACCGATCTTCTTGCCGATAATAGCCTTTTTCATTTTGGTTTTCCTCCTGTAAATTATTGGTTGACGCGCTCGGCGCCAACATGACTTACAAAGTTACCGATCATTTTCGACCTTGCGGTCAACAACTCGGCTGTTGTCTTTGTTTTTGGACTTGATTGCGAGGTGCTTGATATATTTTAGATTTTAACCTCGATCTCAACTCCGGCGGGAAGTTCGATGCTCATCAGCGCGTCTACAACCTTCTGAGACGGCTTAATGATGTCGATGAGTCTCTTGTGAGTACGATACTCAAACTGCTCACGGCTATCCTTGTACTTGTGCACAGCGCGAAGGATGGTAATGATCTCCTTCTCGGTGGGAAGCGGGATAGGACCGGAAACCTGAGCGCCGTTTCTGGTAGCAACCTCAACGATCTTCTTCGCTGCGGTGTCAATCAGAACGTGATCGTAGCTCTTCAGTCTAACTCTGATCTTTTCTTTAACTGCCATTGTATTTGCCTCCTTATCAGATTTCGCTTGTCCGCGACGCCCCTATATAATAAAAGGAAGGGAGCGGTTGCGGGATGCGTTTTTGCAAGGCAGGCTCTTCTCTACAACACTCTTCCGTGCGTTTCTTGTACCTCCCGAAAAATACGGAGTTTGATCGTCCATCAGCATCTGAACGGTCAAATTCCGGGGTTTTCTGAGAAACCAAGTTTGCACGGAGCCGCAACGCGCGTTCGCGTTGCCATGCCGTAGATCAAACCTTTCGCCCGGTTAACGGACATACTCTGCGAAAATTACCCACTCAGGCGTCCCCTCGTGGCAACCTTTCGCTTCATCGCATATCAAGCCTATATATTATAGCAGAAAACCTTTCAAATTGCAATCCCTTTTTTTCATTTTTTTGTTGTTAAAAAAGTAGAAAATGCAACAGTTATTCGCCCATCAAAAGGCAGATTGCACAAAAATACACTTTTTTGCTCATTTTATGGCCCCTCCGAGAAACCGAAAGCAAAACAATGCTCGTGCGCTCCCCATTTTGGCAACAACACACCGCCGTGTTTTTCTTTCTCTATGGCTTTCTCTCTCAAAAAAGATTTTCTTTGATTTTATTTTCAAGAAAGCGCCAAAAGGCAACACTTTGTTCATATTTTTGCGCTATAATATAAAAATGGATATGTTTCCTTCGAAACGACAACTCTTTCCAAAGGAAGGATCAAATAGTATATGAAATCCTATCTTCGAATGCTCCCTCCCCTCCAATGGCTATCGGCACTTTCCGCGGTCCTTGGCGGAATCCTGCAAACCGTTTGCATCTTCCGCTACCTGGAGGACGGATCCAACTATTTTCTGACCGGCGCAATTCTCCCCGGCATCGCCGTTGGCCTTTGCATTTTGAGCCTCGCGTTGGGCACCGTTGCCGCGGCAACAACCAAACCTGAGCAGCTTGCAAAGACCATCTTCTCCAATCGTCCCATCCGATGCACCCCCACCGTGGGATTCTTGGCTCCCGCCATTGCCCTGCTCTTTTATGAGGAAAAGAAGCTTTCGGTGTTGACCGCATTCTTCCTGCTTCTGGCCGTGGCCTACGCCCTGTTTGTAAACACCCCCAAGCTCCGCCGCTATACCGTCCCCACCGCGCTGTTAGGCTTTGCCACCGTCGCAGCCTGTGCTCTCCTCAACGCATACTTCTATTTTGACGTTTCGGTGGAAATGAACGCCCCCATAAAGACCGCATTGCAGGCAGGACTTCTGGCCTCCATGCTTTATTTCACCGGCGAGCTTCGCTATCTCCTGGGCACGCCCCGCCCGCGCATCTTCCTGGCCATGTGCTCCTGGGTGGTAGCCTTGGGCTCCCTCACCGCCATCGCCTTCCCCATCAGCTATTTCTGCGGCGAATTCTCCCGCGCGGATTACGGCGCCGGCGCGCTCCTGATGCTCTTTATGGTGATGACCGCCTTTGCCCAGATCATTCGCCTGTACAATCCTCCTGCCCACGATGAGAAACAACCGGAGTCGGCGCCCGACTCGGAAAGGAATCCGACATGAACGCCAACACACGAATTCAATGGCTGCACAAAAAGCTGACGGTAGAAAGCTATCCCAACGCGCAACGCCTGGCCGAGCGCTTTAAGATCTCTCACCGCCAGGCGCAGCGCGACCTGGACTATCTGCGCCGCGAATTGGGTGCCCCCATTGCCTACGATAATCACCGCAAGGGATTTTACTACACCGAGCCCTTTGTTCTCCCCGTGCTTTTGACCTCCGACAACGACGAGGTTTATATTCCCGAGGTCTTTAAGGTCAAGAGCAGTCGCGAGTTGGCCGCAGAGGAATCCATCATTCAAATGCAGATCCCCTACTCCGCCACCATCGAGGTCAAGAACAAGCTTGCCGCCCTGGAGCTTAGCAGCTACATCATCGCCAAGCAGCCCCGAGACCGATACGTTTGCGAATTCCACAGCATCGAGCGTTTTTTGGGTATGCTCCTCTCCATGGAGGCCGACTTCCGCCTCATCGAGCCTCTATGGCTCCGAGAACGCATCGCGCGCAACGCCCGCCGCGTATTAAAGAACAATGAAGAGGAAGAGCTCGAGGAATAAGCATCCGCGACCGCGCCACACGCGGTCGCTTTTCTTTTCAAACGGCGCATTTATATATATGTAGAAAACTTTTCAAAAAAATTTTCACTTTTTTTCAAAAAGGTATTGACAAACGAAGCAAAGCGTGATATAATATACGACGTTATCCAAAGACAGCAGGTTCCGGTAAAAGCGCAAGCTTTCCTGCCGAGGAGAAGAATTGAATTCCAGAAATGTGAAGCGATCTTTCTTTTCGGTGTGGTTGTGCGCCCGGAAGAAAGATTTTTTTATTCGCTCAATTCACATTGGGAGGTGAAACGAAAATGCCCAGCAATTCCATTCTCGCTCAAAAGCAACAGATCGTAGCGGATCTGGCAGAGCAAATCAAGAATTCCGCAGCAGGTGTTGTCGTCAACTATCAGGGTATTACGGTAGAGAATGATACCGCAATGCGTAAGGCTCTCCGTGAGGCAGGTGTTAAGTACGTTGTTATGAAGAACACCATGACCGGCAGAGCTTGCGATATGGTTGGCTACGGCGATATGAAGCAGTACCTCACCGGTATGACCGCAATCGCCATTAGCGAAAACGATCCTGTCGTTGCTGCTAAGATTCTGAAGCAGTACGCCGAGAAGGTTGAGTCCTTCAACATTCTGGCCGGCTACGTAGACGGCGCTGTAATTGATGCTACCACGGTAAACGCACTGGCGGACATCCCCAACAAGGAGACCCTCATTGCCAAGTTGCTCGGTTCCATCCAGTCCCCGCTCTACAAGTTTGCATATGCCATCAAGGCAATTTGCGACAAGGAGAACGGCGAAGAGGCTCCTGCAGCAGCAGAAGCATAATTTATTTCTTCTGTCCGATTCTTTACAAACACGGTGGTCGGCTTCCGCTTAAGCCGATACAAAAACAAATTTAAAAACTCAAATTTTGGAGGTATATGAAAATGGCATCCGAAAAGATTACTAACATTCTTGAAGAGATCAAATCTCTCACTATTCTGGAGCTCAACGATCTGGTAAAGGCAGTTGAGGAAGAGTTTGGCGTATCCGCAGC
>JAFTNJ010000035.1 GCA_017451915.1 Clostridia bacterium
CAGATGAAATTGCCACAACGGGAACCTACCATACACATATATTCCTGTATTCCGCATCCCCCATCCGCTTTAACACCGTTAAAAATCGTTTTCCCACAGCTCATCTTGAGAAGATCAGCGTTAAAATTGACGGCGAGCAGTTGATGGACAAGCCCGAAGGTTTTGTCGAAGTTGAGTTTGAGAATCTTGAGGTGCTTGCGTATGAGATGAGAGGTAACGTTCAGATCAGCGCAAGGGCAACAGGTATCAGCTTGGCGTAAGATAAGCTTTTGAGGCTTGCGGTGTCTGCGCGCTGACGGGGAGTTAAAATTTTTCCCTAAAAGAAAAATTCTCCCCGGCGGCTGCGCAGCGCCGCCCTACCATAAGAGGTTAGTATTACCTCTTATGGTAGCATATGTAGCAGTAGCAATTAAAATTTGATAAGGAGGTAACTATTATGGCTACAAACACACAATCCCGCAAATGGATGCTCACCATCAACAATCCGCAAACCTGCGAGCTTGATCATGAACGCATCCGAGAAATTTTAAGTCTGTTTTCCCCGGATTATTTTTGTATGGCAGATGAAATTGCCACAACGGGAACCTACCATACACATATATTCCTGTATTCCGCATCCCCCATCCGCTTTAACACCGTTAAAAATCGTTTTCCCACAGCTCATATTGAGAAGGCTCTCGGTACAGCGCAGGAAAATAAGGATTACATACAGAAAAGCGGAAAGTGGGAAGAAAGCGAGAAAGCAGAAACCTCGGTAGAAGGTACTTTTTACGAATTTGGAGTGATGCCAAGTGAGTCCGAGGAGCGAGATCCGAAGATGCACAAGCTGATTCAAAAGGTAAAGGATGGGATGACCACTACCGAGATCATTGAAGAAACCCCATCATTCGCTTTCAAGTCAAGGGACATTGACACGTTGCGCGAGAAGCTGCTGTACGAGCGATACCGTTCCGAGAATCGAAACGTTAATGTAACGTACTTATTTGGCGCATCGGGGACGGGTAAGACAAGCGGTATTTATCAAAAGCACCCTGCAACCGACATCTGCCGTATAACCGACTACGGCGGCAGAAACGGAATCCGATTCGATTCCTATCACGGACATGACGTGCTGGTATTGGAGGAATTTAACTCGCAGATTCCCATCGAAACGCTGCTGAACATTCTTGATCAATATCCGCTAATACTCCCTGCGAGATACAATGACAAAGTGGCGTGCTTTACGCATGTATACATTACGTCAAATCTCTCGCTCGGTGAACAATATCGTGCGGAGCAAGAGTCCCGTCCTGAAACTTGGAATGCACTTTTAAGACGCATCGATAAGGTTTACGCCTACCACGCTGACGGTACGGTAGATGAAATCGATTTCAAGTAAGGAGGGATAAGCTATGAGATACGAGGACAAGGAACGGTTATATCAGCAAACACAAAAGAAATACCTATGGCTACGGTTGGTAAACGGATGTAAATCACTTGTTCAGAAGAAAGAACGCATTTTCGTTCTGTGGTTTTTCTGTCCGATCTCCATACTCATTTGGTATTTGTTCAAATCCAATCTCGGTCTGGAGGATATTCCTCTGATTTCTCCCGTTTTCATTGTCCTCGTGGATCTAATGCTCCCGGCATTACTCATCGGCGGCACTTTCGTCATACTCATTCTGTTCGGAACGCCACGCGGCTTTGATAAAACAGCCAATGAACTACATAGAATCGGTATGACGAACTCTGCCGGTGAGGTGCCGATGCTTCTGACACGAACACAGGACAAAAGGCATAGCAACGTAGAGATATTGGAGTTTGATGCCGTTGGCATACCGCTGACAGAATGGGAGAAAGAGCGAGGATATATTGAAGCTGCATTAAACGTCAATATTGTAAAGATAATCGAGGGCAGAAACAAACGAAGGATTTTGCTTCACGTTGTCCCTGCGGATTCGGGATTGCCAGATTTCATCGAATGGAACGACAGTTATCTGACTGGCGATGACTCCACACTCACGCTCGGAAAAAGCCAACTCGGTCTAGAGAGCGTGGATCTATCCAAGATACCACACATTCTACTCGGTGGCTCTACGGGAAGTGGCAAAAGCATACTTCTGAAAGTCCTGCTCGTGCAGTCCTTAAAGAAAAACGCAGTTGTCAGCATAGCCGACTTCAAGGGTGGAGTGGACTTCCCAAGAGTATGGCATGACAAATGCAAAATGTGCTTTGACGAGGACACGTTGCTTACACTTCTTATAGAGCTTACCGACGAGCTGGAACGCCGAAAAACGCTGTTCAGGGAGAACGGACGCGCAAACATAAGCGATTATAACAAGCAAAGCGCAGTCCCTCTGCAACGGCATATTTTCGCCTGTGACGAGGTTGCCGAGGTGCTTGACAAAACGGGTTTGGCGAAAGAGCAAAAAGAAAGAATCGGTCTAATAGAAAACCGACTCTCGATCATCGCCCGTCAAGGACGAGCTTTCGGTATTCACCTCATACTCGCCACACAGCGTCCCGATGCGAACATTCTGTCGGGACAGATCCGCAACAACATCGACTGCCGCGTTTGCGGCAGAGCCGACACCATACTATCCCAAATCATCTTGGATAACACAACCGCAGCCAATCAGATCCCGAAGGACAAGGCAGGCAGATTTATTCTCCACGACGGCACGGTATTTCAAGGATTTTGGATTGACGAAACAGATATTTTATGAGAAAGGAGACAGATTATAGAGAACGTAAAAGTACCAATTCACCTGAAGGTGACGCTAACGATCAAAGAAGCAGCAGAGTATAGCAATATTGGAATCAATAAAATTGACAGCCTGTTGCGTAAGCCAAATTGTCCATTTGTTCTATTCGTTGGCACAAAGAAGCTCGTGAAGCGCAAAGAGTTTGAAGAATACATCAGCGAACGGCTTACAATCTAAGCTTTGTAGCAAAAATTTACAAATTTTTCGTGAGAATTTTTATACAACCGCTTGAGAAAAAGAGTATTATGTGCTATAATTTAATATGTAGCAGTGTGCTCTTTTTCTCTCTGCGAGAAAGGAGTTCAATATTGGGAAAAAATCTCAAAGGCAAAGACTGCGGTAAGGGTATCTATCAGAGAAAGGACGGGTTATATAGTGCGCGTTTCGTCGATAAAACAGGCAAACGGCACGAAAGATATTTCCAGACGATTCCCGAAGCAAAGAACTGGATAGAAGAAGCAAAATATGCGGATAAGCACGATGATGTTTTTGTCGCAACCGACACCACTGTTGACGAATGGTTCAACTTCTGGATTGAAAATATCGTTGGGGATTTAGCTCCCAATACTCTCCGAAATTACAGAGAGCGATATTTTCATAACATACAGCCCGTGATGGGAAAGATGATGATTGCGAACGTAAAGCCGATGCATTGTAAGAAGGTGTTCATTCAGATGGATGCCGACTATGCAGGCTCTACAATCCGTCAAGCATATATCACGATGGGGACGATGTTTAAGGCGGCTAAAATGAACGACCTTATTGCAAAGCACCCGATGGATGGAGTTCGGTTCACAAAGCCTGTTCGTGCAACGGATGATATTAAGTTTCTCACCCGTGAAGATCAGCGCAAATTTCTTGAAACAGCACGTCGCTCTCACAACTATAACCAATATGCATTGATCCTGGAAACCGGATTGCGTACAGGAGAAATGATTGGTCTTACGTGGGATGCGATTGACTTCGAGAAACGCACGCTGACGGTGAATAAGACGTTGGAGTTCCGTCACGCTCAACATTTTTGGAGAGCAGGACCGCCCAAGACACAGCAAAGTTATCGTACCATTCCTCTGACGGATTGTGCATACGAAATCCTCAAAGGGATATGGGATAATCGTGCAGGGCGAAAAGAATCCCCAATACTGTCCGAAACGCTGGAATACATAGACAGGCGAACAGGAGTAACCTCCAAGCTTGTAATGCGAGATCTCGTGTTCATCAACTATCGCACCGGCGCACCCGCCAAAAACAGTTCTTATGATACCCACCTCTACAAGCTCTGCGACGAAGCAGGGATCGAACGCTTTTGTATGCACGCTTTACGCCATACATACGCCACGCGAGCAATCGAAAGCGGTATGCAGCCCAAGGTGCTGCAAAAACTACTGGGACACGCCAGTATCAAAACAACTATGGATAGGTACGTTCACGTAACGACCGATTCTTTAGATCAAGCTGTAAGACAATTTCAGCAAAACGGGGTTTACGCATAAAAATCTATGCAAATCAATGTGAAAATGGCGTAAAAATGGAGTAGAGCCAAAACGCCAAAACGCGAAAACCCTTGAAAAATAAGGAAAAATTAAAGGAGAATAGATAAAAATGAAACTTGGTATCGTAGGCCTTCCCAACGTGGGAAAAAGCACGCTGTTTAATGCGCTGACCAATGCGGGAGCGGAGTCGGCAAACTATCCCTTCTGCACCATTGAGCCCAACGTGGGTGTGGTATCGGTGCCCGACAGTCGCCTGGATTTCTTGGCGGACATGCACCACCCCAACAAATACACGCCTGCAGTGATCGAATTTGTGGACATCGCAGGCCTTGTTAAAGGCGCCTCCAAGGGCGAGGGCCTTGGCAACCAATTCCTGGGGAACATTCGTGAGGTGGATGCCATCCTTCACGTTATCCGTTGCTTTGAAAACGAGAACATCGTTCACGTGGACGGCAAAGTGGATCCCATGCGCGATCTGGAGACCATCAACCTGGAGTTGATCTTCTCTGACATGGAGGTTCTGGAGCGCCGCATGGACCGCACACGCAAGGCGATGAAGGCCGACAAAAAGTATGGTGCTGAGCTTGCGGTATTTGAAAAGCTCTACGCAGCCCTTGCCGACGGCAAATGTGCCCGCACGGTGGAGCTGACCGAGGACGAGGAAGCCTGTCTCTACGACACTCCCCTGCTCACCCGCAAGCCCGTAATCTACGTGGCCAACGTGAATGAGGACAATGCCTCGGGCGAGCCCACCGACAACGCCGCCTACATGGCACTCAAGGCTCATGCCGAGAGTGAGCACTCCCAGATCATTCCCATCTGCTGTCAGATCGAGGCCGAGATCGCCGAGCTTTCGGGCGAAGAAAAGGCCATGTTCCTTGCAGACCTTGGTATTGAAGAAAGCGGTCTTGATCGTTTGATCAAGGCAAGCTATACCCTTTTGGGTCTGATCAGCTTCCTGACCGCAGGTCCCGACGAATGCCGCGCCTGGACCATTCGCAAGGGTACCAAGGCTCCCAAGGCCGCCGGAAAGATCCACTCGGACATTGAGCGCGGATTCATTCGCGCCGAGGTGGTGGCCTTTGACGATCTGCAAAAGTACGGCACCATGAACGCAGTCAAGGACGCGGGTCTGCTCCGCAGCGAAGGAAAGGAATACGTGATGCAGGACGGCGATATCGTCTTTTTCCGCTTCAACGTTTGATCTAATACCAACCCAAAAAAGACCTCCGACAAACCCTCTGTCGGAGGCCTTTTTGATTTTCCTTTACTTGCGTTCCTCAAAAACCACAGAGCTTACCTCAAGCTTATCCAGCTTTACCACAAACCAACGCTGATACGGCATGGAGGCATCGCCAACGCCATACTTTTTTTCCATTTCATAGGTGATACGCAACACCCCGTCCGCAAGCTCCAGATCGGTGATCCGGTTCTCTCGGTGGTACTCGGTGCTAAAAGTGTAAATCACGAGCATCTGGGTATTAAAATCCACGCTTGGTTGGCCATCCTTGAAGATCTCGTTGTATTCATCTTGGCTATCCACAAGAAAGGTTCGGAACTTGGGATTCGGATCATCCTCTTCGGAGGCTCCAAGGACGCGGACAGGATGCTCCTTGGCAAACTCCTCGTCGATCCACTCGACGGCCAGATCGTAAAGCTCGGCATGATATGCATTTCCGGCGCATCCCGCAAGGAGCGGAAGAAGGAGCACCAATACCATGCTCAAAGCTACCGTTTTCGTTTTTGACATCTTCGATCCTCCTTCAAATTCAAAGTCACCCAAATACAAGATTGAACAGCAACGGGATCAGGCTGAAAGCCAATACCAGGACATCGCTTTTTTTCAGACGGAAGCTACGGCGGTACAGGAAATATCCCACCACGGCCACAATCCAAAGATAGATCACGGCATCCACGTCAATAAAGAATAGCATTGAATAAAGGTAAATGGGAATCAGTGTGCGGTACCCAAACCAGGAGTTGGAAATATCTCCCACCGTTTCGGCACGCCGTTTGGAAAAGCTCCAAACAAAGCCCACCGAAGAAAGCAGACCAACGATCCCCCAAAAGACAATATATCTCAAGTCCCCCTGCAGATATCTTTCGTAGATCCGATTGGGGTTGCTGCCGGGTTTGTTAATCTCAATCAATTCCTGAAACCATGTGGTCACGTTGTTGATGGGCGTATACGCAATTCCCCATTCCTCGGAGCGAAACAGGATATATTCACTGTCGAAATAGGAAAGAGTGGAATCGTGCAGCGTATAATGAATCTCATTGACAGCAAAAAAGAGCAGCCAAAAAACGAACATCCCAAGAATGCAGAAGATCACGCCGTCCACGGTGGTATTCCCCTCTCCAAAAAGGAACAGGAAGAAGGAATACAGGATCCACCCCAATCCCAAGGAGATAAAATAATACGGGATCATAGGGGACAGATCAAAATAATCCGTCGTGATGGTAAGATGGGCAAAGGTCCAGAAATAGGAGACCGAATAGATGAGCATTACCTGGATCCAACCGCTCAAATAGTGGGCCAACGCCATTTGAGGACGGGAGATGGAAAAGCTGAGCAGGGTGTCCAGATTGCGACGCTTTTTAAAATCCATCAGCTCGATCATGGGAATGACCGTAGCAATTATGCACATCAAGGTGGCCAAAATATAGAGGGCAACGTCGTTGTACTGCGGCTCGCTGGATCGTAGCTCCTGGGTGACGCACACCATGCAAAGCAATAAGCCAAGGATCGCAATGATCAAGGTACGCAAAAAGCCGCTCTCCAGGCGATGCTTTAAATATCTTCCAAAGGTCATCACGGCAAGATCCCCCTTTCTCCCACCTCGGATATAAACAACTCCTCAAAGTCCATGGGCATCTCCTCCATGATCACGGGAGAAAGACGCTCCAGGGCCCGGGTCATCTCGGTCTTATCCCCCTTGAGGATCACGCGCACAAAGCGTCCGCCGGTCTCCAGGGAAACCACGGGAAGTGCGGCAAAAAATACACGCTCCACCGGCTCGGCAAAGGCCAACTGGAACTTGCAAAACTGTCCCAAATGCTCACTCAGGCTTCCCGAATCCGACACCGTCATGTGGTCGATCAGGGCATACGAATCGCAAAAGTCCTCCAGCTCCCGCAGAGAGTGACTGGAGATCAGCACGCTGGTACCGTCCTCCTCCACCGCGCGGTTAATGGCCTTTTTAAAACGCAAGCGGGCCAAAGGGTCCAGACCGTCAAAGGCCTCGTCCAACAGCAGATACTTGGGGCGTGCCGAAAGAGCCAGGGCCACGTAGAGCTGCCGCTTCATGCCCTTGGAGAAATTGCGGATCGGCTTGCGCTCGTCCAGGCCAAACTCCTGCAGGCATTGCCGCCAAACCGCCCGATCCATATGGGGATAAAAGACCCGATACATTCGCCACAGGCTTTGCGCCGTGGTGTAAACCGTGTAATAGGGATCGTCGGGCAGGAAGAAGATCTCCCGTCGCGCCGCGGCGTTCTGTGTGGAAACGCCGTCGCACAAAACACATCCCTTATCGGGCGCGTACACCCCGGCAATCAGACGTAACAACGTGGACTTTCCCGCACCGTTGATGCCAACCAAGCCCATAACACTTCCCGACTCCAGGGTCAGGCTCACGTCCCGCAGGACCTCCTTTTCCCCCAAGGAATGGGATAGATTCTTTACCTCAATCATTTTCTGAATACACCTCCTCGATCCAGGATATCAGCAGTTCCTTTGGAATTCCCTTTTGGCAAAGGGATTGCAGACACGCGCGGCACTCCTCGTCCATCACCGGAGCCTCTCCGTTTGACTGCCAGATCACGTACAGCCCCTTTTTGGGCAGAGAACGAATATAGCCCTCCCCCTCCAGAAGTGAGTAAGCGCGGGCAATGGTGTTGGGATTTACTCCCAGCTCGGTGGCCGCCGTACGCACCGAGGGCAATCGCTCACCGTAGCGGATCACCCCCAGCCGAATATACTGCCGATACCGCTCGGCAATTTCCAAATAAACATCATGCTTTCCCGAAAAATTCAACGCCATGGAATCCCCTCCCTTCTTCTGTATTAACTGTATTATCCGTTCCAACTGTATTGTACCATACCAAAGCGGTTCTGTCAATAGAAAACAGAAAAATTGCAGAAATATTTTCTCCCATTTCTCTCCTGTTTTTTTGCAAAAGCAGTAGACAATGGAGGAAAAATGTGTTATAATAATATGAATTATTGTTTTTTGGAAAAGGAGGTAGGGCTTTGCGCATCCGCAATCTTTATCCCGGCTCCTGGGGCTCCAACTGTTATCTGTTGATCAGCGGGGGCAACGCCGCCATTGTGGATCCCAGTGCCGACGTAAAGACCTTGACCGCCGCGCTGAAGGAGGAGGGCGCTTCGCTGCGCTGTATTCTTTTGACCCACGGTCACTTTGATCACATCGTTTCCCTGGACACCCTGCGTCAGGCGACCGGCGCGCCCGCCATGATCCACGCCTCCGAGCTGGAGTTCCCCTCCGATTCTCACAAAAACGCGTTTGCGGATCTCTTCTTTATGGATCGCACCTACCGCGCTCCCGAGGAAGGTCTGTGTGACGGGCAAACCCTATGGCTGGGCGAGGAATCCATTCGGGTGATCCACACCCCGGGACATACCTGCGGCTCGGTCTGCTATCTCTGTAATGAGGAATTTCTGATCACCGGCGATACCCTCTTTGACGGAGGCTACGGTCGTTTTGATCTTTATAGCGGAGACGCAAGGGCATTGATGCGCTCCCTGCTCTCTCTGCGGGAATTACCCGGACATCTTCCCATTTACCCCGGCCACGGCGGCTCCACCACCCTGGCGCAGGCACTCAACAAATTGGATATTTGAAACGGCCCCCGGCCGATCAAGAAAGGATATACAACCATGGATTATCAAAAGCTTGCCGAGCTCCTGTTCCCCGGCGTTACCCAAACACCTGCGGACATGGAGGCAAAATTCCCGCCCCGTAATCTTCCCGAGGGCGCAAAGGTCACCCGATTCGCCCCCAGCCCCACGGGCTTCGTTCACTTTGGAGGTCTCTTCCCCACCACCATCGGGGAGCGTCTTGCCCACCAAAGCGGCGGTGTTCTTTATCTCCGTATTGAGGATACCGACGCCAAGCGTGAGGTGGACGGTGCCGCCGAGGGCTTGATCAAAACCCTGGCGCATTACGGAATCCACTTTGACGAGGGTGCGGTCATCGGTGAGGATGGCAATATTTGTGACAAGGGCATCTACGGTCCCTACCGTCAGAGCCAGCGCGGCCCCATTTACCATGTGTACGCAAAGCAGCTGGTGAGTGAGGGCAAGGCCTATCCCGTGTTCACCACCCAAGAAGAGCTGGACGCGCTGAATGCCGTGGACAAGAAGGCCGAGATCAAGGCCAAGGACTGGCATGAGGATCAGACCGCCCAAAAGGAGGCCATGCTCAAGGCCCGCGCCATCACCATGGAAGAGGTAGAGGAGAACCTGAAGGCCGGCAATCCCTTCGTTCTGCGTCTTTTGGCAGATGGAGATCCCGAAAAGAAGACACCCTTTACCGATCTGATCAAGGGCAAGCTGGAGATTCCCGAGAATGACGAGGACTTCGTCCTGCTCAAATCCGACGGCATTCCCACCTATCACTTTGCCCACGCGGTGGACGATCACCTCATGGGTACCACCCACGTCATTCGCGGCGAGGAGTGGCTCCCCAGCCTGGCAAAGCACATTATGCTCTTCCGTTACCTGGGCTTCCGTATGCCCAAGTATATGCACATTGCCCAGATCATGCGTTTGGACGAGAACGGCAACAAGAAAAAGCTCTCCAAACGGGACATGGGTGCCAACATGGACGATTACAGCCGCATGGGCTACGCTCCCGCCTGCGTTTGCGAGTATATTATGACGCTGCTCAACTCCAACTACGAGGAGTGGCATATGCAGAACGCGGACAAGCCCTACACCGACTTCCCCTTCAATATTAAGAAAATGAGCTCCTCGGGCTGTCTGTTTGATTTTAACAAGCTGAACGACGTCAGCAAGAACGTCATCTCCCGCATGAGCGCCGACGAGGTCTACGAGCAAGCCACCGCTTGGGCGTTGGAATTTGATCCCGAGTTTGGCAAAAAGCTGGCGGCAACGCCCGACTTCGCAAAAACCATCTTTGCCATTGGTCGCGGCGGCAAAAAGCCCAGAAAGGACTTTGCTACCTGGGCCGACGTCAAGCCCTATATGGGATTCTTCTACGACTATGAGCAGATCGACACCTTTGCGGGCGAGCATGATCAGGAAACGGTCAAAAAGGCCCTTTCCCTGTTCCTCGGCTCCTACGATCCCGCCGACGATATGAACGGCTGGTTTGAAAAGGTCAAGGCCGTGGCCCGCGAGATCGGCTACTGCGACGATATGAAGGCCTACAAGGCCGATCCTACAGCGTTCCCCGGCAACATTGCCGACGTGAGCATGTTCCTGCGCGTGGCCGTGACCGGCAAGCTCAACGCCCCCGATCTCTACACCGTGATGCAGATCCTGGGCGAGGCCGAAACGAGAGCCCGCATTGAAAATATGATTCAAACGATCTAATCTTTTTGAAAGAAAGGTTTTGGAATACGAAAATGGCAGAAATTGAAAAAAACTTTATACATGACATCATCGACGAGGATCTGCGTGAGGATCCCAATCTCAAGATCCACACCCGTTTCCCCCCCGAGCCCAACGGCTACCTCCACATCGGCTCGGTAAAGGCAATCTGCATCAATACCGACGTTGCCAATAAATACACCGGTCTTTTTAATCTTCGTTACGATGACACCAATCCCGCGAAGGAGTCCGACGAATTTGTTCGGTCGATTCGGGAAGACCTGGAATGGCTTGGCGCAACGCCCACGGGCGGTGTGTTCTACGGCTCCGATTATTTCGGAAAATGCTATGAATTTGCCGTTCAGCTCATCAAGCAGGGTGATGCTTACGTGTGCGATCTTTCTAAAGACGATCTTGCGGACTATAAAGGAACAGATCGCGCGGTGGCATCCAAGGAATCCCCCTATCGCAACCGTTCGGTAGAAGAAAATCTGGAACTCTTTGAAAGAATGAAAAACGGAGAATTTCCGGATGGCGCGCGCACACTCCGCGCAAAAATCGATCCCGCATCCGACAATCCCTATCTGCGTGACCCCGTCATCTACCGAATCAAGCACATTCACCATCACCGTCAGGGCGACGAATGGTGTGTATATCCCATGTATGACTTTGCGCATCCCATTCAGGACGCGCTTGAAGGAATTACACATTCGCTCTGCTCCAGTGAGTTCCGCAACCATCGTCCCCTCTACGATTGGGTGGTGGAAAAAATCGGTTTTGCGCAAAAACCCCACCAATGGGAATTTGGTCGCATGAATATCACCTACACCGTCATGTCCAAGCGTTATCTCCGCCAGCTTGTGGAGGAAGGCTACGTGGACGGTTGGGATGATCCCCGTCTTCCCACCCTTTGCGGTCTCCGCCGTCGCGGATACACGCCCAAGGCACTCTTTACCTTTGTAAGAGAAGCAGGTGTTACCAACACCGACCACACCGTGGACGTTCGTCAGCTTGAAGCTTGCGTGCGTGACGATCTCAACGAGAACGCCCTCCGCCGCATCGCCGTCGTCAATCCCATCAAGGTGATCATCGACAACTACCCCGAGGACAAAGAGGAAATGCTCACGGTCTCCAATCACCCACAAAAGTCCGAGCTCGGCACACGTCAGGTTCCCATGACGCGCGAGATCTATATCGACGCCGACGACTTTGCAGAGGTTCCGCCTCCCAAGTTCTTCCGTCTCAAGCCCGACGGTGAGGTTCGTCTCATGAACGGCTATATCATCAAATACGCAGGGATCGAGAAGAACGAGGACGGTAGCATCAAGTGCATCCATGCCACGGCAGACCTTGAAACCGGCAACGGAATGCCCACCGACGGCAGAAAGATCAAGGGTACCGTTCACTGGCTTTCCGCAAAATACGCGCGTCCCGTATCGCTGATGCTCTACGACCGTCTGTTCAACATCGAAAACACCGCCGAGGTTCCCGAAGGAAAAACCTACCTGGATTTCCTCAATCCCGATTCGCTCTCCAAGGTTGAAACCGCAATGGTGGAACCCTGTCTGGAAACTGCAGAGGCAGGCGAGCGTTACCAGTTCGTTCGTGTTGGTTACTTCTGCAAGGACACCAAATACGAAAACACCTTCAACCGCGTGGTTGGTCTGAAGGACAGCTTCCCCAAGAAATAATTTTGGAAGTCAAAAGAGGAACACGTTATGAAAAAGATAGCATTTATTTTGGCACTGCTCCTTTGTCTTCCCCTTCTGCTTCTTGGATGCACCTCCTCCGGCAATGCCGGAACTCCAACAACTGCCGATAAGGTGCCCACGCAAGTGCCGACAGAGGAAAGCACAACCGAGCAAGAGCCTCCCGTAAAAGAGCCCGAAACCGTCTCCTTGGACGGCAAAAAGATCATCTTTATTGGAAACTCCTTTATCTATTACGGCCAGACCGTGCTGGAAAAGAAGCAAACCTACCTGACTCAAGCCGAACGCGCAAACGATAAGGGGTATTTCTATCAGCTCTGCAAAGCGAACGGCGAGGAGGTATCGGTTACCAACTGGACCTTTGGCGGTCACACCTTTGACCATCTGTTTGGCGGAAATTGTTCTGCAAACAGAGGATGCGATGGCGTAGATCACAAGAGTTATCTGACCGATCTCAATTACGATTATGTCGTTCTCTCCGCGAGCAGTAGCGCAGCTGCCAACGATGCCTTTTGGGCAAATATCGAACAGATCACCACTCTGTTTAAAAATGCCAATCCCAACGTCAAGTTCGTTTATCTTTGCCACACCAGCACCCACGGCGTGATTGCGGGGACGCAACAAAAAGACATTCTGAACGGACTGAAAACCTTGGAGGATCAAGGCTTTACCGTAGTAGACTGGGGCAAGCTGGTTTCGGATATTGCAAAAGGAAATGTGGCGGTTCCCGGTGCTTTGCAATCCTACAACAAGAATAGCTTTATTGTGGAAAAAAGCGCCTCCGACGGCTACCATCCCAATCAGCTTGCGGGCTATATCACCACGCTGATGACCTACTGTGCCATCACGGGCAAGAGTGCCGTGGGACAGACCTATGATTTTGCCGAGACCACGTGGCGCACGTTCTCTCAGTTTAAAAGCAAATATTACACCTACAACGGTGCCACCACCAACTATCCCGAGATCTTCAAATCCGAAAGTGATATGAAGGGCATTCAAGAGCTGATCGACCAATCTCTGGAAGAAAAGCCCTATCGGGAATATCAATACTAAACAACAAAACAGCGGAAGATTTAACATCTTCCGCTGTTTTATTGTTATTGAAATTTCTGATCGATCTGCTTCATCTTTCCATAGATCTTCTTTGCCATACGGTAAAAGCCCAGATCGTTGGGATGGACGCCATCTACCGTGCAGTTGATCCAATCGGTTTTGCCAAAAAGCGTTTTACCGGAAAGGAAGTAAACCTTTTCGTCTCCCATCTCCCGTGCTTTGCGATAGGAACGGCGGATCACCGCTTCCCGATCCTTGCTGTTTTGGAGACTCGTGTAAAAGTTGGGACGCGAGATAAACAGGATCGGCGTGTCGGGCTGTAGTTTTCTGAAGGTCTCGTAAAAAGGAAAATGGGTTTGCTCCAGATATTCGGCATCGGGAGCGTTGTAATCGTAATCCATGACAAAAAGACTGCACGGAATTTTACCAAGATATTCTGCCACAACCTGTTCTCCCCTGCCGTTTCCGCTAAATCCCAGATTGATGTAATCGATCTCATTCCACTTGGAAATGAGTGCCTGATAGCAGTTGTCGGGGCGGCTGGCGCATCCGCCTTGGGTGATGGACGAGCCATAATAAAGAATGGGCAATTCGTCGCGGTACTTCTTCCCTCCCGTCACTATAGCCGTAGCGTCCAGCTCGATGTGAAGGGTGTTGATCCAATTGTAAAGAGGAAGATAGAGGATATAATTGCGCATTTTTCCTCCACGGAGCGTTGCGGTGGAGGTATATCCCGTTTCCCTATGGAACGAGGGCTGAACGCTCTTCATAAGACGAAGAGAACCGTCCTCACACTCCTCCAAAAGGATCATTCCGCAGGAGCCCAAAAGGGGCATATGAGAGAATCTGGTGAAATGATCGTAGGTCACTTCAACGCAAAAATATTTGGAATCGGTGGAAAAGCGGACACGTCCACCGGAGACGTTCTTGACAAGATGACAAAGCTGGTCGCTGACGCTCGAAGCCACGTCAATATCCATTCTAACAAAACAGCTGTTCTTTTCGTCAAACCAAATGCCGTAGAGATCAAAGCCTTTGCAAGGAAGCCGATAGCGGAGCAGTTCTCCCTCCGCAGTCACCTTTTTTTCGGCAAAATTAGGATCAATTTTTTCAATACCCATGTCAAAACTCCTTTTTTATCGCGCCGCCAGCTCTTCTTCGGCCAGGATACGGCCCATGATCACGCCCATCACCGATGCCATCATCAGCCCGCGGGTCCAACCGCTGGAGTCACCCAAGCAATGCAGGCCCTTGATGTTGGTGTTCAGCCGCTCGTCCATCTTGACGCGGTTGCTGTAGAACTTCAACTCGGGAGAATACAGCAGGGTCTCATAGGAAGCAAAGCCGGGCACCACCTGATCCATCGCCTGGATGAAATTGATGATGTTGGTCATAGCGCGGTAAGGCATGGCCGCGGTAATATCTCCCGCAACAGCATCGGGCAGCGTGGGACGGACGTTGGATTGCGCCAATTCCTTTTCCCAGGTGCGCTTTCCGTCCAGGATATCGCCAAAGCGTTGCACCATAATATGTCCCGCGCCCAGCATATTGGTCAGCTCGCCCACCTTTTGCGCATACTCAATGGGCTTGTTGAAGGGCACCGAGAAGTTGTGGGAGCAAAGGATGGCCAGGTTGGTATTGTCGGATTTACGTTCCTTGTAGGAGTGGCCGTTGACCACGGCCAGGTCGTTGTCGTAGTTCTCCTGGCTGACGAAGCCGCCGGGATTTTGACAGAAGGTACGCACCTTGTTCTTAAAGGGCGCAGGATAGCCGATCAGCTTGGACTCGTAAAGAACCTTATTGACCTTTTCCATGATCTCATTCCGTACCTCCACGCGCACGCCAATATCCACAGTGCCGGGCAGATGAGCAATATTGTGCTCGCCGCAAAGCTTTTCCAGCCAATCGGCACCGCGGCGTCCCGTGGCAATGATGGTGTGCTTGGCACGAATCTCCTCGGTTCCGCCGTTCTGATGAGTAACGATCACGCCAAGGCAATCGTCGCCCTCCAGCAACAGATCCCGGCACTCACAGCCAAAGTAAATCTCCACGCCATGGTTCTGCAGGTGCTTCTCGATATCCCAATACAGCTGATGCGCCTTTTCGGTACCTAAGTGACGAATGGGACAGTCTACCAACTTCAACCCCGCACGAATGGCGCGCTTACGGATCTCCTTGACCTCGTCGTTGATCTCCGCCCCCTCCACGTGGGTATCGGCACCAAACTCCAGGTAGATGGTGTCGGTGTAGTCGGTGACCTTTTGAACAAAATCAGCTCCCAGAAGGTTGGGCAGATCTCCGCCGACCTCACAGCTCAGGGAGAGTTTCCCGTCGGAAAAGGCCCCCGCGCCGGAAAAGCCCGTGGTAATATGGCAGTAGGGCTTGCAATTCATGCAACGTCCGGTCTTTTCCTTGGGACAGCTGCGATCCTCCACCGCTCTTCCCTTTTCAACGATCACGATCTTTTGTTGGCTTCCCTTGCGCAACAGCTCCAAGGCCGTAAAGATCCCCGCAGGTCCTGCGCCAACGATTACAATATCGGTATTCATAGGTCCTTATTCCTCTCTTTCCCATAAAAATGCCGGAGTGAACGGGACACTCCGGCAAAAAAGAATCAATACTCCGCGTTTCCTACGGTACGAGGATACGGAATAACGTCACGAATGTTGGCAACACCCGTCAAGTACATGATGATACGCTCAAAGCCCAGACCGTAGCCCGCGTGCTTTGTGCCACCGTACTTACGCAGGTTCACGTACCACCAGTAATCCTCTTCCTTCAGATTGCACTCCTCCATGCGCGCCAGAAGCACGTCCAAACGCTCTTCTCTCTGGCTACCGCCAATGATCTCACCAACGCCGGGAACCAGCATATCCATTGCCGCAACGGTCTTTCCGTCGTCGTTGAGTCGCATATAGAAGGATTTGATCTCCTTGGGATAGTTAATAACGAATACCGGCTTACCGAACACCTGCTCGGTCAGGTATCTCTCATGCTCGGTCTGCAGGTCACAGCCCCATTCTACCGGGTACTTGAACTCTGCGCCGCTCTTTTTCAGCAGCTCGATGGCATCGGTGTAGGTCACCTTCTCGTAGTTGCTGTTTGCCAGTGTGTTCAGGCGCTCCAAAAGGCCCTTGTCCACAAAATTATTAAAGAATTCCAGCTCCTGACGGCAATGCTCCAGAACATGGTGAATAATGTACTGGATCATATCCCAGGCCAGCTGCATATTGTCATCCAGATCCGCAAACGCGATCTCGGGCTCGATCATCCAGAATTCGGCCGCGTGACGCGCGGTGTTGGAGTTCTCTGCACGGAAGGTGGGACCAAAGGTATAGATGTTACCAAAGGCCATAGCGTAGGTCTCGCCCTCCAGCTGTCCCGAAACGGTCAGGTTGGCACTCTTGCCAAAGAAGTCCTGGGACCAATCGATCTCCCCGCTCTCGGTCAGAGGAGGATTCTTGGGATCGATGGTGGTTACGCGGAACATCTCACCGGCACCCTCGCAGTCGGAGCCCGTGATCAGGGGCGTGTGAACGTACACGAATCCGCGGTTGTGGAAGAAGGAATGAATGGCGTATGCCACCTCACTTCGAACACGGAAAACCGCCGAAAACAGATTGGTTCTGGGACGCAGGTAGGCCTGCTCACGCAGATACTCTACAGTGTGACGCTTCTTTTGCAGAGGGTAATCGGGCGTGGAGGTGCCCTCCACAACGATCTCCACAGCCTTAAGCTCGAAGGGCTGCTTCATTTCGGGAGTCAGAACAACAACGCCCTTTACCACCACGGCAGAACCCACGTTCAGCTTGGCGATCTCATCGTAATTGGAGATCTTCTCGCGCTCAAACACCACCTGCATGGTTTTGAAGCAGCTACCGTCATACAAATCAATAAAGCCGAACGCCTTGCTATCGCGAATACTTCTCGCCCAGCCGCCAACGGTGATCTCTTTGCCGTCGAAGGCGTTTTGATCGGCATAAATGCTTTTGATCAAATCTCTTTTCATTTCGAACCTCTTTTTGGATGGTTATTTCTACATCAAATTATTATAGCACACTTTCCTTGTGTTGTCAATCGAATTCTTTCGGTTTTGGGAAAATTCCCCGAAAAAAGCAAAAAGAATTTCTTTTTAAGGAACCAAAACGCAGCGATGCACGATTCCGTCGCATCCCAATGCCAAAAACTCCTTTTGGTAATCAAACCACAACGCACGCAAGGGTGTGGAGAGCACTCGACGCGCGGCCTTGAGGGAATATTGCGTGGTGAATTTATAAAATGAAATGTCTGCATCGTAGCTATGCGCAACCGTTTCCGCACACTGCCCGCAACGCTCGGCCAACGTCATAGAGTATTGCTTTTTGGGCAAATCAATGGGGATGGAACGGCCGCAATGCACACAGCCGGCACTCCTCACCAGCTCCATATCGGTCCCCTTTACATCAATGATCACCTTGCCCTTGGTATTCAGGGTCTGATCCAAAAACAGTAACAGATCCCTCATTGTAGACTCCGGCGAAACCCGGGACGATGGAATAAGAATTCTATCCAAGCCGCCCCCTCCTTATACAAAGTAGCGTTGTGCCAGCTGTTTGCGGTCCTTTTTTCCGTTGGGAGTCAGGGGCATACGCTCCAATCGGTGACAGAGTGCCGGCAGCATATAGCGTGGCAGGTGGTTTTTGAGGTTCTCCATTAAGGAATCAACCTGAGCAGATCCCGTATAAAACAGGACGATCTGCTTTTTCTCGCTATCGTACAAGCAACAGGTTTGATCCACGCCCCCGTCCTTTTGCGCGGCGACCTCGATCTCGCCAAGCTCGATGCGGTGCCCCATATGCTTGATCTGGGCGTCGCGACGGCAGACGAAGACCAGCTCTCCGTGGGAATTGCAATAGGCAATGTCCCCGGTACGGTAGACCAGCTCGGGATAGGCCGATTGCAAGGGGTTTTGCACAAAGGCCTCGGACGTCTTTTCGGGTTGATTGTAATATCCCAAGGTCACGCAGGTACCGCGAAGATAGATCTCTCCCATCTCTCCGTCCCGCACCTCGCGGCCATCCTCGCCGATCAACAACAGATCGGTATTGCGGAAGGGACGACCGATGGGAATGGCCTCCTCGGCATCCAACGCGCGGTCTGCCCGCCAGTAGCAGGACATTCCCGTGGCCTCGGTGGGCCCATAAAGGTTATAGAAGGTTGCTTGGGGCAGAGCCTCTCGCCAGAGCGCGTACTGACGCTTGGGAAAGACCTCGCTGCCAAAGGCCACGGTGGTAAGATAGCGCGGCGGATTCTTTTCCAATACCCCCAAGGAGGAGATCATGGTCAGTGCCGACACCACCCAGCAGACCGTATTGATACGGTGCTGATTGAGGAAATCGCAAAGCCGTATGGGAAAGAGAAAGAGGGACTTTGGAACAAAATAGGCGGTGGCACCAAATTTGATCACCGGCATCAGCTCCTTCAGGGGAGCGTCAAAGAACAGCGGGGTCTGATTGGCAAACACCGAATCCTCGGAAAACTGCAGAGCATCGCAAAGAGCTTCGGTATAGTCGATCACCGAGCGATGGCAGGCCACCACACCCTTGGGGACGCCGGTAGAGCCCGAGGTAAAAACAACGTAGATGGGATCGGTATCGATCTGCCGCCGGCGAATCTCCGCCAGGGCCTCCTCTTGGATCGCCGTAGTTGCCAGGGATTCGTACCGAAGGATCTTGCCGGAAAACTGCAGCTTTCTCGCAAGAGATTCTCCCTTTTCGTCCACGATCAACGCCCGAGCGCCAACGCTCTCCAGGATCATTTCCATCCGTCCCGCAGGCATATCCATATCCAAGGGGATATAAAAGCCGCCGGCATAAACCACACCAAAGAAGGCGGCCACCTGGGTGGGATGCTTTTTCATCAGGATCCCCACGGGGGCCTTGGCAAGTCCCTGCTCCAGCAGGGCCGATCCAATGCTACGGCTGGCCTGATGAAGCTGAGAAAAGGTCAGATGCTCGGTGCCGTCCGAGTAAGCGATCTTATTTGGCAACCTTGGCGCGGTTGCCTCCAGATATTCTAAAATGTTAATTTGCATGGTCAATCCTCCGCGTAGGGCTCAAGGCTGGGGGTGCTGGTTATGATCTGCTCGGCGCAAGGGGGATATTTTGAAGAGTCATAGGCGTAAAAATAGCCGGTGACCCCTTGCTCGTTGGCACGGAGATGGGTATAAGACGCGATCTGCCGCTCGGTCAGCAGGCAACCGCTGTGCTGCATCCCCTGCAACCGACAAGCGTCAAAATGATACCATCTGGGCTGATCGGTGGTTCCTATATTCACGTAATTCCAATAATGCCGCTCGTCCACCAGCCCCCGGGTACGCTGGATATCCATGTTCTCAATGCCCAGACGCTCAAAAAAGGCCTTGGAAAGGGCGAAATAGGTATAACAATCCCCTTCCCCGGTGCGCAAACCCTCATAAGCCGCGCGGATCCAATCGTTTTTATCCGAGGTTGAGGTGTAGGCCACGTGATAAAACACGTAACCGTAAACGGCGCGGGCCTGTTGCTCCTTGCTCCCCGCCGTGGGAACAAACTCCTTGATGATGGGATCCAAGCGGGCGCAGAGCATTTCCCAGGTAATTTTTTCTTGGTACAGATACAGGGTTACCGTCACCTCGGCGCGGTTCCCGGCGGCATCGGTGGCAATATAGGTCACGGGATAGGCCCCCGGCGTGGTTCGATCGACCAGGGAGCTATCCACCTGCAGGTCCAGGCTCCCACCGCAGTTATCGGTCACCGAAACGCCCGTGCGGTAAGAGATTCCGTCCCCCAGATAGGCGCTCAGGTCCTTGGCACCGTGGATCACGGGGGGATCCAGATCCTTTTGCAGGGTAAACAACACCTCATAGGTCTGCTCCCGTCCGCGGGCGTCGGTAACGATCAGCGAAAGGCGATACTCTCCCAGGGTGGAAAAGGAATACTCCTGGGCAAAGCGAGCCGCCGCGCCCTCCGGCAGAGAAACGATGAAATCCTCGGCGCGAGGCAACGGGACGCCCACCGCCCAAACCAGGTTACGGGTCAGGACCTCCTCCGTGGGAGGGGTCTGCCCTCCGTTGCAGCCCAGCAAAGAGAGCAAAAGCAAAAGAACCACCGCAAGGGCTGTGGCGTATTGGATCTTTTTCATGGTTCTCTCACCTCCCGGGATCACACAAGATAAGGAAAGCAGAACCGAGTTCCGATTCTGCTCCCAAGGGCAAGGATCACAGCAAATGCACGCCGCGCTCCTCGCAGAGTCTTACCTCCTCCGCGCTCCAGTGGGAGGATTGCACCTCGCCAATATGAGCCTTGCGAAGGAAAAACATACACATTCTGGATTGTCCGATACCGCCACCGATGGTATACGGAAGCTCGCCGTTCAGCAGGGCCTTGTGGAACGGGAGCTCCTGTCGGTCCTCACATCCACGCTCCTTCAGCTGATAGCGAAGGGTCTCCTCGTCCACGCGGATTCCCATGGAGGAGAGCTCCAGAGCAATGTCCAAAATGGGATAATATACGATGATATCACCGTTGAGGGACCAATCGTCGTAGTCGGGGGCACGGCCATCGTGGATCTTTCCGCTCTTCAGCTTACCGCCGATCTGCATCAAAAAGATAGCGCCGTACTCCTTGGCCGCGGCGTATTCCCGCTCCTTGGCCGTCAGCTCGGGCCAGCGGTCCTCCAGCTCCTGGGAGGTAATGTAGGTGATCTTCTCGGGCAACAGCTTGCCAATAAAGGAATATTCGTTTACGATGTAGTTCTCGGTGTGGCGCAGCGTCCGATAGATGCACTCCACCACCTCCTTGAGGTAAGTGAGATTGCGTTGCTCGGGGGTAATGATCTTTTCCCAATCCCATTGATCCACGAACATGGAGTGAATGTTATCGGTATCCTCGTCGCGGCGAATGGCGTTCATATCGGTATAAAGCCCTTCCCCTGCCTCAAAGCCGTAGGTTTTGAGGGCAAAACGCTTCCATTTTGCCAGGGAATGTACGATCTCCAGGGTCTTGCCGGAAAACAGATCGAACTGTACCGGACGCTCCACACCGTTGAGGTTATCGTTCAGGCCGATCTCGGGATCCACAAACAGAGGAGCCGAAACACGGATCAGATTGAGCTGTGCGGTCAGATCGCGCTCAAAAAAATCCTTGACCTTTTTAATGGCGTATTGGGTTTGACGGAGGGAGAGAAAAGATTGATAGCCCTCGGGAATCATAACGTTTGACATTGTTTGTTTACCAAGCCTTTCGGGGGTATTGTTTCATAAAATAAAAAATTAAGATCGACGCCTTCCCTTGCGCAATGCGGAAAAGAAGGTGGAAAGAAGAGCGAGAGACTCTTCTTGTAAAAGCCCGCTTTCGCAAACGGGCTGACACTCCAAAGGATAGGAGGAGAGGCGGAACAGACTCTCACACGCACCGGCACGAGGATCCTTGGCTGCATAAACGATCCTGGGGATTCTGGCGTTAATCGCGGCGCCTGCGCACATGGGACAGGGCTCCAGGGTAACGTAGAGGGTGCAATCCGACAGTCGCCAGGATCCAACCCTTTTGCACGCCTCGGAAATCGCCAGGGTCTCGGCGTGAGCGGTAGCATCGTTATCGTTGACACATCGGTTATGGGCACGGGAAAGCAATTCGGTTCCGCGAACCACGACCGCTCCCACGGGAACCTCCCCTTCCGCAGCCGCTTGCGCCGCCTCTTCCAGGGCAACGCGCATCCATTGTTCATCCATGTTCATCATTTACATCACCATCGCAATCAGCAGGATCAGCCCCACCTGCAATGCCACCAGCACCACAAAAGCAATCATGGATGGTGCCCAGAACAAACGGCGAACGCGATTGGCCGCCACGGGAGCCGCGGAGTAGCCATCACAGGACGGCAGCTCTCTTCCAAAAAAGCCCTCCGAGAAATCCCTCTCGCGCTTGGAGAAAAAGCGAAGGATCAGTACCGCGGCAGACAAAATTCCAAGGAAGAAGATCACCAGCTCCAAAAGGTCAATATACAGCAAAAGCTGAACCGAATCCTCCAGTGCGGTATAGATCAGGTTCTCTGTGGTGGCAACGAAATTGTTAAAGATATGGAGCAGAACACAGTTCCAAATGCTGCCGGTGCGCTCGTAAATGATCCCCAACAGAATTCCCGCCGCAAAGGTATACAGGATCTGGGCAGGATTCTGATGCATCAGGCTAAAGAGCAACGAGCTGATCAAAATGGCGTTGCTTCGCCCAAAGGGCAAGCAGTTAGTCAGTATGGCACCCCGGAACAAAAACTCCTCGCAAAAGCCCGGCACCATGCAGACCACAATGAATTCCAGCACCCAATGATAAACCGTGGGCAAACCCGCTTCGGCCTCCGGCGCTTCAAAAAATATATCGGGATAGCCGCCAAAGATCTCCATGATCCAGGAATTCAAATAGGAAAAAACAAAGACCAGAGAAACGCTGCTCAAAAGGATCAGGGGCAACCAGGGAGAGATCTTCAGGGGCGAATACATGGAACGGTAGGAATAGCCCGCCCGTTTGACAAACATTTTTAAAAAAATCACCGGAACCATAAAGCAAGCGGTATAGCCTGCCGCGTAGGACAGCTGATAGATCAAGTCGTAAGCCACCGGGGCGTGCGGTAAAACCGCCCCCAGCACCATGGGCAGGAGCAACGTGATCACCAATCCAAACACGTTAAACAAAAGAAGAAAGATCAACATGGTAAATCCAATGGCACTCACCGTTTTTCGATAATACTGTTCATTGAGATTCATTTCGGTTTCCTCCCTTCTTTTCCGCGCGCAACAGAAACAATATTTCATATTATTTTACCACAAAACCCTGGGATTGTAAAGGGCTTTCCATAAAAAAAGAAAAAAAGAACCGATGTTTTCACATCGGTTCTTTTCAAATTCAGTAAATCAAGATTAGTGGATGATGCAACGCTCGGTATCCTTATCGAAGATGTGCATTCTCTCCATGTCAAAGCCGATCTTAATGGTATCGCCGGCACGGGTGGTGGATCTGGAGGATACGCGCGCGGTCAGCTTGCCTTCCTCACCAACGTTGAGGTACAGGTAAATCTCTGCGCCCATCAACTCGGTAACGTCTACGAATGCGTTCAGGGTTGCACCCTCGCACTTGTCAATACCGGAAACGTCGTCGTGGATACACTCGGGACGGAGACCGCCAACAACTTCCTTGCCAATGTACTCAGCCAGAGCGGGATTCTCTGCCTTCTCCTTGGGCAGCTTCAGAGCGTTGCCCTCGTATACGAAGTACAGACCGTCGGCCTTCTTCTCAAGGGTACCGTTGAGGAAGTTCATCTGAGGAGTTCCGATAAAGCCTGCAACGAACAGGTTTACGGGCTCGTCATACAGCTTCTGAGG
Source organism: Clostridia bacterium (assembly GCA_017451915.1). Lineage (GTDB taxonomy): Bacteria > Bacillota > Clostridia > Oscillospirales > CAG-272 > UMGS1865. Next base: position 23,970 of record JAFTNJ010000035.1, read on the forward strand.
AGTATCTACCTGCTGGATCAGACCGTCCTTCATAACTACGATTCTGGTAGCCATGGTCATAGCCTCTACCTGGTCGTGCGTTACGTATACGAAGGTGGTACCAACGCGGTTGTGGAGCTTGGTCAGCTCGGTTCTCATGGCAGCACGGAGCTTTGCGTCCAAGTTGGACAACGGCTCGTCGAGAAGGAATACCTGGGGATCACGAACGATTGCACGACCCAAAGCCACACGCTGCTTCTGACCACCGGACAGAGCCTTGGGCTTACGGTCCAGCAAGTGGGTGATGTCCAGGATACGGGCTGCATCCTCTACCTTCTTCTTAATGGTTTCCTTCGGAACCTTGCTCAGCTTCAGACCGAATGCCATGTTCTCAAACACGGACATATGGGGGTACAGAGCGTAGTTCTGGAACACCATCGCGATCTTACGATCCTTAGGAGCAACGTCGTTCACCAGACGGTCGCCGATGAAGAGCTCGCCCTCGGAAATTTCTTCCAGACCTGCGATCATACGAAGGGTGGTGGACTTACCGCAACCGGAAGGTCCTACCAATACCAAGAATTCCTTATCCTTAACTTCCAGGTTAAAGTCGGACACTGCGGTAACGCCGCCCGGATACTTTTTATAAATATGTCTGAGGGATAAACCTGCCATTTTTTGTTCCTCCTAAGATTGCCCCCGGTGAGGGCATTATTTTTAACACTATATATTGTACCAAATTTTCGCCAAAAATGGAAGAGGTTAATTCTCCAAAATTTCTTCCCCGCCATTGTGCAACCTGCACAATTTTCAATAACAAACTATGAACTCGAAACCGAGAAAAAACCTTCGTTTTTTAATAAATTAAAATTATGCCTTGGATTTGGAGCGCATGGTGAGGGAGATCCGCTTTTTGGGGACGTCCACACTCAAAACGCGCACCTTAACGATATCCCCCACCTTGACCACCTCGGAGGGATGCTTTACAAAGCGATCGCAAAGCTGAGAGATATGCACCAGGCCGTCCTGATGGACGCCAATGTCCACAAAGGCACCAAAGTCGATGACGTTCCGGACGGTTCCCGTCAGCTCCATGTCGGGCTTGAGGTCCTCCAGGCTCAGGATATCGTCGCGGAGCACGGGAGGCGGAAGCGAGTCACGAATGTCGCGTCCCGGCTTCTCCAGCTCGCCGAGAATATCGAAGAGGGTGGGCTCACCAATGCCGAGGGTTTGGCAAACCGAGGGAATTCCGGCCTTGCGCACCTTATCTCCCAGGGTCTTGCCAATGGTTCCGTTGGCAACGTCCTCCTTGGTGTAGTCGAACATGGAGAGGAGCTGTGCGGTAGCGGCGTAGGACTCGGGATGCACGCCGGTGTTATCCAGAATCTCCTTTCCGCCGGGAACCCGCAAAAAGCCTGCGGCCTGCTCATAGGCCTTGGCACCGATGCGCGGAACCTTAAGCAGCTGAGCACGGGAGGTAAATTCCCCGTTCTCCTCACGGTACTTTACAATGTTCTTTGCGGAAGTGGTATTGATACCCGAAATATAGGACAGCAAGGAATAGGACGCGGTGTTAACGTCCACGCCAACCTTATTTACGCAATCCTCCACAACGCCGCCCAAAGCCTCGTCCAGGCGAGCCTGCTTCATATCGTGCTGATACTGTCCCACACCGATGCCCTTGGGGTCGATTTTGATCAGCTCGGCCAGAGGGTCCTGCAAGCGGCGGGCAATGGAAACCGCGCTTCGCTGCATAACGTCGAACTCGGGGAATTCCTCGGCTGCCAGCTTGGAGGCCGAATAGATGGAAGCCCCCGCCTCGCTGACCACAATGTATTTTACGTCACCGGGAACCTCCTTTAAGAGATTGGCAATAAAGATCTCGCTCTCCTTGGAGGCGGTGCCGTTGCCGATGGCAATCACGTCCACCTTATGCTTGGCGATCAGACGCTTGACGATGGATTTGCTCTTTTCGATCTCCTCCCGAGGCTTTACGGGATAAATCACGGCGGTATCCACTACCCTGCCCGTCTTCTCCACCACCGCCAGCTTACAGCCGTGGGCGTAGCCGGGGTCAAAGCCCAGAACGGTCTTGCCCTTCAGGGGCGACTGCATGAGCAGATGACTCAGGTTATCGGCAAAGACCTTGATGGCCCCCTCGCTGGCGTTATCAAAGAGATCGTTGCGGATCTCGCGCTCAATGGAGGGCGCGATCAGGCGGTCGTAGCTATCCAGCACAGCGGCACTCACGTACTTCTCAGCGGGACTGCCATTGTTCAGAAGGGTTTGTGAAAGAAGATAATTCAAAACGATCTCGGAGGCAACGGTAACATCTACCTTCAAAAATTCCTCCTTTTCTCCACGGTTGATCGCAAGAACGCGGTGAGGAAGGACCTTTTTAAGAGGCTCGGAATACTCGTAGTACTGGGCATAAACCGAATCCTCCTCCTTTGCCTTCCTGGTGGAAAGCAGACCGAACTCAAAGGTCAGGCGGCGGAGCTCCTTACGGAACTCGGCGTTGTCCGAAACATCCTCGGCAATGATATCCTTGGCTCCCTGCAAGGCCTCCTCCACCGACGCCACGCCCTTTTCCTCGCTGATAAAGGCCTCGGCCTGCTCCTCAATGGAGGGCGTGTAGACAGGCTCCTGGGCAAAGATCAATTTTGCCAGATCCTCCAGGCCCTTTTCTCTCGCCACCGACGCACGGGTCTTGCGGTGGGGACGGAAGGGACGGTAAATGTCGTCTACCTCGGTAACGGTCTGGGCGGCCTCAATGGCGGCCTGGATCTCGGGGGTCATCTTCTCCTGGGCACTGATCAGATCAAAGACCTCCTGCTTGCGCTTTTCGATGTTGCGCAAAAAGGTGAGGCGGTCAAACAGATCACGCAGGATATTGTCGTCCAGGCTTCCAGTAACCTCCTTACGGTAACGGGCAATAAAAGGGATGGTGTTGCCCTCATCGATCAGCTCCACGGTCTTTTCCACCTGCTCGAGCTTGAGATTGAATTCCTGGGCAAGTTTTTCGTTGATGTTCATTGGGTTCTTCAGGGTTCCTTTCGTTGAATATTCTAAAGCAAATTATTGTTGATTTAACAAAGTGATCTCTTCCTCGGTCAGCTCCCGCCATTCTCCCCGCTCCAGGGTCGGATCCAGGGAAAGAGGGCCAAAGGTCAACCGCTCCAGGGAAGTGATCTGATTGTGTACGGCCTCCATCATCAGCTTGATCTGGTGGTATTTCCCCTCGGTAATGGCAATGACGCCATTCCGCTCGTTGGACAGATTGACGCGGCAGGGCTTGGTCACGTAGCCGCCAATGTCCACACCGCCCTCCAGCGCATCGATATCGGCCGAGGAGAGCGGAAACTTTACGGTAAAGCCGTAGGATTTTTCCACGTGATGCTTTGGGGATAGCAGACGGTGGGAAAGAACGCCGTCGTTGGTCAGGAGCATCAGTCCCAGGGTATGCTTATCCAGTCGCCCACAGGGGAACAGCCCCAGCCTGCGGTATTCCTCGGGCAAAAGCTCGGTCACCACCGGATCGCGTCCGTCCTCGGTGGCACTGACGTAGCCGTCGGGCTTATTCAGCATAAAGTAAAAGAATTTTCGATATCGCACGGGGGTACCGCAATAGACCACGGCGTCCACCGCGGGGTCGACCTTGACGTCGGCCGAGCGCACGGGGGTGCCGTTGACGGTAATGGAGCCTGCCCGCGCCGCACGGGCACTCTCCTTCCGCGTAGCGACACCGCACTCGGAAAGCATTTTATCCAAACGCACGGACATACCTCCTTTTGTTTTTTTGTGATATGATTACAGCGCGCGGCTCTTCCAGCCGTCCCGCGTCATGACCCACACGCAACCAAGCCCGCTGGAGCGCGCCAGATGCACCGCGTCGGCAAAGCCGTACAGAAGATTCTCCTTGGCGTGCGCGTCCGAGGTGATGGTAACGTTGCCCCGCTTCTCCGCGATGCGACGCAGAAGAATGGGCGAGGGATAGGGCGTCTTTCGGTATCCCCGAGACATGGCACCGGTATTGATCTCAAAGACCACGTCCTTTTCCAGCAGCGCGTCCAGGGCCTCCAGAGCCACGCGAAGATAGCGGGGATCCTGCTCGTCAAACATCCGTCCGCCCTCATTGAACTTGGTCACCAGGTCAAAGTGGCCTACAATATCGCATCGGGTGACGTCCGCCACCGTAGCCATGCGTTGATAATAATCCTTGCAAAGGCGGTAGAGATCGCCGCCGTAATAGGTTTTGGCTCCCTCCAAGAGTACCTCCTCCGAGTGATCCACCATTACCTCGCCGCCCTCGGGCTGCAGGCAATGCACCGAGCCGATGACGTAATCGTATGGATAATCGGGAATCCCTGTCAGAAGATCCTGCTCAATACCCAATAGAATATGTAACCGGTCCTTATAAGCATCCTTCAAGCGAAGAATCTCCCTTTGATATTGCTTGGTTCGTTCCTGCTTCATCGCCCACGTGGTAGAAAACGGCAATCCGGAATGCCCCGAAAAGCCCAGGGTCTCCATCCCCGCGTCGATGGCCGCCAGCACCATTTCCTCGGCGCTGTGCTTTCCGTCGCAAAAATTGGTATGCGTATGCAGATTACATTTTGGAATCATGAAAAATCACTCCGTTTCTTGGGTTGGCTGTACCGGCACACGAATGGAATAGCTATGAAGCGTATCCCCTTCGGGATAAGGCATGACCGCCAGCAGGATCGCTTTGAGCTCGCCATCCTCAAAATAAGGTTGGGGACGCTCCAGCCGCTTGACGGCCAGTGTCCCGGTTTCCATAGGAAGCACCAAAGGCATGGCCAAGGGCTCCTCGGCGGGAACAAAACCCACGCCGTCGGTGGACACGAACAGTGCTAAGGACGTGGAACCGGTTCCTGTAAAATAGCCGTGAAAATCCTTGGCAATGGCCCAAAGCCTTCCCTGTTCATAAAAGAGACAGGGATCCTCCACCGACCAGGGGTGCTCGGGATTTTGCATCACGGGAATGCCTGTTTTTTCAAAGGGGCCCATAGGATCCTTGGCGTAAGCCATACTGCACACCACGGGGCCTCCCTTGGGAAGACTCCCCTCCTTCCCTACGCCCTTGTAAAGGAGGGCGATGCGTCCGTCCGGGAACCGACAGACCGAGGGGTTGGAGGTCATCAGGCAATCAAAGCCGTGGGGAGAAACGTCGATCACGGGTGCCGGGGAGCGGGTCCACGCTCCCAAGGGATGGGAGGCATACGCCACGCCGATGCGCTGGTGATTGCGATGATCCCAATAGGATCCGTCGCCGTAGTTCCCCATATAATAAAGGTAAAATACACCGTTTTGCTCAATGACACAGGGGTTATGAAAGCAATCCCGATCCCAGGAGGGAGCCTCCGAGCGCGTCAGTATCACCTTTTCAAAGCGAAATTCGCCAAACAGCGTCTTTGACGTGGCCACGGCAATCTCGGAGTGCGTCACCCATGCGTCAAAGCCGTATTCCTTCTTCCAACGGGAATAGAAAAGATAATAGGTATCCCCGTGCTTGATCAGCGAACCGCACCAAACGAAATAGCCATCCTCCGAAAAGATCGCCGTGGTTGGAGCCGGTTGTAAGCGGTCATAAAAACGCATGGTAAACTTCCTTTCAAGTTAAGAGGTCAATCCTTGGACAGGATGCAAGCAACGATGCTGTCGCAATCCAAGCCCACGGTCTTGAGGATAGGCTCGTCCTTTTCCTGCACGGCAAAGGACTCCTCCACCGCCAGGATTCGAACACGTTTGTTTTGCATCTGTGCGTGGTGGGAAAGCTCCTCGGAAAGCAGCATCCCCATGCCGCCGGCGCGGATCTCCTCCTCCAGGAATATAACCTTGCAAGCCTTTTGCGGCAGGTACGGGAGGATCCGTTGCGCGGTCTCGCCGTAGGGCTTTAACTGCTCCAAAAGCAGGATTCCTACACGAAGCCCTTGCTCCTTCAAGGAAGTCGCCGCCTTCATGACCTCCCGCACGATGCGTCCGTGCGTTACGATCACGGCGTCAATATCCTCCTTCTGATTCAAAGGATAATTACTCCGCAAACCAAGGTCGTTCTGGGGCGAGGTTCCGTAGAAGGCTTCGGCCACCTCGGCATCCTCATAGCCGTTGGCATAGCGAATGGCACATGGGCCGTTGGCCTTGAGGGCTGCCTCCAGCGAAAGCTGCAATCCCTTGCGGGTTACGGGAGTATAGATCCGCATCCCGGGGATTTGGGAAAGAAAAGCCACATCAAAAATGCCGTGATGAGTGGCTCCGTCCCCGGCGTTCAGGCCGGCGCGGTCCACACAAAGCACCACGGGAAGCTCCTGGAGAGCTACGTCGTGGATAATGTTGTCGTAAGAGCGTTGCAAAAAGGTGGAATAAATGGCAACCACGGGACGGTAGCCGTTGGCCGCCAGCCCCGCCGCAAAGGTCACGGCGTGCTCCTCGGCAATGCCCACGTCAAAGAACCGTCCGGGATGGGCGGAACGGAAGGGGGTCAGCCCGGTACCCTCGGTCATGGCCGCGGTCACCGCGCAAATCCGCTCGTTTTTCATTGCCTTTGCGGTAAGATAGCTTCCCATCTCCTCCGAAAAGCTGGGGCCGGTCGCCGGCTTCTTTCCGTTGGGGGAAATGCCGTGGAAACGGTCGGGACGGGTCTCGGCAGGGGCGTAGCCCTTTCCCTTTTGGGTCTTGAGGTGGATCACACAGCTCTGCCCCGTAGCCTTGGCCTCCCGCAGAAGGCGTTCTACCGAGGCCTCGTCGTTTCCGTCCACCGGGCCAAAATAGGTCATGCCCAGATTCTCAAAATAATTGGAGCCGTACAACGCCGACTTAATAGCGATCTTCAGGCGCAGCAGCAAGCGGAACAAGGGCTTACCGATCAAGGGCAGATGATTCAGCACGGAGATCGTGAGGCTCTTGGTGCGAAAATACCGCTGGCTGGAGCGCAGGTTCGACAGGCTCTTGGCAAACCGTCCGATGTTCTTGGAGATCGACATCTCGTTCTCATTGATCACAATGATCAAGCGCAGCTTTTTTCGACAGTTGTTCAGCGCCTCGTGGATCATACCGCCGGTATAGGCACCGTCGCCAAGAACGCATACGGTGTAGGCATTGGAGCCCGACAGTCGGTCAGCCTCGGCAAAGCCCAGGGCGGCGGAAAGGGACGTGGAGCTATGTCCCGTGCCAAAGCAATCGTGCTCGCTCTCGCTCCGCTTGGGAAAGCCGCTCAAGCCGCCTCCCTGGCGAAGAGTGGAAAACTTCTCCCGCCGTCCGGTGAGAAGCTTGTGCACGTAGCTCTGGTGGCCAACGTCAAAAATAACGTGATCCTTGGGAGAAGAAAAGACGCGGTGAATGGCAAGGGTCAGTTCCACCACACCAAGGTTGGAGGCCAAATGCCCACCGTGCTCACTGACCTGCTCGATCAAAAAGCTACGGATCTCATTTGCCAGGAGGGGCAATTCCTCCGAAGAAAGGTTCTTCAGCTCCTCCGGACTATTTACTTTTTCAAGGTAAGGATATCGCATGGTCGAATCTTTTTGTTCTTCCGCCATTGTATAGCACCCTTCCTCTCTTTTTATCATTATTATATCCATAAGATTATACCATAAAAACGCTTCGTTGTCAAGTCGGCAACTCGATTTCTCGTTTTTTCCGCACGCCCAGGACAGGCATTCGTTTTTTTCTGAAAAATCGCAAAAAAGAGAGAAAAAACGAGATTTTTGCAGGTTTTTCCGTCTTTTTCGCTCCTTTTTGCTGATTTTTGACTTTCTTTGACTTTGACTTTCTTTGACTTTCGAAGTATAATGATCACGGAAAGTCAAAGAAGGTCAAAAAGGAGAAACCGATATGTTAACCGATTCCATCGCAAAAATGATTGAAGAAATGCTGAACGAGGGCAACGGGATTCTGGAGCTGCAACGAAACGAAATGGCCATGCGCCTGGGCTGTGTTCCCAGCCAGATCAGCTACGTCATCTCTTCCCGCTTTACCCCCGAGCGTGGCTACGTCATCGAATCCCGACGCGGCGGCGGCGGATGTATCCGCATCGTACGCAAGCAAATGGGACGCAACGATTACCTGATGCACTTCTTTTGCGCCATCGGGGACCGCATCGACGAGCAGGAGGCCCTTGCCTATCTGAAAAACCTCTTGGGCAACGAGTATATCACCTCCCGGGAGTTTGCCCTGTGCGCGGCGGCCCTCTCCCAAGCCTCCCTTTCCTCCCTGCCTCCCCAGGTTCGCAGTCTGACCCGGGCGGATATTCTTAAGCAGTTGATCCTTACTTTGATGTAAAAAAACAAATTTTTCCAAATTGCAGAGAAAGCGACAAATTATTTCGCACAAAAGAGCTATAATAGAACAAAAAAGCCGCAAGAGTCCTTGCGGAGAAAGGAACCAATCAAAATGCTTTGTGAAACCTGTAAAAAACGAACCGCGACCGTGTTCTACAATGAAAATATCAACGGCAAAACCCGCTCCTATTCCCTTTGCGGCGAATGTGCCGCAAAACTGAGAGAAAAGGGCGAGCTTCAGGATATTACGTCTATGATCGGCAGCTTTGCCGACCCCTTCTCTACCCTGCAGGACGATCTCTTTGGCGGATTCTTCGGGATCCCCACGTCTCTGCACCTTTCCTCCCAGAAAAAATGTCCCTCCTGTTCCTGTACCTACGATCAGATCAGCAAGGAGGGAAAGGTGGGCTGTCCCCAATGCTACACCACCTTTCGGGACGAGCTCTCCCGCCTGATCGCCTCGGTGCACGGCACCACCTCCCACGTGGGGAGCGTCCCCGCGCGGCATCGGGCCAAGCGCGAGCGGGATCTTCGACTGCAGGAGCTGACGGCTCAGCTGCAGAACGCCATTCAAGCCGAGCAATACGAGCAAGCTGCTACCCTGCGGGATGAGATCCGCAAGCTGAAGGAGCAGGCACAGAAGGAGGTAGAATAATATGGCATGGTACAATACGGCAGGAAAACACGCCGACACCGTTATCAGCACCCGCGTGCGTCTGGCAAGAAACCTCAACGGCTACCCCTTTGCCTCCAAGCTGGATGCCGCCGGTGCCAATGAGATCATTGAAAAGGTCAGCGCACCTTTGGAATCCGCGGGGTTCCGAAAGATCCATTTTTCGGATCTCTCCCCGGTGATGGCCACCTCCTACGTGGAGCGACATTACGTAAGCCCCGAGTTTGCCACCAAGGAATCTCCTCACGCCCTGCTGCTGCAGGAGCCCCTTGGCATTGCCGTAATGGTTTGCGAGGAGGATCATCTGCGGATCCAATCCATTCTCCCCGGCCTTGCCCTGGAAGAAGCCTACAAAAACGCGCAACAGACCGAAAAGCGTCTGGACGAGGATTTTGACTTTGCATACAGCGAGGAGCTGGGCTACCTGACCCACTGCCCCACCAATCTGGGCACCGGTATGCGGGCCTCGGTGATGATGTTCCTCCCGGCACTGACCCGCGGCGGCTATATGGATTCCCTGGCCGCCCAGCTCTCCAAGATCGGACTGGCGGTACGCGGCCTGTTTGGCGAGGGCAGCGGAGCGGCAGGATGTATGTATCAGATCTCCAATCAGATCACTTTGGGCATCACCGAAGAGGATACCCTGAAAAAGCTGAAGGAAGCCGTAAAGCAGATCACCGAAAAGGAGCACTACGCGAGAAAGAGCATTCAGGGGGAGGCGCGGGACCGCTTGACCGACCGCATCCTGCGGAGTGAGGGACTGTTGAAGCACGCTTTCCTGATGTCCTCCTCAGAGTTCATCAAGCTCTATGCCGACGTCCGCTTTGGCATTGCCCTGGGGATCGTGCAGGACGTGAGCTACGAGCAGCTGGGCAGCCTTTTGGTGGAAACCATGCCCGCAACGCTGACCCTTTCCTCGGAATCCACCCCCAAGACCGAAACCGCCCGGGACAAGCTCCGCGCCCAGCGGATCAAGCTTGCCTTGAATCATACGGGCACCCCGGAATAACCTTGCAAACCAGAAAGGAGCGTGATTGCTTATGGCAAACCGCTTTACACAAAAAGCACAGAACGTCCTGACCCTGGCCCTGAAAAGCGCCGCGGAAATGGGACACACCTATATTGGCTCGGAGCACCTGCTGCTGGGTCTGCTCCTGGAAAAAAACGGCGTTGCCGCCCACTACCTGGCCGAGAGAAATGCCGACGAGGAAAAGATCCGTCAATCCATTGCTCAACTGGCCGGTGTGGGCTCCCCCTCCGGGGTCAACGCCTCGGATATGACCCCGCGCACCAAAAAGATCATTGAAACCTCCTTTTACGAGTCCCAGCGTTACGGCCAGGACTACATTGGCACGGAGCATCTGCTCCTGGCCCTTTTGAACGAGCGGGATTGCGTGGCCGTCCGTATTCTGGAGAATCTGGAGATCTCGGTCAACGAGCTGAAAAACGATCTTTCCACCTTCCTCTCGGGCACCGGCGGCGGAATGTCCGGCAATGAAAAGAATCCGCCCTCCAAGGGACGGGAAACCGCGGCCCTCGGTCATGCACTGGATTCGGCACCGACACTGAAAAGCTTTGGGCGCGACCTGACCGCCATGGCGAAAAACGGCAAGATCGATCCCATCATTGGACGGGACGCCGAAACCGAGCGGGTAATCCAGATCCTTTCCCGTCGCACCAAGAACAATCCCTGCCTCATCGGCGAGCCCGGCGTTGGCAAAACCGCCGTGGTGGAGGGGCTGGCACAACGCATTGTTGCCGGGAACGTCCCCGAAAATCTGCGCAACAAAACCATCGTCACCCTGGACATTGCCTCCATGATCGCGGGGGCCAAATACCGCGGCGAATTTGAGGAGCGTTTTAAAAACGTGATGTCCGAGGTGCAAAAGAATCCCGACCTCATCCTATTTATTGACGAGATCCACACCATCATCGGTGCCGGTGCCGCCGAGGGTGCGGTAGACGCGGCCAACATCATCAAGCCTGCGCTGGCGCGGGGCGAGATGCAGGTGATTGGTGCTACTACCCTGGCCGAATACCGCAAGCACATTGAAAAGGACGCCGCCCTGGAGCGTCGCTTCCAATCGGTGCTGGTGGGAGAGCCCTGCAAGGAGGACGCACTGCAGATTTTGCACGGTCTGCGGGATAAGTACGAAGCCCATCACAAGCTCAAGATTTCCGACGAGGCCCTGTCCGCCGCGGTACAGCTCTCCACCCGTTATATCACCGACCGTTTTCTTCCCGACAAGGCCATTGACCTCATCGACGAGGCGGCGTCCCGCCGCCGGATCGCGGCCTTTACCTCCCCGCCCGATCTGAAGGAGCTGGAGGAATCCATGAAATCCCTGGCCACCGAAAAGGAGGAAGCCATTGCCGAGCAGAATTTTGAACGCGCGGCAGCCCTGCGGGACGAGGAGCAACGGCTGAAAAAGGAATACGAATCCAAAAAGGCCGAATGGTCCTCCGAGCAGGACACCTCCTCCATTACGGTGCGGGCCGAGGACATTGCCGACGTGGTAACCCAGTGGACGGGGATCCCGGTGAATCAGCTCCTTGCCGAGGAGAGCGAAAAGCTCCTGCATCTGGACGAGCTTCTCAACGCCCGTGTCATTGGGCAGGAGGAGGCCGTAGCGGCCGTTTCCCGCGCCATTCGCCGCGGTCGCATGGGGCTCAAGGATCCCAAACGCCCGGTAGGCTCCTTCATCTTCATGGGTCCCACCGGTATTGGTAAGACCGAGCTGACCAAGGCGTTGGCCGACGTCATGTTTGGCGATCCCAACGCCATGATCCGTTTGGATATGTCGGAATATATGGAAAAACACAGCGTTTCCAAGCTGATCGGCTCGCCTCCCGGCTACGTGGGCTTTGAGGAGGGGGGACAGCTCACCGAAAAGATCCGTCGCAAGCCCTACTCGGTGGTGTTGTTTGACGAGATCGAAAAGGCGCACCCCGATGTGTTCAACATCCTTCTGCAGGTTCTGGAGGATGGAATTCTGACCGACTCCCAGGGACGGCGGGTGGATTTCCGAAACACCGTCATTATTCTCACCTCCAACGTGGGAGCCGGGGAGATCAGCGGTCCCAAATCCCTGGGCTTTGCGGCTGACGCCCCCGCCAACAGCGACGACAACCGCAAGGAGCAGATGATGAAGGCTCTGCGCGGCACCTTCCGCCCGGAATTCATCAACCGTATCGACGATATCATCCTTTTCCACCCCTTAAAGCAGGAGGACATTGAAAAGATCGCCGGGCTGATGCTGGAGGAGGTCCGCCGCCGTATTGAGGCGTTGGAGATCCGGATCCATTTTGATCCCTCGGTAGCAACACTCCTTGCCAAAAAGGGCTTTGATCCCACCTACGGTGCACGTCCTCTGCGTCGCGCGGTGGTGCGTATGGTGGAGGATGCCTTCTCTACGGAAATGCTGGAGGGACGCATTGGACGCGGTGACGAGATCACGGCAACGGTGGAAAACGAGAGCATTGTTTTCCACACCAAGTCCGAAAAATCCTGACCCAAATTCAAAAAAATTCAGGTCGTTTCAAGCCACCCTCTTGAGACGGCCTCTTTTTTTGTTTTTTCTCCAAAAAGCTCTTCCCAAAATTCTTTTTTTATGTTATAATGGAAAAAAGATCCCATGCGGAAAGGCGGATTGATTTTTATGAAGGCAAAAGCAAAAAAGATATTGGTGTCCGCTCTCTCGGCGGTAATGATCGGTGCGCTTTTGCTGGCCGTGGGACTAAGCCTCCGTATGGAAGGAAGCACCACCGAACGCTTCTTCTCCGGAGACGCCCAAACCTACTACGAGTCCCTTCTGGACGCCGGGTTTCCCAAGGACTACGCCGTTTCCCTGACCGAGCTCCATCTGTTGCATCCCAACTGGGTCTTTCTTCCTCTGCAAATCACCCAAACCAATGAGGCATACACCTGGGACTACGTGATCAAAAAGGAAACCGAAAATCCCCTGACCAATCTCATTCCCGCCTCCCAAACCTATCAGGCATACCATCATCCTCTCAACAAGGAGCAATATGACTCCGGCTATTATCAGGCCTCGGTGGATACCGTGCGCTATTTTATGGACCCCCGCAACTTCTTGAATGAGGCCGACATCTTCCAGTTCTACGACCTCTCCTATCAAACCACCGCCACGTTGCAGGAGATTGAAGCGGTTTTGAACGGCACGTTTATGGAAAACGGCACGTTGGAAAACGGAAGGTCCTACGCCGCCTATCTTCAGGAGGTGGGACAGGCCCTGGACCTCCATCCCGTCTACCTTGCGGCAAAAATCCGCCAGGAGCAAGGCAGCGCAGGAACCTCGGCCATTATCTCGGGCCGTTGCGGAAGTCTTTTGGCCGATTATTACCGCAATCAGACCCAGACCAGCGAGAACGGAAAGAAGATCCTCCCCCCCTCCTCGGGCTACACCGTGGAGCAGCTCTGCGCCCTGGACGGCTACTACAATATGTTCAACGTAAAGGCCAGCGGAACCGGGCTCTTTCAGATCTATCTGAACGCTATGAACCGCGCGGTGGACGGCACCGCGGAAATGGCCTCCGCCTGGGGTGGAAGTGCCGCCTGGAATACCCGTTGGAAATCGATCTACGGCGGCTCCTATCTTCTCAAAAAGAACTACATCGACCGCTATCAATCCACCGTTTATCTGCAAAAGTTTAACGTGGACGGCCGTGCCGCCGACCGCAACTTTTGGGGACAGTATATGCAAAACGTGGCGGGTGCTTTGACCGAAGCCCGCTCCCTTTATTCGGCCTTTGCCGCCGTGGATGCCCTGGACAGTGCCTGCACCTTCCTGATTCCGGTGTATGAGGGTATGCCCGACGCCCCCTGCAAAGACCCTGCCAACGGCACCTGTACCCTCCTTGCACAAGCCCCGAACCGCTATTCCTACACCGTGGAGCTGACCTCGCCCGACCGTCTGCTCTCGGAGGATTCTACGGTCTATCAGACCCTCTATCCTCAAAGTGAAAAAACGCTCCGGCTTTCGGGCCGCGTGGAGCATAGCTACGGCATCCGCGTCCTGCAATACCGCCTGGACGACGGGGAATGGATCACCTTTTCCACCTCGGAAAAGCTGGATCTTTCCATTCCTATGCAATTTTTGGCGGGAAGCAAGCATATATTAACAGTACGGGGCTGGGCGAATTACGATAACGACGATCCCTCCCAAAAACAAAACCACTCCTTCCTGTGCGCGGTCTTCTATCTGGAAATGCAAACCACACAACACGAAATCGCCTTTGTGGAAAAGGATTCCTCCACAACACAGACCCATCCCAAGGGAACGCGGTTGGAGCTTCCCGACTGCGCACTTCCCTATTTTGTAGGCTGGATCGGCTCCGACGGCTCCTTTTTGCCGGCGGGAGCGCAGATCGAGCTGACCCGGGATCTGACCTATACCGCCACCACCGCCCGTTTTTTTCTGCTTCACGGGGCGTCCCTCTCCCTAAAGGGAACCCCGCCGCAGCTGCGCTTTTCCGCAGTTCTCGCCCTGGAGGACTATCAAGCCCTGAAAAGCCAAGATCGCATCCGTCTTTTTGCCACGCTGCAGGAAGAGGGACTTTCCACCCCTGCCTCGATCAGCGACCTGCGGGAGCTTGGGGATTGGGTCAAGATCAGCGTAGACACCCCGCCGGTCACCAACTTTGAAGCGCTTTACTCCGCCGCGTTCTCCATAGAAGTGCGATACAGCAACGGCGAGAAGCAAACCCTTTGTGCCGCGGGAGAGCCCTGCGACCGCTCGGTGGAGCTGGTGGCAACCGCTGCGCTGAACGATGCCTCCGTCGCTTATTCCCAGCAAACGCTGACCTACTTACGCGACCTCCTCTCCACACAATAAGAACAGAAAGGATCCTTTGCCCACCTATGAAAACCCTTGGATATTACAACGGCACGGTTGACGAGCTGGAAAAAATTCAAGTTCCCATGCTGGATCGCGCCTGCTACTTTGGCGACGGCGTTTACGACGTTACCTACTGTCGAAACTACTGCATCTACGAGCTGGAAGAGCACGTTGACCGCATCTTTCAGAGCGCAAAGCTCCTGGAGATTACTCCGCGCCTGACCAAGGCCGAGCTCTGCGAGCTTTTGAAATCCCTGGTAAAACAACTGGATTCGCCCAACCAATGGGTGTATTTTCAATTCTCCAGAGGCACGGGGATCCGCTCCCACGCCTTCCCGGAAGAGGATCGGTCCAATCTTTGGATCATGCTCAAGCCCGGAGAGATCA
Organism: Clostridia bacterium; assembly: GCA_017451915.1. Classification (GTDB taxonomy): domain Bacteria; phylum Bacillota; class Clostridia; order Oscillospirales; family CAG-272; genus UMGS1865. The sequence goes on from JAFTNJ010000035.1 coordinate 39,167, forward strand.
AGGATACCTACGCTCCCCTTCGTTGCATCACCGCCGCGGATACGCGGTTTTACCACTGCAATATCAAATCCCTCAATCTGCTCCCCAACGTGCTTGCCACCCAGGCCACGGTACGCGCAGGTGTGGACGAATGCATTTTGCACCGTGACCAAACCGTTACCGAATGTGCCCACTCCAACATCTCCATTCTGAAGAACGGCAAGCTGATCACCCATCCCGCCAACGAGCTGATTCTGGCCGGCACCGGTCGGGCGCACCTGATGGCCTGCTGCAAGGCGCAAGGGATCCCCGTAGAGGAAACGCCCTATTCCCTCTCCCAGCTGATGGAAGCCGACGAGATCCTGATCACCTCGGCCTCGGCCCTTTGTATGCGCGTGGTGGAGGTAGACGGTGTTGCCGTGGGTGGAAAGGCCGCCTATACCGTAAAGCAACTCCAGGACGCGCTGCTGGCAGATTACCTGGAGAAAACCCAAGGATGATATCGTTACAAAAAAAGAGTCGATAGAACCTCTATCGACTCTTTTTTATTCGGATTATTCTTCGCCCAGATCCTTTGCGATCACGCTTCGAACATGATTACAGAGCTCCTCCATGGAGCGCTCTTTCACTGCCTCGGGAGGCAAAACCTCCAGCACCGTCAGCTCGATCCTTGTGGAACGCCACGGGAAGCGGCGAAAGACCTTTTCGGTCCCCTTGGTAGACATGACCACAATGGGAGCGTTGGCGCGTTTGGCCAAAAGAAAGGCTCCGGTTTTGAATTCCAGGAGCCGTCCGGTGCGGCTTCGGGTTCCCTCGGGGTAAATGCCCATATCCATCCCCGTGCGTTGCATCACCTCGGCGGCATGCTTCAACGTGCGGAGAGCGCGCATACCGTTGTTTCGGTCAATGGCATGAAAGCCCGCATGGTGAATGAAGGGGCCTACGATGGGGATCTTCATATTGGATTCCTTGGAAATAAACGCCAGAGGACGGTGCTTCAACGCCGCCAACGTGGCAATGGGGTCCATGGCCGAGCGATGGTTGCTCACCAGAACACAGGAGCCTGTGGGCAGCTGTTCGGCTCCGTGCAGAGTGATGCGACAGCGCAGAAGCCGTGTCAAGCAATCCATGGTAATAACCACAAAGAACCGACAAAGCTTTTTGGGCTGCTCCACCGGCTTTTTGACCGAGAGAAAGGCCGAGGCCGCGAGAAGTCCCAACAAATAAAGCAGGATCCACGCCACAAAAAAGCCGAGCTGGATCGGCAGGATCCACCAAAAAGAAAGCGCTCCCGCAAGCGCATAGACCGCCACCGTGGATCCCACGGAGGCCAGCCAGAACAGAACCGTTAAAACCATAAAAATGCTCCTTTTGAATCATCTGAACGCCATTATTGTATCATAAAAGCGAAAAAAAGTCAATCGGCAACCAAAAAACAGGCAAAATCAATTTCGATTTTCCTCGATCCGCGTCAGGATCTGCGAGATTGCCGCAGGAATCTTGGCCACGGTGTCCGACGCCACCATACTGATGGGGTTGCTCTCCGCCTGCGCCAATTCTCCGGCAAGGCCGGCGATATAAGCACCGCAGGCCGCGGTCAGTGGCGTTGCCGAGGCGAATCCCAACAGTCCTGCCAGGATCCCCGAGAGCACGTCGCCGCTCCCTGCGGTTGCCATGCCGGAGCAGCCGCGGGAAACCAGCAAAACCTCCTCACCGTCGGTGACCACGGTGCAGGGTCCCTTGAGCAGGAGCACCACGCCCATCTCCTTGGCGTACGCCTTGGCGCAACCAATGGGATCCTCTTGGATCTCCTTCATGGAATAGCGACTCAATCGCTCGAATTCCTTGAGGTGCGGGGTCAGGATCACCGCACAATCGGTGGTTTTCAAAATGGATGGATCCATTTCGGCCAAGGTATTCAAACCGTCGGCATCGATCACCAGGGAAATGGCATAGGAGCGCAGAATGTGCTCCAGGATCTGCGGATACGCCGCAGATCGTCCCCAGCCCATTCCAACGGCAAGCGCTCTTTGCTTGGAAAGCACCGCGTCCAAGGCCTTGGGCGAAAAGAGCATCCGTCCTTCCCCATCGCTTGGCAGACACGCCATCGTACTCTCCAGCAGATAGGGAGATACGCTATTTTGAATTGCGTCGGGCAGGATCACCTGGGCCACGCCGCAGCCTGCGCGCAATGCGGCACAGCTGAGATTGGCCAGCTTAACGGCCCCGGAATAGGAGGTACAGCCCCCCAGAACCGAAACGTAGCCGTAATCCCCCTTGTGGGAATTCTGACGGCGGGGCTTCAATACCTCTCCCAGATCCTCCGGCTCCACCAAGAAGGCGGCCGAGCCGTAGAGATCGATGCCAATGTCCCGGTTTATCACGCGGCGCATCACATCCTTGGCGTCGTTCAAAAAATGTCCCGTCTTATAATATCCAATGGAAACCGTCAGATCCGAATGGACGCAAAGGGGCGAGCGTCCGCTGTTGCCGCAAAGACCGCTGTTGATATCCACGGAGATCACGGTCTTTCCGCTTTGATTGATGGCGCGGATCACGTCGGCCACATCCCCTCGCACCTCACCCGCAAAGCCGGTGCCGAGAATACAGTCCACGATCTCGCAAAAGTCCCCAAAGGACTCCCGAGGCGTCCAGGAACGGATCTCAATCCCCTTTTTGCGGCAATCCTCATAATAAAACGCGCCGTCCTCGGAAAAACGGTCCGAGAGCAGAAATACCACCGCGGGGATCTTCCGCTCCCAAAGCAATCCCGCCAGCACGTAGCCGTCGCCGCCGTTGTTTCCGCTTCCGCAAACGATGGCAACCGGCCCCTTCCAGTCGTAGCTTTCCAGGATCCCCTGTCCCGCGCGTCGCATCAGCTCGCGCCCGGAAATTCCGCTTTGAATGGTTCTTTCATCGCTGTGGCGCATAGTCTCAACACTTACAACCTTTTGCAACCTGATCAACTCCTTTGCTCCTATTATACAACAGATCCCGCACCCTGTCAATGAAATTACCATATTTTTGGGGGTTCCATTTTCCGAAAAAATGATTATAATAAGAATAAGAGGACATTGCTTCCGTCCAAAAAAAGAAAGGAGTAGCCTTTTTGCATGGAACTGATACGTATCAGCAGCAGCAAACTCAAAATTATGCTGACCCCTACGGATATGTGTCACTTTGAGCTGAACAACGATTGCATTGGCGACGACAACGAAAAAACGCGCCGCGCCTTCCGCCATCTGATGACCGAGATCAAAAAGCAGACCGGCTTTGATGCGGACGATAACCATATTTCCATACAGTATTTTCCCTCCCGCGAAGGAGGCTGCGAAATGTTTATTACTCACCTCCCCGCGTTGCCCCCGGCCACGGCCGAGCGCATCAACGAAGGGACCGATGCCCGTGCCGGGGAGCGGGGAAAGGCGCCGCCCCAGCGCGGCCCCTCCGGAGCCCTTGCCAAGCGTGGAATCAACGCCTTCCAGCGGGATTTTGCCTATCGGTTTGACGCCGTGGAGGATCTGCTCTCGGTCTGCCGACGCCTCCTGGATCTGGATTACATCGGCGCCTCCCAGGCCTTTCGGGATGAGAGGAAAAGCTATTATCTTCTCCTCTCCCTGCTCTGCGCCTCCCCCTTTTCCCTGCCGGAGGAGCTGGGCTTTATCAACGAGTACGGTATGCCGGAAAACGCCGCCATGCTAAAGCTCTATCTCAAGGAGCACGGAACTCTGCTCTGCGCCTCCAATGCCGTTTCCATTCTCGCAGACCTGTGATCTTCATAAAAAAAGCACTCTTCAAGGTTGAAGAGTGCTTTTTTTATCAGTTCCACTTACTGAACAGCTCGTTCAGAGTCTTTACGTGGTATTCTGCCATGCTACGCTGGCTGTTCCACCAGGTAGTAAAATTGTGTCCGGAATGAGAAACCAAGTAGTATCCGGGCATACCCACGGGAGAGCCCCAATAGGATGCCATATCGTACACGCGCCCTTCCTTGATCATATCCATGATCGCATAGCTTTGCGGATCCTGGGAAAATTTCAGCTTCAGGATCTGCTCATAGTAAACCGGGACCACCGAGCGATAGCCCTCGGCACACAGGGCCTCCAAGACCGCGCCAAGGAATTCCAGGCGTTCCTCGCTCTTTCCCATGGGAATACCAATCTGGTTTGCGCCCGCGTCTACCCAGGAGTGGTAGCCGTCTACCGTGTCGTCCCACTTGGGCCACGGGATCACGCCGTAATCCAACATTCCCTCCTGGATCAGAGTAGAGATCTCATAGGTACGCAGATCCATAAACAGGAGATTTCCCTGGGCAAAGAGACGGCGCAGCTGGATCAGTTGGACCGAGGAGGTGAATTCTTCAAAGATGTCACAGTTGTCCTGCTCCATGAATTCAAAGAATTTTGCAAAAATGGTTTCATTGCGCTCGTTATAAAGGGTCAGCGAAAAGGTGCTACCGTCGTTGTGGGAGACCTTTCCTCCGCCGGAATACAGAACATTGATGGGACCACAGTACTTATCGGTTACATAGCCCATAATATCCCCGTCCTCCAGGACCAGCTTGCTGTCACCGTTTTTGTCGGCACTGGCCTGTTTTACCATGCTTGAAAAAAGTTCAAAGGTCCAATCCTCGGTCAATACCGCGCCGTAGGGCTCCTCCAGGCCGAGATCCTTGCAAAGCGTTTTATTAAACACCATGGAGTCGGTGTGCCCCAGGAGCTGATAGCTGATATCACCGCCAATAAAGAACATCTTGCCGTTGATCTCAAAATCCTCGATCATATTCTGATCCCAATACTTCTTGGTGAGGTCAAGATGGGGACGGTGTTCAGATCCAGCATCAGCGATCCCTGGGCGTATTTGCTCAGAGAGTGTCCGTGATTGATGATCAGATCCCAATCGCAGGCACCGCTTTGGATCGTGGCAAACAGAGAAATATCGTAGTTATCGCTGGGAGAACGCCCAATCGTGTAGTAAATGCCGCCAAATCGCTCGGATACCGCCTCGTTCCGCTGATATACGGCGCGGTCCACGAAGGAGGTTGCAGTATCATAGGATTCAACGTACTGGTCGGAAATAAAGAAATCGTTATTCCGCATATGGATCTTCAGCTCATATCCGGAAAAATTCAGCTCGGGGAGATCTTCCACGTATGCGGGATCCTCGGTAGCAACCGTGGTTGCCTCCGTAGAGGTCACCGGAGCATTGGTGGTTGCAGACGGAACGTTGGTTCCTCCGCCACATGCAATCAGGGTACCAAAAAGCATACCAAGAAAAAGAAGAAGGCACAAAATGCGTGATATACGACTGTTTTTTCTCATGGGAACGCTCCTTTTTTTATTTTTTTACGGTTTCATTTTACCATGCTTTCAATTTCTTGTCAATCAAAAAAGATAAAATCACCGAAAATATCCTATTCTTTAGAAAAAAGCCCCCTCTTTTTTTCGTTTTGAAAGAGTTTTTTGAATTGGCTCGACGTAATTACTTTTTCAGAAGCTCCTCTACGGCAGAGGCAAAGTGATCCATTTGCTCTTTTGTGTTATAGATTCCCGGGCTGACCCGCACCGCACCACCGGGAGGGGTATTCAGTGTGGTATGTCCCAGAGCCGAGCAATGATATCCGGCACGGACGCAAAAGCCGCAACGGTTCAACCAATCCCCTACCCCATCGGCAGAGATCCCCTCCACGCCAAACAACAGCACCGCGCCCGAATGCTGTGGGGCGTAGATCCGCACGCCCGGAAGGTGCCGCAGGTGATTTTGCAGTCTTGCATTCAATCCCGCAATATGCCTGGCGATCGAAGCTACCCCCAACCGCTTCACCTCTCGGATCCCCTCGCAAAGGCCAACGATGGCGGGCGTGGCAAGAGTACCCGCCTCGTAGCGCTCGGGGGCCTCCAGGGGCATTTCGGCATCCAGAGAATTGTATCCGCTGCCGCCCTCCAAAAGGGTATCGGCCATAATCCCGTCTCCCAGCAGTAGCATTCCGCTCCCCTGGGGACCAAGCAGTCCCTTGTGTCCCGGCACGCAGAGAGCGTCGATGGCCATTTCCTTCATATCAATCACCTCATGACCCGCCGACTGGGCGGCGTCTACTACGAAAAGAAGTCCGTGACGTCGGCAAAAGGCCCCCAACTCCCGCAAGGGAGCCTTCCAGGAGCAAATATTGGAGGCATGGGTACAGATCAGCATTCGCGTATTGGGACGCAGACATTTTGCGATTCCCATGCAAAGATCGGCCACCGTGGCCTCGGGGTGTGTGACAAGGCTGGGAAAGACGTCAAAGGTGATCCGCCCCTGATTCTTCAACTTCTGCACGGGACGGTAAACGGCATTGTGCTCCATATCCGAGAGAAGAACGTGATCCCCTTGGCGAAGCAGGCCTTTGACGGCCATATTCAAGGCAACAGTGGTATTGGGAGTAAAGATCACGTTCTCGGGAGAGGACACACCAAAAAAAGCCGCCGCCTCCTCACGGCAGGCGTAAATGCGCTCTGCCGCCTCCATGGCAAGGGCGTGGGAGCCCCTGCCCGGATTGCCGCAATACTGGCGCATACACCGCAGCATCTCATCGCTGACCCGAGCCGGCTTTGGAAAGCTGGTGGCCGCGTTATCAAGATAGATCATACCGAATCTCCCTCGTAGTACTCACGAACACGGATCCCCGCGCTCTTTAAGATCTGTTGCACATTCTCCTGTTGGGAACAGGAAAACGCAACGGCATAGGCACATCCGCGCTTGGTTCTTGCCGAATCGGCCTTGACCACCTCCGCGCGGATGGCGGCATTGGTCAAGGCGGTCTGGGCACGCAGGGCCTGGGTCATGGAGCCGAGGGTTGCCAGACAAACGCCTCGGGATGCATATTCCTTCATCGTCTACACCTCCCTTCTACTGACAGAATATGACAAAACCGTAGGAAAAGTGACGGGATCCGCAGGCTTCCGCATTCGACTCCGCGGGTTTGCGAATAGAGCGGCCAAGGATGGGCGATACTGAAGCTGTATTCCAAAATAATGAAAAAAGAGAGGATCCTTTTTTATGAACAAACCACAGATCATTCGATGCTGCGCCCGCGAGATCCTGGATTCCCGCGGCAATCCCACCGTAGAGGCCACCGTATTTTTGTCCGACGGCACCGTAGGTGTTGCCAGCGTCCCCTCGGGGGCATCCACCGGCATCTATGAGGCCTGCGAGCTTCGGGACGGAGATCGGAAACGCTATGGCGGAAAGGGGGTACTCGGCGCGGTAACCAACGTGGGAAAGATCATTTCCCCGGCACTTTCCGGGGTTTATGCCTCGGAGCAGACCGAAATTGACCGCATTCTCTGCGATCTGGACGGTACCGAGAACAAAAGTCGACTGGGGGCAAATGCCACCCTGGCGGTTTCCATGGCGGCGGCAAGAGCGGCGGCCAACTGGTACCATCTTCCCCTCTACCGCTACCTGGGGGGCACTGCGGCCAACCGCTTGCCCGTCCCCATGATGAACATTCTCAACGGCGGTGCCCACGCCTCCAACAACGTGGAAATTCAGGAGTTCATGATCGTTCCCCTGGGGGCCGACTCCTTTTCCCAGGCACTTCGCATGGGAAGCGAGATCTATCACGCCCTGGGAAAGATTCTGCGCTCGGAGGGCTTTTTGGCCACGGTGGGCGATGAAGGCGGCTTTGCTCCCAATTTAAAGGATGACGAGGAAGCGTTGGAGCTGATCTGTCGCGCCATAGAATCCGCCGGCTACACCACGGAAAAGGTGAAGATCGCTCTGGACTGTGCCGCGGGAGAATGGTACAGCGAGAGCAACGGTTATCGGATGCCCAAGCGCGGCAAAGCGCTTTCCCGCACGGGACTGATCGAAACCTGGGAGGAGCTTGCCTCCAAATACCCCCTTTGCTCTATTGAAGACGGTCTGGACCAGCGGGATTTTGACGGTTGGAAGGAATTGACGGGGCGGCTGGGCAATCGAACCATGTTGGTTGGCGACGATCTGTTTGTTACGAATGAGAAGCGGTTGAAGGAAGGCATTGCCTGCGGTGCCGCCAACGCCATATTGATCAAGCCCAATCAAATCGGCACGTTGAGCGAAACCCTGAACGTGATCAATGCCGCCCACAACGCGGGCTATCGGTATATCCTTTCCCACCGAAGCGGCGAAACCGAGGACACAACGATCTCGGACATCTGCGTGGCCACCGGTGCCCCCTTCATCAAGGCGGGAGCGCCATGCCGCAGTGAACGGGTGGCAAAATACAACCGTCTTTTGCGCATTGAATCCTCTTTGGGCTCCGGGGCTCGCTACGGTTGGGATCCCTCCCCTGCCGTCACCGAGGACAGCGGCAAAGCCCGTTGATTCCTGCACCAAGGGATAGAAAATGCCTGCATCAAAAAGGGTGTTGTCCTTATCGGAGAAATAAGATATGGGTATGGGCATAGCCCGATGCATTTGTTTAACAAATGCGAAACTCTCTCTCTCTCTCTTTCGATAAAATACAGAAGAGAGAGCAAATCGGTTTATAGCCGAATTGTTCTCTCTTTTTTCTGCTTTTCAGTTTAGAGTTATGAGGCTCGCCAAATTGCCTTGCAATTTATCTCGCCGTTATGAGTTTGCCTTTGGCTTCGCCAAAATGCAAACGTTATGATATGATTGCCACGTGTCCCTTTAGCGCGACGTAGTCGCTCATAACTTGGCGTAGCCAATCAGAACTCATAACTTGCCCGTATGGGCAATCATAACTTCGCGTGTTCTCCGTTAAGGATAACACGCGAAAAGATGCAGGCTTTTTTAATCAATTATGAAACCGGCTCGGGAGCCTCGGCCGTCGGTTCGGAGTTCTCCGAGAACAGCGGCGGGAAGGTAAAGGTGGTTTCGTCCACGTCGTAAAACAGCTTGTAAAAGTCGCTTCCCAGATTCTTGCCGTAGGGTGAGGAACGGAACATTCCCGACCGATGCTTTAAAATGGGATAAAAGCGATTGTCGGCGATGAGCAGATGCTCCACAAAGGCAATGCCGATGGACTCCAGATAGACCTGGGCGGAATCGGTCAGCTCGTAGTCGTTGGGCGACGGAACTGCCAAGCCGCTGGGATGGTTGTGCGCCAACACCACGGCCGCAGCCTTCTTCTTAACAATGATATCGTTGATCTTGGCTAAAGGCAAACTGGTGCTGTTGACCGTTCCCTCGGACACCAGCACGCAATCCAACAGATTCATGCGATTATTGAACAGCATCATATACAGCCGCTCGCGGGTGACACCGATGTATAAGCGGAATAAATAATGAAGAATCTGGCTCAGGGAGTTATATCTTGTTACCGGGACAGCGCAATCCCTGGCATAACGCTTGGCGCACTCCAGGATCAGCTTGATCATAATTGCCGACTGTACTCCAATGCCGGGAACCTCGGTCAGATCCTCGATGTCGGCTTCCACCACGTCCTTAAAAGAGCCAAAACGTTCCAGCAGGCTATGTGCGCAGCCGTTGGTATCCACTCTTGGCCGGGAAGAATAGAGCAACGTCTCCAGCAGCTCGTGGTCCGCAAGATTCTCAAAGCCCTCTCGCAATATTCGGTTTCTCATTCTTTTTCTATGATTCTCATGCATATCTCTTCCATCAAGATCGCTTATTTGCGTTTCAGGCGACCAATCACGTGTCCCTTACACTGGACGTCTTCAAAATCCTTCAAAAGGATGGGAGCATAATCGGGATTCAGCGAAAGCAACCGATCCCCGCCGTAGACCTTGAAGAAGCCGCAACCGTCCAGCAGGAAGATTCCAAGCTCGCCTACCTCCACGCCATCGGCGTGCTGTACCAGGAGAATATCACCGTTATGATACTTGGGCTCCATACTGTTGCCGCTGATGCGCAGAGCATAGTCGGCCTCGGCGGTCTTTTCGTTGTTGGGAATACTGATGCTCTCGGCGCGCTCCTCATCCAGATACACGCCAACGCCGGCAGACACCGGAAGATCGTACAGCTGTATATTCCGCTTACCCGAGCGCACTCGCTGCTCCTCGGCATAGCGGTTGCCAAGGCGAATGGGTTGAAGAATTCGCGCCGGCTTTTCTTCCTTCTCGGCAGGTACGAAAGATGCTCCGCGCGCAATGGCCTTGGTCATCACGCTGTCCACCAGATCTCTTCCCCAGGCATCCAACTGACGGTAGTCCTCAATCACGCGGATCTCCTCGGCACTCAAGGTATAATTATGGGTATTTTCCGGCGTGCCGCTGACGATGTACTCCACCGAGCAATCCAAGGCACCGCAGATTGCAATAATATTGGAAAGCTTTGGAGAATCACTCATTCCCGCCAGGAGCTTGCTCAGGGTTCCCAGAGGGATCCCGGTCATGGCGGCCAGCTGATCGTTGGTGATCTTCTTTTTATTTTTCAAGAGCTTGATACGGTCAATATAGGTTTCCATATTCCGCCTCCTTTTTCCGTTTACGATACTATTATACCACTTTTTTTGAATTTGTAAAGAGGTTTTTGAAATATTTTTTCTTTTTTTGGAAAAAAGGTATTGACAAACCCCAAAAAAGGTGCTATAATGTGCCTGTAAGAAATTCCAATTTTGGTAATTTTGGAGGGCTTTATGAATCGCTCTGTAGAAAGAAACGACTATACTCATTCCGATAACGGAATTTTCGAGGCGTTTTTCACCGAATCGCAAAGTTATAAAACCGGCCTGCAAAAAGGCGTTGACGCACTGCTTTCCTTCCTGTTTGTTTTGCGCCGTATCCTTTGCGGACAAGCCGTTCGCAAGTGGAGCAAGGTGGTATCCCTTTCCCTTTGCCTGGTAGGCTTTGTTGGTGTGATCGGTGCCATGGAGCGCGGCACTCTGGGCCTTGGCATGGGAATGTTGATTGGCGCGGGGCTGCTTTTGGTAGAGTATTTTTGCCTGCGTAGCAAGTCCACCAACACCAAGGAGAACGAATAAAATAATGATAAAAAAACGGCCGCTGACGTTTCGTCGGCGGCCATTCTTTTATGGATTTATTGCGTTACATTCTCCGTGGAAAGCAGAAGATCGGCCAGGGCCGTTCCCACGTATGCGGCGGCTCGCTTTGCCTGCTCCGGCGTATTGGCGCCGCTCCCGATCTCCAACAAAAGATACCCCGGCAGGAGCTCTTGATTATAGGAAGACTGTCGCAGAGAGATGGGACGACAAAGGGTGGGAAGCATCTGATTCAAGTGCTCCCGAAGCTGCAGGGCCAGCGCAAGATTGGCTTGCCAATCATAGGCCGTGCCATTGCAGTCACTTCCTACCACCGCCATCACCTGGGCAACCTCCCCGTCGGCGGTCAGAAGACGAACATATTCTCCGTCTCCCGTCAGGATGGCGTCCCGATGGAGATCAATAACGCAAACGATACTCGGGTACTCCGCAAGATACCGCCTCACCGTTTCCAAGGAACGCTCGTAGGCTCCGCGCAGGGTGGGCTCGTCGTGACGAAGGGTGCAGTGAAGGGTCTCGATCCCCTTCTCGTTCAGCACACGGCAGAGCTCAGCCCCCACACCGATCACGTTTTCTTCCTCCACCGTGCTGTACGTCAGATCTCCCGGCAGTCCGTCCATGTCCTCCCCTCCGTTGGGAAGATAACTTTCGGTGGTGTGGGTGTGCAGGATCAGCACCTTGGGTCCCTCCCCCGTAAAGGGAGAAAGCGGCGCGGAAAGCAGATCGGCCACGTTGGGCTTATAAGGGGTTTCGTTGTGCAGATAAGCAGAGCCCAGGGAAGGATACGAAAGGTCCATCTCCACGATGGGGGTCTGTCCCGAGGGTTGCGGAGATTGGCCTGCGGGGGCGGTGGTAAGCGCGTTGGGAGGATAGGTGCCGCCGTCCCCGGTGCCATCGGGAGCCTCGGTGGTAGCCGCGGGAAAGAAGGACCGCCAGGGATCGAGAAGATTGCCCCGCATGGCAATGGATACCACGGCAAAGGCAGCCACCAACAGCGTGCAACCGATCAAAAAGGTACAAAAAACGCGGGAGGCGCTTCCGTGGGAACGGGGACGCAGGGTGATCGGCTCGTCCCCCGCGGGCAAAAGTGAATTCTTGTTGGATGCTTCCATGTGGGTTCTCCCTTCCGTGCAACGGTCTTGCCGTTGCGTCTGGTTCACTCTATGCGCCCCCAACGCGCTTTATTCCAAAATTCAAAGGCCGGTAAAGGCCGCAGCGATGGAGGACGAGAGAAGCCGCGCCACCCGCTCGGTGATCACGTCGCTTTCCTTTGGAGAAACGAAAAAGTGCTTTCCGGTTTCCAGTACGCGGGTCAAGGGCTCCCCGATCTCCCGGATCCCTGCCTCCCGCAAGGCGTCGTACACCAAAGTGGCCGAATCCACCACCGTGGGAACCCCCAACGCCAGCACCGGAACCCCGAGGGTCTCCCGTGTCAACGCCGCCCGATGGTTGCCTACCCCGGAGCCCGGGGATATGCCTGCGTCCGAGAGCTGAACCGTGGAGGCCAAGCGGTTACAATCCCGGGCGGCCAGGGCATCCACGGCAATGACAACGTCGGGGTGAATGCATTCCACCACACTTTTGAGCAGCTCGCAGGTTTCCATCCCCGTCTGTCCCAACACGCCCGGAGCCAGGAGAGAGAGGGCGGAACAACCAATGGACCGATACAGGCCCTGCTCATGCTCCCGCAAATGCCGCGTAGCGGTAAGATACCCCACCGTCTTGGGGCCAATGGCGTCGGCTGTCATTTCAGCGTTTCCAAGGCCCGCGACAAAAACGCCAAAGGAGGCATCCGCCGGCTTGCCCGTCAGGCGTTGCGCCATTCCCCGCAGCTTTCCCGCAAGAAGGCGGATCAAAAGATCCTCGTCCTCTTCGCCCATCATCACCAGCTTTCCGCACTCCACCGTAAGGTAGCTTCCGGGGGCCATGGGAGGCGTTTCCCCCGCCTCCGACGGAGGCACCGTCATCTCCAGGAGCATAAAAGGCCCCACCTGCTCCCGCCGCACCTGTTGTGCCGCTCCTCCTATTCGATCCTCGTCAATCCCTTCACAGGCCAAATCGGTTCTTGCATGAAAATTCATTTTTTCCTCCCATCTCGTTAAAATATGTCCTTACTTTGCCAAGAAAATTAACAAAATATACACGAAAAGATTTGGGAATCTATTGAAATCGCAAAAAAAATAGTATATAATATAGGGGTACATATGGCGCATTCCGCCGAATTCCGATTTTTTCATTTATGAGGAGGATTTACAGTACCATGTCAAAACGGATCATTGCACTTCTTCTGTGCGCATTCATGCTCATTCCCTGCTTCGCATCCTGTGCGAAAAAGGACGAAGATGACGTAGGCGCATACATCACGATGTATCTGACCGACGACACCTTTGACTTTGACCCCGCCAACGCGTATTACAACAAGGATTCGATCAATATCATCGGCCTGCTGTTCGATACGCTCTTTACCCTGGACAAGGATGGAAAGGTAAAGAAATCGCTGGTTGAGGAATACGAGATCATTGAGGACGTTGAAAAGAACGAATACTCCATGGAGCTCAAGCTGAACGAAACCTGCTGGAGCAACGGCACCCAGCTGAGCGCCGATGACGTGGTATTCGCTTGGAAGCGCTTGGTAAACTCCAATAACAACTTCCCCGCCGCCTCTCTCCTGTACGACGTGAAGAACGCCCGTGCCATCAAAGAGGGTGACGTTTCCATCGACGACCTGGGCGTTGAGGCAATCGCGCTGGACATGGTGAAGGTAACCTTTGAGGGTCCCATCGACTATGACCAGTTCCTGCTGAATCTGACCAGCGTTGCTACCGCTCCCCTGTATGAGAACTATGTTACCAAGAACGCCGACTGGGCAAAGAAGCCTTCTACCATGGTAACCAGCGGCGCTTACAAGATCGGTAAGATCAACTACAAGGACGTTACCGAGCCTCTGCTCAACTCCAAGGGTGAAGTTGTAGAAGGCCAGGAGGTTCAGGTGAAGGTTCCCGATGACTACGCTTTTGACGAAGGCTACTACGGCATGGAAGAGGACGTAGAAAAGGGCACCATCGGCAGCGGCACCTACGTTCGCAAGAAGATCAACTTCTTCTACCTGGAAAGAAACGTTTACTACTACCGTGATACCGAGAGAGATTCCATCGACGAGTCGGTTACCAACTACCGTATTCTGGTGGATTGCACCATGACCGATGCTCAGCTCCTGGAGGAGTACAAGGCCGGCCGTATCTTCTACGTTGGCAACATTCCCCTTTCCCTGCGCGGTGATGCCTTTGTAAAGGAAAACGTAAAGACCACCAACGCACTCTCCACCTTCGTTCTCTACATGAATGAGAACGCCCTGATCGATGACGGAGGCGACGGCTCCAAGCTGTTTGCCGATGCCAACGTTCGCAACGCGCTTTCTCTGGCCATTGACCGTCAGGCCATTGCCGAGGCAGTGGTTTACGCCAAGGCAGCAACCGGTTTGGTTTGCCCCGGCGTATTTGACACCAACAGCAAGAAAAAGGAATTCCGCACCGAGGGCGGCGATCTGATTGCCACCTCCAAGAACCTTGCCAAGGCGCAGGAGCTCCTGACTGCCGCAGGCATTACCCCCTCCAAGTACACCTTTACCGTAAAGGTTGCCGGCAACGATGAAGTAAACGTTGCCATTACCAAGATGATCGTTGCCGCATGGCAGGAGCTTGGCTTTAACGTAACCATGGAAGAGATCTTCGTGATCACCAACAACGACTACTATAAGGAAACCGACTCGGTTCCCAACGACGTTTGTGACGATCTGTTCATCGAATCCATCCAGAGAAACAAGTACGAGGTTATCGCCTTCGATTACAACGCTTACTCTGCTGACGCTTACTCCATGCTCTCCAACTTTGCAAACTCCTTCTCGGGCATGGCTCTGCAGCTGGTTGACGGCGTGTATAGCCTGACCCCCAACAGCACCGGCTACACCAGCACCGAGTACAACGATCTGATGGAAGCCATCTACTACATTCCCTACTTTGCAAAGCTGACCGAGGATAGCTACAGCTTCCTGGGCCTGTACGACACCGCAGAGGAGTTCAAGACCCTCTACAACAAGATCAAGGCCATCTATGAGGCCAACGGCATTACCCCCTCCACCAAGCCTGCTGATTGGACCAAGCAAAAGTCCACCCTGCTCCACAAGGCAGAGGAGCTGCTGCTGAAGGATATGCCCGTGATCCCCGTGGTATTCAATGAGAATGCCGTTCTGGTAAGCGACGAGCTGACCAAGGTATCCTCCACCTACTACATTCCCGCTTACTTCCGCAAGACCAACCTCAAGGATTATCAGGATTACGTTCCTGTCCTGGAGGGCTTCCCCGCAGTGGATTGGAGCAAGAAGGGCTACGTAGCACCCGAAGAAACCAAATAAAAAAACTTCAAAGGAACCGATGCTGGCATCGGTTCCTTCTTTTCTTACTTTTTTTCAAAAAACTCTTGCAAAAAGAGTTGGAATATGTTATACTATATAAATGTAGAAAGAAAGACCATGATGAAGTTTGCCAACCGTTCCCAAGGCGTTTCAGAGAGTGCCGCCCCGGCTGTAAGCGGCGTACCCTTTCGGCTTGTGCATTTCGCTTCGGAGTTGATCGGAGGAAAGCAAGACTCTTGCGTGTAGTTCGATACGGCCGACACCGTTATCCGTCAAAGAGTGTCGAAGGAATCTCCTTCGGAATTCGGGTGGTACCGCGAGCGTTTTTCGCCTCGTCCTGATCTTGGGACGGGCTTTTTTTATTGCCCTGCCCGAACAAAGAGAAAAAAGAAAGGAAAAAACTGCAAAATGAAAGAAAAGCTTGCCCGTATTCGGAGCGAAGCACTGGAACAGATCCACGATGCCAATGCTGACCCCGAGCAGATCAAAATCAAATATCTCGGCAAAAAAGGAGAGCTCACCGCCGTCCTGCGCGGCATGGGTGCCCTGAGTGCCGAGGAACGTCCCATCATTGGTCAGCTTGCCAATGAGGTGCGTGCCGACATTGAAAACGCGCTGACCGTTATGGTGCAGCAAAAACAAGCCAAAGCCCTGGAGGAAAAGCTGAAGGCCGAAAAGCTGGACGTTACCATGCCTGCCAAGGCGGCGCCCGTGGGTCACATTCATCCCCTGACCCAGGTTCAGCGTGAGCTGGAGGATATCTTTATCGGTATGGGCTTCTCCATTGTGGAAGGCCCCGAGGTAGAACTGGATTACTACAACTTCCAGGCTCTCAACATTCCCGAAAATCATCCCGCCCGCGATACCCAGGACACCTTCTATATTGGGGAAAACGTTCTCCTGCGCTCCCAGACCTCTCCGGTGCAGGTGCGTACCATGGAGCACCAAAAGCCCCCCATTCGCATCATCTCCCCCGGCCGTGTGTACCGCTCCGATGCGTTGGATGCCACCCACTCCCCTCTCTTCCATCAGCTGGAGGGCCTTGTGGTGGATAAGGGCATTACCATGGGCGACCTGAAGGGCACTCTTGAGATCTTTGCCAAGAAGCTCTTTGGCGAGAGCACCCGCATCCGCTTCCGTCCCCACCACTTCCCCTTCACCGAGCCCTCCGCAGAGGTAGACGTTTCCTGCTTTGTTTGCGGCGGCAAGGGTTGCAGACTTTGCAAGGGTGAGGGTTGGATCGAAATTCTGGGCGCCGGCATGGTGCACCCCTTCGTGCTCTCCAACTGCGGCATTGATCCCGAGGAATACTCCGGCTTTGCCTTTGGATTGGGTCTGGAGCGTATCGCTATGACCCGCTACGGCATCGACGACATTCGTCTGTTCTACGAAAACGACGAACGCTTCCTCGAGCAGTTCTGATAGGAGGTATATTAAAATGAATCTTTCCAGAAATTGGCTTTCGGATTTCGTCAACGTAGACGAAATTGATAATAAAACCTATTGTGACCGTTTGACCATTACCGGCTCCAAGGTAGAGGGCTTTGAGGTTTTGGGCGACGACATTGAAAACGTGGTGGTTGCCAAAGTAACCGCTATGGAAAAGCACCCCGACTCGGATCACCTCTGGATCTGTAAGCTGGATGCGGGTGACGTGCACGGACACGACATTCAGATCGTGACCGGTGCGCAGAACGTATTCGTTGGCGCATTGGTTCCCGCGGCACTTCCCGTGGCAAAGCTCCCCGGTGATATCGTTATCAAGGCAGGCAAGCTCCGCGGTATTGAGTCCAACGGTATGCTCTGCTCCATGGGTGAGCTGAAGCTCACCACCCACGAATGCCCCGGCAAGGAAGAAAACGGCATTCTGATCCTGGACGAGGATTGCGCCGACCGCCTTGGCGACGATATCCGTGACGTACTGATGCTGAAGGACACCTCGGTGGAGTTTGAGATCACCTCCAACCGCCCCGACTGTCTCTCGGTCATCGGCCTTGCTCGTGAAACCGCCGTTTCCTTTGATAAGGAACTGACGGTAAAAGCTCCCGTGGTAAAGGGGGCCGGCGACGGGGACAAGATCGAAAACTACCTGAACGTTAAAATTTCGGCTCCCGATCTCTGCTACCGCTACTGCGCAAGAGTGGTAAAGAACGTAAAGATCGCTCCCTCTCCCCTGTGGATGCGGATGCGTCTGCGCGCGTCGGGAGTTCGTCCCATCAACAACATCGTAGACATTACCAACTACGTTATGCTGGAGTACGGCCAGCCTATGCACGCCTTTGATTACAAGTGCCTGGACGGTGCCGCCATCGACGTGCGTCGCGCCGGCAATGGCGAGGCCTTCAAGTCCCTGGACGATATCGACCACACCCTGGATGAAACCATGCTGGTGATTGCCGACAGCAAAAAAGCTTGCGCTCTGGCCGGCGTTATGGGCGGCGCAAACTCCGAGATCCTCGATGACACCGCAACGGTGGTATTTGAGTCGGCTTGCTTCAACGGTGCGTCGGTTCGTGTAACCGCCAAGAAGAACGGTATGCGTACCGAGTCCTCGGCCCGCTTTGAAAAGGGTCTGGATCCCGAAAACTGTATGGCAGGTCTTGAGAGAGCCTGCGAGCTGGTAGAGCTTTTGGGCGCCGGCGACGTGGTTGACGGCATCATCGACGTTTACCCCACCAAGACCGAGCAGACGGTTCTTCCCTTCACTCCCGCAAGATACAACGAGTTCCTTGGTATGAACATTCCCGAGGAGCATATGCTCAGCACGCTGAAGGGTCTGGGCTGCCGTGTGGAGAACGGAATGATCTACGTTCCCTCCTTCCGCGCTGACCTGGCCTGCATGAACGATATTGCCGAGGAGGTCTGCCGTGTTTACGGATACGACAAGATCGAATCCTCTACCATGAACGCGCAAACCACCCTTGGTGGAAGAACGGCGAAACAGCAGTTTGAGGTAGACGTGGAAAAGGCGATGGTTGGCATGGGAGCCTCCCAGATCCATACCTTCTCCTTCATCAGCCCCAAATATTACGATAAGGTTCGCATGGCCGAAAACGATCCTCTCCGCCGCTCGGTGGTGATCTCCAACCCCTTGGGTGAGGACACCAGCGTAATGCGTACCACCGCGCTCCCCTCCCTGATGGAGATCGTCGCGCGCAACAACAACTTCAACAACGAAAACGTATGCCTCTTTGAGATCGCCAAGATCTATCTCCCCCACGAGTCGGTCAATGAGCTTCCCGATGAGAAGACGGTTTTGACCGTTGGTGCCTACGGAGCTACGGATTTCTACGCCATGAAGGGCATTTGTGAAAATATTCTTGCTATGGCAGGCATTAAGGCCACCTACCGCTCCTACGGCGAGCATCCCGCATACCATCCCGGCAGATGCGCCCAGATCGTAGCCGCAGACGGCAGCGTGCTTGGTATTCTTGGTCAGGCACATCCCCTGATGGCAGACAATTACGGCATGAATATTCCCGTAATGATCGCCGAATTGGATTTTGACGGCATCTTTGAAAAGGCCAATATGAAAAAGGCCTACAAGGCCCTGCCCAAGTACCCCGCCACCACCCGTGACTTCTCCTTTGTTTGCGATGAGGAGATGGAGGTTGGTGCCATTGAGGGCGTAATGGCAAAGGCCGGCGGAAATTTGGTAGAAAACATCGTGCTCTTTGACATCTACCGTGGAGCCCAGGTGGGCGAAGGTAAGAAATCGGTATCGATTCGTGTAACCCTTCGCGCCGCAGACCGCACCCTGACGGTGGAAGAAGCCGATAAGGTTTCCAAGAAGATCCTGAATGACCTGAAGTTCAAAATGGGCTTGGAGCTCAGAAGCTAAAGCAATGAAAGTTTTGATCAAACTTTTTTAAAAGTTTGCGCGGTGGAGGGCGCGTAGCCCTCCTCGCGCTCCGCAGAGCGCGAAACATCCTTCGGCGCTTTTCTTTTTGTTAGCTTGCGTAAGGAGTTTTCACATTCTTCATTCCGAAAGAAGGAGTTGCCATGAAACACATTGATTTAAACTTTTTCCCCGGCTGGGTTCGCAAGTCCATCACCTTTACCATTGATGACGGCAACCTGAAGCTGGACAGAAAGTTTCTTAACATTACCGAGCCTGCGGGACTCAAGGGAACCTTCAATCTCAACACGCCCCTCAAGCGCGGCACCCCCGAGGAATACGTGGCCTTCTATAAGGGCTACGAGATCACCAACCATTGCAAGTATCATCCCATGGCATTTTCCCCAAGAATGCCTCTTCGCCCTGTTGCGGAGGAGGCATTTGACAAAACGACCGCCAACCCCGAATTTCTTTATCGCGCAGAGGAGGACGGCGTTTATTGGGGAAGCGATGTCCCCCACAACAGATGGTGGCACGTTGCAACCGACGAAAAATACCTTGCCTGCGCCCTTGATGCCACCGAGGAGCTGGAAAACGTCTTTGGAAAAGGCATCATTCAGGATTTTGTGTGGCCCTTTGGCGCGCAAGAAAACGAAGTGGTGTTTGAGGGCTTGAAGAAGCAGGGCTACCGCTCGATCCGTAAGACGGGATGCGTGAAGAACAGCACGAATTTTGCCCTTCCCGCCGACCGCATGGCCTGGAGCTACAACGCCAACTGCAACTGCATGGAGGAGTGCGGCGCTCAATACGACGCCCTTGCCGATGACGGCGAGTTAAAGTTCTTCTGCTTTGGCGTTCACTCCCACGACTTTGAAAACGCCGACTGTTGGGAGGTCCTGATCGACTTTTGCAACAAGTACGGCAACCGTCCCCATGACTTCTGGTACGCCTCGGTGGGTGAGATCTTTGACTACGAGGATGCCGTGAAGGCGGTACAAATCACCGACACCAAGATCGTCAATCCCTCCCCCGTGGATCTCTACATCAAAATTGATGGAGAGAATATCAAGCTGGCGGCCAAATCGGAAATGATGATCTGACATCAAAAAAAACGGGCTGCCTCAAATCGTTGATTTGAGGCAGCCCGTTTTTACTATTATTCCACAAAATAACAGTAATCCATAATAATATTTCCCTCCGCGTCGGGAGTGGTGTAGCGTGGACAGACACAGTTTTCAAACGACCATTTTCCGCCGTTTTCGTCCTTCCAGATCGTCATGCCGGCATCCTTTACGGTCTGCTTGCAAGCCTTGGTTTTGTGGACTTCCTTTTCATCACCCTGAATCCAACAGGTGCCCAAGCCCATGGCGGGAAAATCCACACAAGCAAAGCCCTCCGGAACCGGAGTATCGACGGGGGTAAACATCCCGATCCAATATTCAAAGGGTTGGTCGGCTGCGCGGCGTTCCAGCCCTACGTAACCGCCGCCGTTTTCCCAGAGTTTCAAAATCGACTCGGTACCGCCCATGGCGCGCTCGATCTCGTCGAACCAACCGTTTGCAAACCATTCGCCCCACCAAGGACCAAAGCCCTCGTATTTTTTGCCGATAAAGCGCATTGCGGGCACTGCTTCTCTGAATGTTTTTACGATGCTTGCCATTTGTTTACTCCTTCTTTTTGATCGGAACGTAGATGCGCTCCGAATATTTTTTGCTGGTTTCCACGTAACATTCCAATTCAAAGCCATCCCCACGCATATATCCGTTTTGGGGCAGCCACACCCGATAGATCCAATCCCAGGTCTTCCGTATGGTAGCTACAAAATCATGTTGTGTGGCAGGGGCCGTTTCAAACATGGCATACAAACCGTCCGAAATATTCAACGCCACCGTTCCCGAAATATCCCCCTGTGCCTCGGTGGAACGAACCCCAATATAATACTCCAGATTCTTGGTGTTGGAGTTCCATCGCATGGCACCAAAATCCTCCGTAATCTTTCCACCCGATAAAATAAGGGACCTTTTTTGGGAATTGTAACGGTTCAAAAACAAGGGCGGCTCCTTTTGGTCGCTTGGATAGGCAAACAAGGAAAAGCGGTTGATGTAAACCAGAGAGACGGTTGGAACAGGATCGATCTGCGCAAAGGAAAAGGGCTCGTACAACCGCAAGCTGCAACCGGCAGAACGGAATTCGGTGGGCAAAATTCCATGCTCCTTTTTAAAGGCGCGGGTGAAATTCTCCTTGGAATTAAAGCCATACTCAAAGGCAATATCCGACAAGGGGCGATTCCCGTTACCAATGCAATGAACGATCTCGGAAATGCGGCGTTTGCGGATATAATCGGCAGGGGTCAGATGAACGACCGCGCGAAAAAGACGGAGAAAATGAAATTCCGAATAGCCTGCCAATTTAGCAAGCGTAGCGTTATCAAGGACACCTTGATTGTCATCCTTCAAATGCTCCTCAATATAGTCCAGCACGCACCGAACACGCGATTCCATATCTTCCCCGCCTCTCTGCTTCATCCAATGTAATGTTACAGACATATTATACTACTTTTGGGGCGTTGATGATTGATAAAAATTGCGTTTTTTTGACACAAAATTCATTCTTCCGTCTTTTTGGGATACGTAATTGTATTGGGAATCTGTTTGATGTGGGCAAAGGTTTTAGCTTCTCCCTGCTCGGCAAGCATACGAAGCCAGGATTCGAGAAGATCCGCCGTCTCTGCGTGCATTTTTTTACGGGCGTTTCCACGCTGAAAATAGTCCAGCGGATGACGGTCGGTATAGTTCTTGCCTTGATAGATCTTGCTCGCGGCCACGCGGTCACAAAACATTTCCTTAACGTAGCGCACGGGCATAGGAACCGGCTCGTACATCTTGGTGGCAGGGTTGAGATCGTTCCAATATTCAAAATGATGCCGATTTCGGCCCTTGTGATGGAGCCAAGCCGCGGAATAGCCAAACAGCTCCCGCTCCCGCTCGTTGGGACTGCGGCTCCCCTGATAGTACCGCGCGCCGGGCAAGAACTCGGTAGATGAATACTTGGAAAGATCGTGAAACAGCCCCTGCCAGCCGATCCCCGCCCGAAAACAATGGGCAATAACCTTGTGGCGGTGGCGTGTAATGGTTCTGAAATGCAACCATGGATGGCTTCTTGACATATCCTGCAGATCCTTTCCAAAGAAAATTATACGTTGGCGGATAGACGCGTGGTCCGATCTCCCATAAAATCGTCGCGGCCGTATTCCTCCAAGGTCAGTTCCGTGCCGTCAAAGCAGACCTTGGTAACCGAGGCGTTGGTGACCCAAGGAATCGTTTTGATCTCATCCGCCGACAGGTGCTTGCAATGGGCGGCAAGAACTCGAATGGGGGTGGCGTGGGTAAAGAGCAGGATCACCCGCCCCTCGTTTTCCTTGGCTATACGGGTCACCGCGGTAACGATGCGACGTTGCAGATCCAACACGCTTTCCCCGCCGTCGGGATGGGCGTTGCCAATGTCGGTCTTCCAAATATCGTAGCTTTCCCGATATTGCTCGGAAATCATGTCAAAGGGCACGTTCTCCCAGGCTCCCGCCATAATTTCCCGCAGGGCCGCATCCTTTTGAATGGAAAGCCCAAAGCGGTGTGCCGTAGGCGTAGCGGTTTGATACGCGCGGGACAGATCGCTGGAATAAATGACGTCCGGGGTCACGTGAGCGGAAAGAAAATTGGCGGTGATCTCGGCCTGTTCCCGTCCCGTATCGGTCAATCCAAGGTCATAGTGTCCCAAAAAAGTATTGCGGCGATTGGCCTCGGATTCTCCGTGGCGAATCAAATAGATGGTGGTAGTCATGAAAGTGTGTTCCCTCCTTGCTTCATTCGCTCTATTATATCACATTCCCGGGATTTTTTCAAGAGTAGATTCCTCTTGGCAGAAAAATCGTTGACAAACGGCAAAAAGTATGCTAAAATGATTTTGGATCCCCTTTTTCAAAGGGGAAAAATCTGCGGTATTTTTACATTTCATTCCAGGAGGTGGCAGAATGGAGATCGGGAATATCCCGGAGGAACAAACGATTCCCACGCTGATGATGAGCCGCTATTACAATTCCCGAGGACAGGAGCGCGTTCCCTACCGATACGCCGAATTTTTTGAGATCAGCGTCTATCTGGAAAGCAGCGGTACCCTTTACATCAACGACCATCCCTATACGCTCCACCGCGGAGACGTGCGCTTTATTCGTCCCGGCACCAAGCTGCGTAGCATTGGCGAATACTCCTGCTACTCCTTTTGGTTCCGCTTTGGCAAGGAAAACAACGAGTATTCCGCAGCGTTGATTGACAAGATCCTGCCCTTCTTTTCCTGTGGCGAGGAGATAATTGCCGACGCGTCCAACACCGTTTCCCTGTTTGCCGCCGACCGGGTGGGCAGCAAGCTGAAAATGAATATGATGTTCCTTCGCTTGCTCTATAAGTGCTACTCCTTCTCGGTCAAATCCCAGATCCAATCCCCTGCGGTGCAGACCTGCATTGCCTATCTACGCGAGCATTTCAGCGAGCAGATCACCCTGGAGCATTTGGGTACCCTGACCGGCTACGTTCCCCTGCACGTTCTTCGCATCTTCAAGGCCGAAACCGGAGAAACGCCCCACGATTATCTTTGCAATCTCCGCATGACCTATGCCCGCAACCTGCTTTTAAATACCGACGGAACCATCAGCGAGGTAGCCTCCAAATGCGGATTTCAGTCCTCTTCCCATTTCCAAACCCTATTCAAGCAAAAATTTGGCATTACCCCCGGAAAGTACCGAAAGAGTGCGGAGGGATATGATCTTTGATTGCGGCATCTTCTTCGAATTCTTTACATAAATCTTTGCCAAATTGACAATCCGCCAAAGGGCCCTTGCATTGGGGAAAAAAATGTGATAGAATACCCCCAAATCAAACCAATAAGGAGCACTTATGAACGTATTTATACTTACCGATCTGGAAGGCATTCCCGGTGTAAACTCCATTGATCAAATGGAGCGCGGAACTCCTCAAAACATTCTGGCCAAGGAACAACTTTGCAAATGGATCAACAAGACCGCCGAATATTGCCGCAAGCACGGTGCCGAAACTGTTTACTATCTGGACGGACACGGTGGCGGCGGAAACGTGTTTGAGGAGAAGATTGACCCTACGTTGATCAAATGCTCGATCCTTGATTGGGGGGAGCTATTAAAGGCGGGAAAGATCGATTGCCAGATCGAATTGGGTGCCCATGCCCGTGCCGGAACCATTGGCGGCTTTTTGGATCATACCATCAGCTCAAGGGAGTGGTTTCGCTACACCTTGGGGGGCCGGGAATTCAGCGAGCTTGCCATCCACGCCGCTCTTTGCGGTGCGTATAACGTCCCCATTGTGGCTTGCATCGGCGATGAGACCGCCTGCGAGCAGGCCAAGGAGTATATTCCTGCCATCGTTACCGGCGCGGTGAAGAAGGCCTCCTGCCGCAATCTCTGCCAGGACCATCCCAACGCAGAGGAGATCGTAGAGAACGCAGTTCGTCAGGCGTTGGAGAATTATCGCTCCATCCCTCCCTATCACACCAGCCTCCCCACCACCGTGGAATTGACCTTTTATCGCACCGACTTTTGCGAGAAGGCCATGGAAAAGGCGCAATGCGAGTTTGTCCGCCTCGACGCGAGAACTCTGCAAAGAAGAGTTGAAAAGATTGAACGGTATGCGGACCTGAAAATTTAATTTTTCAAGAAGAGAGTATGATTGCCCAACTTCTCATAAGGAAGTTGGGCAGACTTTCAAATAAAAAACGAACACATAGACCACAGGCAACGATCGATGACTTGCCAATAACTGTGAGGACAAGAAAAATGGATTTTGAACAACTTGCCAAAATAGAAAACGAAAGCGAACGTGTGAATAAAACGTATGATATTTTTAACGAGGATCGCAGGCTCAATCATTCGAAAGCCGCACGGGTTGAATTTTTGACTACCGTGCACTACATAGAAAAGTATTTGAAAGAGGGCGACAAGATCCTTGACATCGGCGCAGGTGCAGGCGAATACAGCCTTTACTTTGCCCGTAAGGGTTATGAAGTGTCGGCACTTGAACTTGCCGATGCCAATATCGCAGCTTTTAAAAAGAAACTCACTCCGGAAGATAAGATCGATCTTGTGCAAGGCAATGCGCTTGACCTCTCTCGTTATAAGGACAAGTCCTTTGACATCGTCCTTCTGTTCGGCCCTCTTTATCATTTGAAAAACGATACAGACAAACAGAAATGTATCCGCGAAGCAAAGCGTGTTTGTAAAGACGGTGGCAAGATCTTCTTCGCCTTTATCTCCAACGACTTTATTTTTCTCACGGAATTTGAATACGACGTTCATTATTTTAGCAACGGCGATTACGATAAGGAAACATTCAAGCTCAATGACTTTCCGTTTGTATTCCATACGGTTGATGCAGCGAGAAAGCTTCTTGCGGACGGAGACATAACCGTGTTGCACGAGGTAGCAGCCGACGGAGCAAGCGAGCTTTTGGCGTCAAGAATCAATGAAATGAGCGACGAGGACTATGCACAGTATCTCCGCTATCACTTTTACATCTGCGAAAAACCGGAACTGCTTGGTATGACAAATCATTTGCTGTTTGTTGGAAAAAATAATGGATAATATACGTTAGAACAAAACCAACCCCGACAGATACAAAAAAATCTGTCGGGGTTTTCACATCCCTATGAGATCCGCCTTTTCATACGCTCTCTTCATTTCAAAAATTGTTATGGACACCGACTCACTTTTCCGGCACCACAAATTCCTGCGTTGACCCAAGCAATGCCTCGGCCATCTTTGCGGCGCGGATTGTTTGCTCCTCCTCGGAGGAGCAAACATCGTCCCAATCGATGAGCTGCAGGGCGGTTTCGGGGATTCGGATCCATTCCCGTGTGAAGCGATCCAGCTCCGAATAGTAATCGTCCAGGTAGACTTTTTTACCGTGAATAAAGTACCGGGTGTCGGGATAAATCTCCTCTCCCGTAAGAGGATCGCTGTGGGCAATGTCATACTGACTGCTCAAAAAGGAGCCATCGTAATAAAGGCCGGATTCTGCATTGTACTCAACAAAGCCCAAAAAACGCATCCGCGATGCCCAACCAAAGCGCAACCAGTACTGCCCTACCATCGCGCACTCCCCTGTGGTAACATTATAGTAGGTACACCAGGATTCGTCATTGCCGCCATCAATGGAGCCGATCTTTTTTCCGGTGGGAATATCATAAATAAAATAAGTGGACGTTCCCGAGGAGCCATAGTAGCCCCTGGGATGAACCAGCAATTCCGGAATTCCGTCCCCGGTAATATCCAGGAGTCCGCACCGATATCCCGGGGGAATGGAGGGCGCAAGAGGATCGGGCACCTGAAAGCCCAAAAGCTCTCCCCGTGCATCCTCGGAATAAACCTCGATTTCTTGATTGGCCAACAGCTTTTCCAACGGCGCGCGAAGCGACTCCTTCTTCTCATCCGTCAAGAAGGAGATGGTCTGCCCTTGGATCACACAATATTCCGGCGACGGAGCGGCGTCGCTCGATGTGCCATTCTTCCCGCAGGCGGACAAGCCCAGGCACAGGCATGAGAGCAGAATCCCAAGGATCATTTTATTAAAACGGTTCATTTTTTTCCTCCGTAGTGTCATTAAAAAGTAGATGTTTCTCTAAAAACCGCGCTACGCCGTCCCGGTCGTTGCTATCGGTAAGAACATCGGCAACGGCTTTTACCTCGTCAATGGCGTTGGCAACGGCTACCGCGGTTCCCGCCAGGGTCAGCATTCCAAGATCGTTGCGGTCATCGCCAAAGGCAATCACATCCTCCGTGGAAATGCCCAGATGATCGACCAGAATTTGCAGCGCGGTTTTCTTATCCGAATGTCCGGCAGCAAAACGACGCCAGATCTCTCCCGAAAAACCGATCACGGTGCAGCCGGGGCAGGCCTGTACGATCTCCTCTCCCCATTCCTCCTTCTCCAGCTCTGCGGTGATCTTATAGGACGGGGGCTTAAAGCCGTCAAAATTCGTATGGATCGCCGCCGCCCGTCGATCGGGATCCCTTGGAATAAAATTGCAATAATAGCCGTCGGCCGCCTCCACCGTGATCAATCCCTTATCCTGTGTATAGGCGCGGCACATTTGCAGAATGGTAGCAACCTCCGCGGAGGACATCCAATTCTGATAAATCACGGTTCCCTCTGCCCGAACCGTTGCGCCGCCGTTGGAAACGATGCTGTCCGGCTCGATGGCCTGCACAAATCGCACCATGGCATTTTCGGCACGTGCCGTGGCAAAGGCGATCCGATGCCCCTTCTCGCGGCATTTCCGCAACACCTCCACGGTGTAATCCGAGAGGCTTTTGTCGCTTCTTAAAAGGGTGTTGTCAAGATCGGTAATGATCAGCTTCATAACAATTCTCCTTTGGAACAAGTCACGAATTTATTGTATCATACAACCGATCAAAAGTCAAGAAAAAAGAGGACGCATAAAAGAGAGGGATGTCTCAAATTTGCCATTTGAAACATCCCTTGATTTCGATACCTTCCCGTATCATACCAAACGCGTTCTTTTCAGCACGGCCTTGCTGACTGCGCCAAGGCCTACGGCAAACAGGCACCCGCCTGCTAAGCAGAGGACCACGTGAAAAAACGTAGAAGCAAGCGGAGTAAGAATGGAAACCATCATAAAGAGAAGCATTCCCCCGCCCAGAGAGCCACAGATCGAAAGCCATGTCTTTTGCTTAGCCGCCACACTGATCAAAGTAAAGATGGAAACGAACACAGGCATCAGAAAGATCTTTGCCAGCATACACAGAACCAGATGGAGCGCTGTCAGGCCGTGAAGATCAAAGGAGAGCCCCGCAATGGCGCCGCCAAGAACCGAACCAAGCAGATAGGCAATCAGCATCAGTGCACCGCAAAGGACGCCTGCAAGGGTTTTGGAAATGACGTACTCCCCTTTTTTGGTTCGTACGGCAAACAGATTCTTGGCGTAACCGCTCCGAAAATCCTCCGAAATAAAGCAGCACACAAACACGCAAACGCCCATAAACATCATATTAATGTTACACATACCAAACACGTCCATGCCCCCCATGGTCTCGCCGCCGGGTAGAGTTCCAAGGTTTTGCCAGGTGTTTTCGGGCCCCTGCATAACCGTTTCAACACCGGTTTGCGGATCCACCGAGACCGTGCCATCCATCATGGTCATCATTACGGTCATAAGAAGCGGCATCACCAACGCGCAGGCCAGGAGGATGTAAAAGAGTCCGGATCGGAGCATTCTCCGAAAATCCACCTTCAGCATACTTTTCAGCCGCTTGCGAAACGAAATGGGTTCAAACGTCACATGAGCCTCCATCAACCCTTTCCTCCCTTCATCAAATCGATATAATATTCTTCAAGACCGATCTTATCGGTCCGGATCGAGGTAACGCAGATGCCGTTTTCATAGAGATAGGTCACAATCTCCTCGGGGGTGGTGGCATCGTACACCCGCAGATCTCCCGCCGCATCGGTCTCCACACGGGAGAATTTGCCAAAAAGGAGCTGCTTGGTTCGATCCATGTCACCGCTTTGCAGAGCAACGTAGGTGCGACAGCTTGCGTCCAGCTCGTCGGCGGTCATTTCCGCAATCATTCTACCGTGGCGGATAATGCCGTAATGCGTGGCAACCTTTTGCAGCTCACCAAGAAGGTGGGAGGAGATCACAATGGTACGGGTGCCGTCCCGAACCACATCAAGAAAGACCTCCCGCAGAATACGCATACCGTCGGCATCCAATCCATTGAGGGGCTCGTCCAAAACGAGAAGCTTGGGATTTCCCAACAGTGCCATGGCAATGCCCACTCTCTGCTTCATTCCCAGAGAGCAATTTTTGTACTTATTCCCTGCCGCGCCCTCCATGCGAACGGTTTTCAGCACCTTGATCACCTCTTGCTCCGCATTGGGAACAGAGAGGTTGGCCGCCTGGAGCATCAGATTGTCCCAAACGGTGAGCCCGGGAAAGCAGCCGGGGGATTCGATAAGAACCCCGACCTTGGAGCGAACAGATTCGTCGGTATAGTCCTTTCCGTAAAGCTTGATCGAACCTCCGCCGATGGGAAGCAGACCGCAGATCATTTTTTCAGTTGTGGATTTTCCGGAGCCGTTCTCACCGATAAAACCGTAGATCGCTCCCATGGGGACGGTCATGTCAAGACCACAGACCGCCTGCTTGGAGCCGAACTGCTTGGATAAATTTTTAATTTCGATTGCGTTCATTTCGGTTCCCCCTTAATATACGTCACTCTTGGAAAGGATTCTTGTGCCGAGAAAATTATAGAATACCGCCCAAGCCGCAGACACGACCGCGCAAATGATCAGCGAATCCATTCCGCTGGAAAGATTGGCATTGACCGACGCACCGTACAGAAAGAGGTTGAGAAATGCCGTGGGAATAGAAAGATTTTCTACGATGGCCGCCACGCCGATGATCAGGATCCCGGTGCCAAAAAAGAAGCTGGATGCAATGGAAATGCCAAAATATCTTCGGAAGATCACGTTGAGGAAGGTATAAAGACTTGCCCACCCCAGGGACAGGATCATCTTTCCAAAAATGGCAATGAGCAGAGAGCCGATATTTACGGAGGTATCATACCCAACCAACAAGCCGCCAACCGTGCCGCCAATAAAATACGTCAAACACATACAAGCCATGGCAAAGGCACAAACCAGGCTTTTGGAGATCATATAGTCCTGCTTTTTTGCATGCGTGGTAAAGAGTTGCTTAACGTAGCCCGATTTATAATCGTGACCGATAAAGATGGACACCATGATTCCCCCAAAGATGAATACCATGTTCATGTTTGCGTAATCGGCAATGGTTTCTATAACGTAAAGGGACTTGGATGCGGCAATGATCTGCCAGACATTGGAATACAGCGGCTCCATGGTATTGCCGTTGGGATCGGGCATCATGGTCATGGCCGAAACCATGGCAGGAATGATAGCCGCGATGGCAAGAAAAATATAGAACAGGGGCGTGTGGAACAGACGATAAAAGTCAACACCAAGCATTCCCTTGATGCGCTCGCCAAAGCGCGGGGAAGTAAATTGCAGTTCTCGTGTCATTTAATTGCCCTCCTTAGGGTCTTCGGGACGGGACATCAGCTCGATGTAATATTCCTCAAGACCGATCTTATTTTTTTGGATCTCGCGGACCACGTGGCCTTCTTTCATCAGCAGATCTACAATGGCGGCGGTGTCATCCACATCCAAGATGCGGATCGCATCCTCCTCCCTGCGCACGTCGGCATATCTTTGAGAAAGCACCCGAGCCGCACCCTCCAGATCCTTGGTTTTCAGCGTGGTGAACACCTGGGCTCTCGCATCCATCTCCTTGGCGGAAAGCTCCATGATCATTTTGCCTTGGCGGATGATCCCGTAATGAGTAGCGATCTTCTCCAGCTCTCCCAGAATATGCGAGGAAATGAGAACGGTGCACCCGTATTTTTGCGTAATATCCACGAGGATCTCCCGCATAATCCGCATACCGTCGGTATCAAGACCGTTGATGGGCTCATCGAGAATGAGAAGCGCAGGATCCCCAAGCAGTGCCATGGCAATGCCGATGCGTTGCTTCATGCCAAGAGAGCAGCTCCTAAATTTGAGATTGGCGTTGTCCTCCATGCGAACGATGGAAAGAACACGTCGGATCTCCTCATCGGGATTGGAAAGACCGAGGTTGATGGTCTGCATACGAAGGTTCTGATACACGCTGGAATTTGGAAAGCAGCCCGCGTTTTCGATCAACGCACCAACGCGTACCCGTACTCCGGGATCGGTATATTCCCTATCAAACAGTCGGATCTCCCCTTCATCGGGCACCAGATGTCCGCAGATCAGCTTCATGGTGGTGGATTTGCCCGAGCCGTTCTCCCCGATGAAGCCGTAAATGGATCCTACGGGAACATGCATCGTCAGGTGGTCCACCGCATACATTCCGCGAAAGCTCTTGGAAAGAGCTCTGATTTCAATAGCGTTCATTGTTTTCTCCTTTGCTATCCAATATACACGCAAGGGAACCACCGAATTGCGCCGCCCTTACGTTGCTCCGTTCTTATGCTTCCTCGTCCTTGACGGAGGATTTGCCGGAAAGCCGTTTTTTCGCCTCCTCCACCGTCTCGCCTTCCTTGGCAAATAGAACCTCAACGCACTTGTTGGACACCTTTTCCCAGCCTTCCACAACGCCGGTTTCGATCTTTTTGTAGCCGTCAACCACACCGGTTTCGATTTTCTTGTACCCTTCCACAACCTTTTCGGCAATCTTCTCATTCATCTCTGCAATTTTGGACATTTTTTAAAGCTCCTTTTCTTTTTGTTTTTATTTCATGATTTCATCGGACAAGCGTAAAATTTCCGGGGTCAGCGCAATGCGGGTCTTGCGTTCAATGTATCGGTACACGGGATAGGCAGGCAGCATCACCGCCACGCCAAGGGCACCAAACAACACCGATAACCAATCAGCACCTGCAAAAACCTCCAGTCCAAAGCACATCCCTATACCAAAGATCAGACATCCAATGATCCCAATACACAGCGAGGGAACGATTCCGGCCGTTTGTACACGATGGTCCAGTTTGCGGAGAATATCGATTTTACGTTCCTCCTTGGGAAGATATTTTTTACGAATTCCCTCTACCTCTCGGTGTTGCGCGGCGGAATACTGATAGGTGAATACGTTACTGTTTTCCATACGATCCTACTTTCTTTGTTTTTCCTTGATTTGATGGCTTTATTATACGCCTCGATCTTTTGCGTTTTGCTTCTAAAATGTTTATGAAATGTTATTATCGATTTTTTTCTCTTTTTTCTTCATTGGAGCGTTGCCCCGCCTGCCCGTGCCAAATCGGTCGCTGATGGCCGCGATCTTATCGTAAAAGCAGACCAACCACCCCGCCATGGTCTTTGGCGGTACGGGAGTGAGGGGAAACATATGATGCTGTATCATATCCCTTTGAGAGTCCGTAAGCTCGGGATAGCGTGCCAAGGCGTTTTGAAGCGCCTTTTGGGGATGCTTGAACCAATGAAGCGTATGTGTCTCTCCACCGCCGTGCAGATCGTATAGGTAATAGTCGTGAAGCACGGCTCCCCGCACCAGCTCGGTGACGTCGGTCCTCCCCCCAAAGCGTTTGTGATGCCGAAAGCACAGATAGGCCACCTTGACCGAGTGATCGTAGAGATTTCCCTTTACGTGATGTTGATAGCGTCGCATTCCGCGGAACTCCTCGGAGGCCAGAATATCCCGTACGATGGAGAAAAACTCCTTCCCTCCTCGCAAAGTCCTTGTACTTTGTTTCATAGAACCTCCGATCCCGTCAAAGCATGGGGGCAAAGACCCGAACCAGCGCGCGGAGAAACCGCATGGGAAGGCCGGTTTTCAGCATTGCGGGAGTAATCTCCATCGACTTGGCAAGGATGCCGTCCATATCGGCCTTCAGATCCCGAATGGCGGCGCACTTGTACATCCAAACACCGTTTTCAAAATGATGGACCAGGCTTCGGTAATCCAGATTGATGGTGCCAATCATGGCGTACGTATCATCGGCAATATAGCTCTTGGCGTGAAGAAACCCGGGCGTGTATTCGTAAATTTTGACACCGGCGTTCATCAAGCGGTGATAAAAGCTCTTGGTCATTTGAAACACCAGCTTTTTATCGGGAATATGGGGAACGATGATTCGAACGTCCACACCGCGCAGAGCCGCGCTTTCAATACTTGAGCACAGATCGTTATCGATGATCAGGTAGGGCGTGGTCATATACATATAACGCGTTGCGTTGCTGAGCATCCCTTGAAGCAGGCTTTTTCCCACACGGCGCTCAAACAGTGGCTTGGGTCCATCCCCAAAGGGAATGAGGTACCCCTCCTCGGTCCGATCGCTAAGCATGGGATATAACGTGCATCGATCCTCGGGCAGGGTCTTGACGTTGATCCCGTAATCGCAAAGGAACAAACGGGTCAGCTCCCAAACCGCCTCGCCCTCCAGACGGATCCCCGTATCCTTCCAATGGCCAAAGCGTACAATCTCATTGATGTATTCGTCGGCGATATTCACGCCGCCCGTGTAACCGATCTTGCCGTCAATGACCAAAATTTTGCGGTGACTGCGGTTGTTGAATTCGCTGTCTGCGTTTCCCCGCAGACGGGAGAAGGGGGACGCCTCGATCCCGTAGGCGCGAAGAGTCTTGGCATAATTCCCGGGCAAGGTACTCATGCATCCAATATCGTCGTAGAGTACCCGCACCATCACTCCTGCGGCGGCCTTTTGCTTCAGCACGTCCAGAATCGCGTTCCAGAACTTCCCTTCCTCAATGATAAAATATTCCATAAAAATAAAATGCTCGGCAGCCTCCAGATCGGGGAGCATTTTCTCAAACATCTCCTCGCCAAGGGAAAAATAGGTCTGCTTGGTGTTGGTAAACAGATGGGAGCCTGAGATCTTGCAAAGCAGCTTTGCCTGGGACGCCGCCATAACACTGTCCGCGGCAAGCGCGTTTTCCTCCGTAGAAGAATCCTTTTTATAGTCGTACCGCTTCAGCTCGCTCAAGCGACGAATAAATTTCTTTTTCAGCTTACGGGAATAAAACAGAAAATACAGCATAAATCCGGCAATGGGCACCACAAGCACAAAAAGCACCCACGGGACCTTGTAGTCGGGATTATCATCCGAAGCAATGATCTTGAGAATGCAGGCAAAAGCCGTGACGTAGCACAAAAGATAAAAATACGGCACGTACAAACAGATTGCGATCATAATTCCAATGATGGCCGCAATCTCCAAGACCGTGATCATCACGGCAAAAATGTAGCGGACGGGAATGTAGTTGTATTCCCGCTCAATGGTTTTGTCCCCGGCTTGATATTGGTATTTCTTTTTCATAACTCTCCTCCAACGCATAGGTTTCGATGTTACAAAATCATTTTAGCATCCTCATGTTTTTAAAGCGTTTATGAAATGTTTGCGTTTTGTTAAAGCAAAAAAATTCCCGGGAATCCACGCATCGGCAGATTCCCGGGATTTTATTCTTTGTATCAAACAGACAGCATATGGTCCTCGATCACAAGCACGTTGACACGGCCACTCTGAACCGTTCCGGCATCAATGGCGATCATACCGTCACCGTAAAAGGGCTCCGAACAGTCGGGCTCCCGCAAAGGATCAAAGGCCCCGGCAAGTCGCGCCGGGCGATGCCCGCAGACAATGGTTTTTCCCGCAAGGACAGCACCAACCGCATACAGCTGCTGCCACTCAAGCCAGCGGGCTTCTTCCCATTCAGCCTCGGACGCCTCGCGCCAATGCTCCCGGATATACGCACGGCGTCCTACGATGTCGATCGGTAACCAACCGTGGGTAAAAACGTAAGATTCCGTTTCGTAATAGTTGATCATCGAATCCACAAACGCAAGGATTTCACGGATCTTTTGGGAATGTGCCGTGGTATCAAAGCAACCGTTGGCATCCGCAGCGCCGTCGCCCAGGAGTTGTTCTACGGTGATATTGGTTTTGTTTTTGATTTCGTGCTCGGCCAGACTTCCGCGCTTCAAAATGCGGCAAAGCATATCCTCATGGTTGCCCCGAATCAGAATTTTGTGTTGTAATCCCTTGACAAAATCATATACCAACGGATTTTCTTGGCCACGATCAAACAGATCTCCACAGCTCAAAAAGATATGATCCCCATTCTCCCCGTCAAAGCCGGCAAGATGGAGGGCTTTTATCAGCTCCGTGTAATGCCCGTGAACGTCGGACACA
Organism: Clostridia bacterium; assembly: GCA_017451915.1. Classification (GTDB taxonomy): domain Bacteria; phylum Bacillota; class Clostridia; order Oscillospirales; family CAG-272; genus UMGS1865. Next base: position 74,169 of record JAFTNJ010000035.1, read on the forward strand.
ACAAATAATTTTTTGCCCATTTCTTCTCCTTATAAAAGCCGAATTCTTACGCCCTATTATATCACATCCCAAGAAAAAAGTCAATCGGGAGTATAAACGGCCTTTCGTTCATGATCAAAATGGCCCCTGATAATACGGTTACATAATTGCCATAGAATTTAACCTTTCAATCATTTTTTGCATACGGGGATCATTTTGAAGATGCAAAAATATATTGTTTTTCAAAGACTTCAAAAGCAATCCCGAAGAATTTTCGGTGTGATTCTTGGTTACATCCTCTGCGGAAAATTTTGCTCGGTTTACCATAAAGGCGGTGTAACTTCCGTCCCCACGCGTATCAAAGCAAATGGCGTGATGGGCCGCTTTTTCAAAGCAGGAAATCATCTCCTCCTCATTGCCAAGCTTCCAATAGGCCTTTCCCATTCTTTCGTAAAGGATTGACAATCGGCAATGATAAAACCCGCAATTTCCATCCGGATAAAGCAAATGGAAGCAATCGATGGCAAATTGACGTGCTTTTATTGCTTCCTCGGAAGAAAATTTTCCCTTGTTTATGAGAACGTTGACATTGCCCAAGATCAGATCCACAAGGGTTTGTATATTCGTCTGGCAATATTTAACCGCCTCCTCGCCTTCCAGCAGATGTGGCATCATTTGATTGACCGTTACGTGGTATATCGGTGCCATGCTCGCATATTTTTTTGCGGTTTCTATATCTCCTTTTTCATGGTAAGTATAACAAAGAGATTGAATCGCTCCACCTCGCAATACGTTATCAGTAGACTCATCCATAATGCGCTCACCGTATTTAATAATTTCATCCGCGTATTTCTCTCTGCTTTCTGCTTGCAGCGCGTACATCAATCCATGAAGAACGGATAAGTCGTTGGGAAATTCCTTTTTAGCTTTGCGCCACAACGCAATTCGTTCCAAGTTTTTTCCCAAACGAGCATATTCGGTGTTTTTTTCTCTGTATTCTTGAAGTTTCTTTTCTTTTTCAATTTTTCCCACACCAAGAAGATCATCAATACTTACGTTGTAATAGGATGCGATTGCAGGCAAAAGTGTAATATCAGGATATCCTTCATCCCGTTCCCATTTTGAAACGGCTTGCATAGTAATGCCAAGATGCTCGGCCAGTTCCTCCTGCGTATTCCCTTTTTCTTTGCGCAGTTTTTTTAATTGCTCACTCAAAAAAATATTCATAGCTTCCTCCATAAGAAAGTAACAAGCGTTTGTTCTGAGTATATTATAGCAAAGACCAAATAAAATTACAATAACCGCATTGTTCAGTTTTGGTTGTATTTTTAAACGATTCGTTTAGTAACAAATAGAATGTCTCTGGTTCGAGGCCATAAGGTCGGGAAAAGGTGCGATGGAGAAAGAAGATTGTTTTTACCGCTAAAAACACTCAAGTCCTTGAAATGCAAGGACTTGGGTGTTAGGATGCAAAATTGTTGCTTGTTGCCGTTTGCGCGAAGCACAACCTCGTTCATTTGTGTCCTCTTGAATGAGAAATGAGGTATTCGCTACGCGCATAATGAGGTTGTGTCCTGCGGACACAAATGAAAAATCCAAGCCGATTGGCTTGGATTGTTTCATTTGCCACAACAAATTTAAACCCTCTATCTATATCCAATTATTTTCCTTTTCTTACGTAAATGCTGGCAGAATACGGAATGGCGTTAGATACATTCATTTCTATGAATTTTTCCATATTAAATCCTATTTTATTGAATTCATCAATATATTGATTTTTATCTTTTGCCCTCGCAGGAAGAAGAGGAACAAATACCGTCATCATACTGCCATTATCAGCATTTCTCACCTGACGCAATTGCGGTGTATGATAGTCCTCTCCCGTGATCTGCGCCCATTCATCAACGGAATTAACAATACCGTGATACGTTCCGTCCTTACGGTACGATTCTCTAAAGAAAAGCATTGGCGAATGATCTTTCAAAGAATCATATGCATTCTTCAAGTACAAATATCTATCATTATCTGTAACCAACATATGAAGCCCCATACAATCAAGAGCCGCGTCGTATTCCTCTTTAACGCTTTCCTTAACCATATCCAGAACCTCAACCGTAGCATTCGGATATTTTTTCAACAATTCCTTACTTTTTTCAATGGCAGATGGAGAAATATCCACGCCGTGATAGTAGCATCCAAGTTCAGACAGTATCACCCCGCAGGCACCTTCACCGCAAGCATATTCAATTATTCTTTTTCCTTGCAGATTATTTTCTTCCACCCACGATTTCAAGGTATTATATAGCACCTCATCATCGGGAGAATGCCCCCAACGTTCAGCACCCGCAGAAAAAGCTGCCTGATAACGCTTTTCATAAGCTTTATAATAAGGTTCTTTCATTTATCCCACCGCCTTTCGTAAATATAATTATATCACACAACCGCAAATATTTCAATCAACCGTGGGTTGAATCTTGGTAATAGGGGGAGTGGCGGGGCGTTGGTAATAGTGCGAAGCGGAACCAGCGACAACCTGTATTAACACACCCGCCGATGGCGGGAGGCGTATTTTGTTGCCCACGGAGCGTGGGCATTCCGCAAGCGGAACCGAAAAGTACGCGTCAGTTCCAACTTCGTTGGAGCTCCCTGTTTCGCGAGGTTGGCGCTGATACAAGACAAACAAAAGAAGCCAAAACAAAAAACCACCCGATTAGGTGTTTCCAGTTAAGAAAACATCGAAGGGCAAGAGAGAAACGGTATAGCCACGGCTATGCCGTTTCTTTCATTTCTGCCTATCATCAAATACTTTTGACATTTCCAAAATCCCGATACCCTTGTAATAGATATCTACCTCTTGTCTGCGGTTGGTCTTGCTGTGCGGATCGG
>JAFTNJ010000005.1 GCA_017451915.1 Clostridia bacterium
GCCGAAGGCTGCCGGATGAGGTGTTCTAATTCTAAAGTAACTCCTCATCCACCACCTACGGTGGTCCCCCTTCTCCCACAGGAGAAGGCTTATGTTACATCTACTCAAAAAACGAGGGTAAAACCTTTGTTGCCCACCCGCATAGCGGGTGGTTGTCTGTTTCGCGCATAGCGCTCCACTGCCTAAAGGCATTAATCAAAAAAGATCTCCATTGCAAAGCGCAATGGAGATCTTTTTTTATCCTTCCACGATCTTCTTGTATCCGGAAAACCGTACCTTATAGTAATACAAACACAGCAGCGACGTTGCCAGGATCCATCCGGCGGGATAGGCCATGGCAATGGGAATGAATTCGTTGCAAATGTAATTGGCCATTACAAACAGATAGATCTGCCGGAACACTACAAAGCTGGGCAGGAGAATAAACATCACGGCGCGGCTGTTCCCTGCTCCTCGCAACGCACCTGCCAGCACCTGGTTGACGCAACAAAGAAGATAAAAGGGCGAAATAACCCGCAAAAGGGTGGTTCCGTATTCGATAACCTCGGCCTTGCCGTTGAAAAAGGTTACCAGATAGGGGGCAAAAAGCATGATGGGGATCAAAATGACACCCGTGCAGGCAAGGGAAAGCCAAAGTGCCGTCCCCAGTCCCTTTTGCGCCCGCTTGTCCTGTCCGCTTCCCAGGTTCTGTCCCACAAAGGTTGTAGAAGCCAGGGCAATGGATTGCATGGGAAGAAGTGCCAACTGGTCAATCTTGGCGTACGCCGTCCAGCCCGCCATAAAATCGGGGCCAAAGTAGTTGACGTAGGATTGCACGAAGACGTTGGAAAAGGAGGTGATAGACATTTGCAGTGCCGCGGGAATCCCCACGCGAATGATCTTTTGAAGCATCTCCCAGTGGATCCGCAGGCGTCGCAACGACAGCCGCACGCAGTTGGCAGAACGCATCAGGGTAACGAGCACCAGCACCGCCGAGGTGGCCTGTGCAATGATGGTTGCCAGAGCAACGCCCTCAACGCCCATATCAAAGACCAGAACGAAAACCAGATCCAGCACGGTATTCATAATGGCGGTCACCACCAAAAAGTAAAAGGGCCGCTTGGAGTCCCCCACCGCGCGCAGGATTCCTGCGCCAATGTTGTAAAGCATCAAACCAAGGATTCCCGCAAAGTAGATCCCCAGGTATGCCTGAGACTCCGGGAAGACCTCGGCAGGGGTCTTCATCAGTCGAAGCATATAAGGCGTGATCAGTAAGCCGACACCGGTAAAAATTACCCCAAGGAGCAGGGTCATGAGCACGGCAGTATGTACGGCCTCTTGTACCTTATCCTCCTTTTTCGCCCCGTAAAATTGGGAAATGATGGCACCTGCGCCGCTGGAGAGCCCCGAAAAGAAGCCGATCAGGGTATTGATGATGGGGCCCACCGAGCCTACAGCGGAAAAGGCCTCGTTGCTTACGTAGTTCCCCACCACCCAGGTATCCACCATGTTGTAAAGCTGCTGAAAGATATTTCCCAAAAGCAACGGAAAAGCAAAGGTGAGCAGGTGGCGCACGATATTGCCGTGGGTCATATCCACGTCGCGCTTAACACTGTGGTGCAGGTGAGGCAGATGAAGATGCTTGAATGCGTGCATTGGTAACGTCCTTTCTGTTCGCAAAAGTCCAATCAAGAGGGCCTGTTTTAAAACCGTTACTTCAAATATTCAACAGCCTCCAGAGCCGCAAGGGTTCCGTCGGACACGGCGGTGGTCAGCTGACGCACCTGCTTCTGCCGGCAATCTCCGGCCACAAAAAGTCCCGGGCGCAACGTACAACAGCTTCCGTCCACGGCAAAATAGCCGTCGGCATCCAGCTCCACCAAGGGTGCAAAGCTCTGGTTTTGCGGAATGCTTCCAATGGCCTCAAAAACGCCTGCCACGGCAAGCTCCCACAGCTCCTTGCTTTGCAGATTTTCCAGCACCAGGGATTGCAGTCGCATCTCTCCCCGCATCTCCCGCACCACCGTGTTGGTGAGAAATTGAATGTTGGGAGTGTTTTTGGCGCGCTCCAAAAGGGTCTCCTCGGCACGGAAGCCCTCACGGCGATGGATGAGATACACCGTGTCACACAGTTGCGCTAAATACAGAGCGTCCTGCACGGCGGTGTTTCCGCCTCCCACCACGGCAACCGCCTTTTTGCGGAAGAAGGCGCCGTCACATACGGCACAGAAGGACACGCCCTTGCCAAGATAGGTCTCCTCTCCGGGGACCGCCAGCTTGCGGTGGGTCACACCAGTGGCAAGGATCACGGCACGGCTCTCGTAGGTCTCTTTCGACGTTTGCACACGGTAGCCCTCGGTCGTGGGCTCCACACCGGTCACGGCCTGCTGAACGTAGGTTACGCCCAGGGTACGGATCTGCTCCATCATGGCATCGGCCAGATCGTAGCCGTTGACATCGGGAATTCCGGGATAGTTTTGCACGCAGTCGGACAAAACGATTTGCCCGCCGTAGCCCTCGCGCTCCAGCAACAGCACGCTCTTTTCGGCGCGCAGGGCATACAAGGCCGCCGTCATGCCGGCAGGGCCGGCACCAACGATGATCAAATCATATTTCATATTCACGGTTCTCCTTTTATTTGCTTCCGTTGGGTAGGCGCAACGCCTGTACCCTTTGCTCGTTTGGCGTGACGATGCAGGACCAGTTGGTGTGGTAGATCACAAAGCCGGGCTTGGCACCCGCAGGCTTTTTGACATTGCGCACCAGGGTATAGTCCACCTCCACGTTTTGTCCGTCGGCTCCTTTGGAGAAGTAAGCCGCGATCTCGGCGGCCTCGGTAAAATCGCGCTCCGAGGGCTCCTCGCCGTTGCAGAGCATGACGGTGTGGGAGCCGGGGAGATTCTTGACGTGGAACCAATAATCATTTTTCCCCGCCAGCTTGTGAGTAATGTATTCGTTTTGCACGTTGTTCTTTCCGCAGAGCACCCGATAGCCGCCGGTGGTTTGGAACTGCGCCACCACGGGGGTCTTGCTCTTTTGCGACAGGGCGTAATGCTTCATCTTTGAGGCGTAGCCCGAGCGATAGAGCTCCTCACGGATCTCGGCAAGGTCGGCGGCGGTCTCAGCATGGGACAGGGCGTCAAAGACACTGTCCACGTACCGCAGCTCGGCCTCGCCCAGCTCGATCTGACGGGTCAGCTCCACTCTGGCGGTCTTGGATTTGTTGTATTTTTTATAGTAGACCTGGGCGTTTGCCGCGGGGGACAGACGACTATCCAAGGTGATCACGCAGGTGCCAAAGCTCCCGTCCTCCCGATAGTCCTCGTAGTCGATCAGCTCCACCCGGGACATTCCCCTGGAGAGCTGATACAGATTGGCCGTGATCAGGTCGGCGTACTTTTTGTATTCCTCGCCCTTTTCGCACTCCTTCAGCTCCCCGCGCTGCAGCTCCAGCTTCTTGCGGATACGGGCGTCGGCATTGGTGAGGATCCGAAGCACGTCCGAAGCCCGTTGCCGCAGATGATTCTCACGGTCACGGGTGTGAAAGAAATCGTCCAGCAGAGTACCCGCACTCTCGTAGGAGCGGAGCTCAAATCCCGCGCCATATTGACGCAGAGGACAAAAGGCGTATTCCACGGGGACGCCGTCCTTGAGTACCATGCAAGGAGCAAAGGCTCCGGTACGGATTCTCTCCATTACCCCCAAAAAGGCCTTCCACAACGCCGCGCCGTCGCACGCAATGACGGGACAGTCGGTGCGCCCCGTGGCGGTAAAGACCATCTCCCGCGCCACGGCGGGGGAAAGTCCCAGGAAGGTTGCAACCAGCCACTTGTCAGCGGGACGCTCGCCGCCACTCGCCAGCTGACGCAAAAAGGTCGTCTCGTCCATGGCCAGGGGATCCAGTTTCTCCTGCTTGGGGGGAAGCTCGTAGGTCATTCCCGGCAGAACCTGGCGCAAGGCCGAGGTGGAAAAATCCACCAAACGCAGGGCGCTGACCACCTTTTTCTCCTCGTTGGCAAAGATCAGATTACTGTATTTGCCCATGATCTCGGCAATGAGATATTTTTTGCAGGGGAAGCCCATTTCGTCACGGGATTCAAATTCCAGGATGGCCACGCGCTCAAAGCCTGCCTGGCGGATCTCCGAGAGCTTGGCTCCCTGCAGATGCTTTCGCAGCAGCATACAAAGCATGGGGGGCGTCATGGGATTTTCCTTTTGCTCCCCGGTAAAACCGATGCGGGGATTGTTGGAGCCCGCGTTGATCAGCAATCGCTTGCCCCCCTCCAGGCTCCGCATTTGCAGAACGATCTCGTCCCGCTCGGGCTGAAAGACCTTCTCGATCCGTGCCCCCAAGGCCTTTTCCCGGATCTCTCCCAGGGTGCACGCCAGCATTCCGGCATCAAATGCCATTCTTCTCTATCCTTTCGCCGCCGGACGTACCAACGGCGCCTTTCTTCAAAATCATTCGTTCCCGAACAGGACCGCATCCACGTCGGCCAGGGATCCAAAGGTCAGGTCGGGACGCTCGTCCTCCGAGGCCGCCTCCAGGTCGGCCTTGGTGGTCTCTCCCGAGAGAACCAGCACCGAGAGCACGCCGTGCTTTTTGCCCAGGGCGATGTCGGTGTACAGACGGTCGCCAAAGATGCACATTTCGGCACGGTCAATCCCCGTAGCCTCCTCGATCATCTCCACCGTTTCCCGATAGGGCTTTCCGAAATAGGTGGGGGGGACCCCCGTGGAAGCGGTGATAAAGGCCGCGATGGCTCCGCTATCGGGGAGGAATCCATTCTCGATGGGGCAGTTATAATCGGGATGAGTGGAAAGATACTCGGCACCGCCGCGGATCAAACGGCAGGCGGCGTTCAGCTTTTCGTAGGTCAGAGTGGTATCAAAACTGCTGACCACAATGTCACAGGATTTGGCCCCCTCGTCCACCAGAGGGATCCCGCGGGCGCGAAACTCCGCCACCAGCTCGTCGGTACCAATCAGGTAGACCGACTTCCCTGCCCGATGACGGCGCAAAAACTCCAGGGTCACGTCCCCCGAGGTCATGACCTCATCGGCGCGGGGAGAAAAGCCCAGTCGCTCCAGCTTCTCCCGATAAAACTCCGAGGTGTGGGAAGCGTTATTGGTAAAAAACAGGACGCGGCGTCCGCTGTTTCGCAGCTTCTCGATAAACCGAATGGCATAGTCAAAAACGATGCCACCCAGGTAGATGGTACCGTCCATATCAAAGATATATAATTTTTTTGCTTCGATCTTTGAAAGGTGTTGTTGCTCCATGGCGGAAGGCTCCTTTATACAAATCAAAAATAAACGTATATATATTATAACACCATCTTGATTTTTTTTCAACATTATGGTATAATATTCTTTGGAAAATATTTTAAAGAAATGAGAACGGCTATGTTGCAAACTGTAATTGGTATCGACGTTGGCGGCACCACCACCAAGATCGTGGGCTTTCGCAAAAACGAACAGGGACAAAAGGAGCTGATTGCTCCCCAGTTCGTGCGCGCCACCGACCCCCTGACCTCCATCTACGGAGCCCTTGGAAAATTCACCACCGAAAATAAGCTGGAGCTCTCGGACATTGATAAGATCATGATGACGGGTGCCGGCTCTGCGGTGATCAAAAAGAATATCTATAACCTGAAATGTCAACCCGTCCCCGAGTTTGCCAGCAGCGGCATGGGAGGACTCTACCTCTCGGGGCTGAACGAGGCCATTGTGGTCAGTATGGGCACCGGCACCGCGCTGATCCATGCAAAAAAGACCGATGGAAAGCATGAGATCCGTTACCTGGGCGGCACCGGTGTGGGTGGCGGAACCCTGGTGGGACTCTCCCGCAAGCTGGTAGGCGTGGACACGGTGGAGCACATCGAGCAGCTTTGCACCGAGGGTGACCTGAACAACATCGACCTGCGCATCAAGGACATTTCCCAGAATCATACCTATCACGGCATCAACGAAAATCTGACCGCCGCCAACTTTGGCAAGGTATCGGATATGGCTACCCCCGGAGATCTTGCCCTGGGCGTTGCCAATATGGTGGCAGAAACCATTGCCATGCTTGCCGTATTCGCCGCTCGCGCCTACGGGATCCGCGACATCGTCCTCATTGGCAATCTTACCACCATTGCACCCATTCGCGGAGTCTTTGAGGGGCTTTCGGATAGTTTTGACGTCCGCTTCACCATTCCCGAAAACGCCCAGTTCGGCACGGTCATCGGTGCGGCTCTGGACGAGGATTGATCCCCTTCCCTTAATTTCATCGGCCTTTTTGGAGGTTTCTCCAAAAAGGCCGTTTTTTTGCCATTAAAAATTCATCAGGTACTTGACAATCTTCCAAGCGTATGTTACAATATATGCAGGTACCTTATTTTTTCACGAAAGGACGGTTTGTTATGATACAGGAAGAAGAATTAATGAAGCTGGTGACCCGCACGGCGGCCTACATTCGGCGGCGTCCCCGCAATGGACAGGAATCCAACGGAGAACGGGGGGAGCATCCCCGTTGTGCCAAGGGACACGGGCATATACTGGATCTGCTCTCCGAGAGCGACGGCATGAGTCAGCAGGAGATTGCCAATCGAATGGATATCCGTCCCCAATCGGTGTCCGAGGCCATTGCCTCCATGGAGTACCGCGGCTTTGTGATCCGCCGCCCCTCCCCCGATGACAAGCGGGTCTCGCTGATCTTTATTACCGCGGCGGGCAAGGAACACCGCAAGCAGGTAAAGGAGGAACGCCGCGCCTTTGCCAAGCAATTCTTTGGCGTACTTTCAGAAAAAGAGAAGGAACAGCTGGCCATCCTCCTGGAGGCTCTCCTGCAGGGGCAATCCGAGGATGCATCGGCATGGGCAAAAAAGGAGGAATCGATATGAACCGTGGTATGGGAGGCTTTGGCCCGCGTTACGAGCACAAAAAGGTGCCGCCGCCAAAGGGCGTGGGGGATCTTCCCCGCTATCTCAAGGAGCTGTTGGGCGGCTTTTTCTTCCGCTTTGCCTACATTGTGCGCCTGGTATGGCAATCGGGCAAGTGGATCCTGTTTTTGTTAAGCTTTATTGCCCTGTTCAAGGGAATTACCCCCGTGATCGGCTCGCTGATCTCCAAAAGCATTCTCAACGAATTGCAAACCGTGGTACAAAAAGGAGCCCTTCCGGAGAACGACTTCTGGTCCTCCCCCGTGCTCTATCTGCTGATCCTGCTTTTTACCCATCGGATCCTGGTGCGGGTCATCAACAACGTCAGCAGTGCCCTCAACCGCATTGCCGGCGAAAAGGTGGTCAAGCAGGTCAAGGTGCAGATCATGGAAAAATCCAAGGAGCTGGATCTGGCATCCTTTGACGATCCCGCCTTTTACGAGAAAATGGAGAACGCCAATCGGGAGGCCGGAAACCGCCCCCTGCACATTCTAACCGAGACCTTTGGCATTGTGAGCACGGTGATCGAATTTATCAGCTATCTGGTGATCCTGCTCACCGCCCCCGGCTTGGGCTGGGCGGTTCCGGTGATCCTGGCCGTGTCGGTTCCCTCGGCCATCATCAACTTTATATACCGAAAGAAAAACTTTCAGTATATGCGCTTCCGCTCCAAGGAACGTCGCCAGATGAATTACTACTCCGGCACCTTAGTGGACAAGGACCGCATTAAAGAGGTGCGGATGTTCGACCTGGCCGACACCTTTATCGGTCGCTTTTTGCAGGTCTTTGATAAATACTATCGGGGGCTGCGCCGTTTGATCCTGAGCGAGAGTGCCTGGCACGTGGCCATCAGCGTGATCACCTGCGGCACCAATCTCCTCTTTTACCTTCTGATCGCCAAGCAGGTCTTTACCGGGCAGATCATGATCGGTGATTACAGTCTCTATACCGGTGCCATCGGCTCGGTGGCTACCTGCGTCAGCACCCTGATCACCACCTCAGCCACCATCTACGAGGGAACGCTGTTTATCGACAACCTCATTGCCTTTATGAAGGAAAAGCAGACGGTTCTTCCCCGCAACGGCGTTGGTCTGGAGGTGGCACGGGACGAGGGACACACCATCGAATTCAAGGACGTTACCTTCCGCTATCCAGGCACCTCCAAAAACGTGCTGGAAAAGGTGAATCTGACCATCCGCTCCGGGGAATCGGTGGTGCTGGTCGGCCTCAACGGTGCGGGAAAGACGACCCTGATCAAGCTCCTGACCCGTTTGTACGACCCCACCGAGGGACAGATCCTCTTGGACGGCAAGGACCTGCGAGATTACGACGTGAAAAAGCTCTACCGTATTTTTGGCATCATCTTCCAGGACTTTGGAAAATACGCCGTAAGTGTGGAAGAAAACATTCGCTTTGGCGACATTCACAAGCAGGCTCCCATGGAGGAGGTGCAGGCAGCCGCGATCCAGAGTGCGGCTCACGATTACATTCAATCCCTGCCCGACGGCTACGACACCCCCCTGATGCGTATTTTTGAGCCCAACGGCATGGAGCTTTCCATTGGTCAGTGGCAAAAACTGGCCATTGCCCGCGCCTTTTACGCCGACTCCGACATTATGATCCTGGACGAGCCCACCGCCTCCCTGGATCCCATTGCCGAGCAGGAGATCTACAATCAGTTTGACGCTCTCCGTGCCGACAAGACCACCCTCTTTGTTTCCCACCGTCTTTCCAGCGCCACCACGGCGGATCAGATCATCGTTTTGGAAAACGGGCAACTCATTGAAAACGGCACCCACGAGGCGTTGATGGCCGCCGGCGGAAAATACTACGAGCTCTTTTCCACCCAAGCCAAGCGCTATCTCTCCTCCCGTCCCGAGCCCCGGGAAGAACACCCGGAGTTCCGTCCGAAACGACATACCAAGGAATTTTTGTAAAGGAGAATTTTATGAGAAAAAGCAGAATTTATTCCCTGGCCAACATGGCCTCCGGAACTCGGCACGACTACTTTGATAAAGTATTTTGCTACACTCCCAAAAAGGAGGAAATCCCCCTGCGGATGTGGCTGCTCTCCCCGGAAGCTGAGGCCGAGATCTCCTTGGACGATCAGCACTTTCTTCCTCAAGCAGTCCTCTCCACGCAGGAAGGGTATGCGGTAGACTACGGCCGCTTTCTCAACCCCATCGGACGTTTTGGACAGCTTCGGATCCGCCGTCTTTCCGAGTCGGCGCTGCGGACCTCCCACTTAATCTTAACCGATCGGCTGGATTGGGCTCCCTCCTCCACCCTGGAAGAAACCCAACGCTCTCTGTGGGGCTTATCCCGCAAGGATGCCGGCGTCTCTATGCTCACCCCCTCCCGAGTCACGGTAGGAGAGGCAGTGACCTTTCGTGTCGCCTATCGTCCTGCCGTAACGCTCCCGGCGGGAAGCCACATCCGCTTTGGTATCCCCGTCGCTTTCTCAAAGCCCCAGACCGAAGATCCCCAAAAAGCCGGCTATCTCTCGGTCATTGGCGGATTTCAAGAGGTCACGCCCTTGGAACCCGAACGTGTTGTAGAGGGACATGAACGGATCTTTGCCGTATACGAGCTGACCGCTCCGCTCACTCCCGCGGATCTTTTGGAGGTCGCCTACCATACCGATCACGTCTTTTTGTTTCCGCAAACCTATGACGAAAATGAAATGGAATACTGGTATACCCGCACGCCGGTGATGAACGTGAGCGTCGCTTTGCCGGGGCGTGAGGACTACGTTTTCCTGCAGAACGCAAACGCCCATAGCCTCACCATTTGTCCCGACCGCCCCGCCAAGCTCCATTTGTTTCTGCCGGGACGACTGCATCAAGGGGAGTCTATCCTTTTGCGCGGCCTGTTTACCGACCGGTATCATAATCCCTGCCCAAAAACGCGCCCCAACTTCCGTTTTTCTCTCCATCTGCAATACAACGACGAGCCGATGGAAGCCTTGTCCGAAGCCCCTGTATATGATTCCTTCACGCGCTTTCACGCTTCCCTTTCCCTCAGGCGTCCGGGGATTTACCGCGTAATTGCGGTAGATGAAAACGGCACAAAAATTGCTGAAAGCAACCCGTTTCAGTTGCTTCCCGCCGCCGATCCTCTTCCCAACGTGTATTGGGGCGAGATCCACGCCCATTGCGGCATGAGCGATGGCATTGGCGAATACGCCGATCTCTTTGCCTTTGGCAGAGACATATCAGCACTGGATTTCGCAGCATCTGCCGATCACGCCTGCTATTTTTCTGACAATGAATGGGAGGCCATGCAGGACATCTGCAATTCCTTTAACAGCGACGGCAAATATACCACCCTTGTGGCATTTGAATGGGCGGGCAAGCAGGTCCATCGCAATATCTACACCTACCGTGACCGCCTGGAGCTCTTCCGCGGAATGTATGAGCCAACCTCCAACCTCAACACGGTCTATGACCACTTTCATGGCAGGGAAGATGTGGTGGCAGGGCCCCACGGCTCCATTGCCCATGGAATCGAATTTGACCATCACGATCCCGACGTGGAGCGCTTTATTGAGATCTACTCCATGTGGGGAGCTCAGGACAGACCCGACGGCGAGCATCCTCCGGTTCGGATCAAGCCCCGTTCGGTCTCGGTCAACGATCTGCTCCAAAGAGGCGCGCATTTGGGCTTTACGGGCGGCGGCGACTGCCATGAGGGACACCCCGGCTTTTCCTCCTGTGATCCCGAGCGACAGGGAAAAATCCCACACGCGGCCTTCCCCAGCCTGCGCTACCGTTGCGGCCTGACCGCCTCTTGCATGGAATCTTTGAACCGAAAAAATCTCATCGACGCATTGCGCAACCGCCATACCTACGCCACTACCGGTGCCCGCATCCTGGCCGATTTCACCCTGTGCGACGCTCCCATGGGAGAGATCCTAAAGAAGCCTGCCGGTGAACGCCTCTTGCGGTGCGACTACCATCTTACCGCCCCCGGTGATAAGCTGCAAGTGATCCGCAACGGTGAACTCCGATGGGAGGAAACGCTCTCCTGCCGTGACGGTTGCTTTGTTTGGACAGATTTCCAAGACAACGAATCCACAGGAGAAGACGTTTACTACATTAAGATCCTTCAAAGGGACGGTCAGGTTCTTTGGACCAGTCCCATTTGGATCCAACGTCAGGCCACTCCCATATGACCTCATCAAAACAGAAACAGATACTTTTCAAAAAACTGTGAAAAGGTGATTGACAGTTTTTTATTTTTATGATATACTAATATGAATGATTTTTTGTAGAGAAAACCGAAAGGACGTTTACAACCATGAAATGGACATCTCTTAACGATCTGCGAGAGAAATACCTCTCCTTCTTTGAATCCAAGGATCACCTGCGCCTGCCCTCTTATCCGTTGGTTCCCATCAACGATAAGTCCCTGTTGCTCATCAACTCGGGCATGGCTCCCATGAAAAAGTTCTTCACCGGTGAGGAGGTTCCTCCCCGCACCCGCGTTACCACCTGTCAGAAGTGCATCCGTACCCCCGACCTGGAGCGCGTGGGTCACACCGCTCGCCACGGCACCTTCTTTGAGATGTTGGGCAACTTCTCCTTTGGTGATTACTTTAAGAACGAAGCCATTCCGTGGGCCTGGGAATTTTTGACCGAGACCCTGGAGATCCCGAAGGATCTGCTCTGGCCCTCCATTTACGAGGAGGACGAGGAGGCCTACGAGATCTGGGCCAACAAGATCGGTGTGGATCCCTCCCACATCGTGCGTCTGGGCAAGGCCGACAACTTCTGGGAGCACGGCACCGGCCCCTGCGGCCCCTGCTCCGAGATCTACTTTGACCGCGGCATCAAGTACGGCTGCGGCTCTCCCGACTGCAAGCCCGGCTGCGACTGCGACCGCTTTATGGAGATCTGGAACAACGTATTCTCCCAGTTCAACAACATGGGCGACGGCACCTACGAGGAGCTGACCCAAAAGAACATTGATACCGGTATGGGTCTGGAGCGTCTGGCCTGCGTGATGCAGGGCGTGGACAACATGTTTGAGGTTGACTCGATCCGCAAGGTGCTGGACAACGTCTGCGCCATCGCCGGAAAGACCTACGGCGAGGACAAGAACGACGATATCTCGATCCGCGTGATCACCGACCACATCCGCTCGGCAACCTTTATGATCTCCGACGGCGTCATTCCCTCCAACGAGGGTCGCGGCTACGTTCTGCGCCGCATTCTGCGCCGAGCCTGCCGTCACGGCAAGCTCCTGGGCATCAACCGCTCCTTCCTGCCCGAGCTGGGCGTGATCGCCATTGGCGAGAGCCAGGACGCTTACCCCGAGCTGAAGGAAAAGAAGGATTATATCCTCAAGGTGGTTTCCATGGAGGAGGAGCGTTTTGACGCCACCATTGACGCCGGTCTTTCCATCCTTTCCAACCTCATCCGCCGCGCGATGCTGGACGGCGTTCACACCATTTCGGGTGAAGAGGTCTTCAAGCTTTACGACACCTTCGGATTTCCCATCGACCTGACCCGTGAGATCGCCGGCGAGCAGAATCTGGACATCGACGAGGAGACCTTCAAAAAGCTGATGACCCAGCAGAAGGAGCGCGCGAGAAGCGCTCGTGCCAATATTTCGGGCTGGAGTGACAGCTCCAAGAATCTTCTTGCCGAGCTTCCCAAGACCGAGTTCGTAGGCTACGGCGCTACCGTTTGCGACGACGCCAAGGTGCTTGCCATCCTGGTGGACGACGAATCGGTCGACGTTGCCAACGAGGGACTTTGCACCCTGATCCTGGACAAGACCCCCTTCTACGGTGAGGGCGGCGGTCAGGTGGGTGACACGGGTACCATCTACGATCACGACACCATGATCAGCGTTACCGACACCAAGAAGTCGGACGGCGTTTACATTCACCTCTGCTCCATCGTCAACGGCGACGTAAAGGTGGGCGACACGGTTCGCGCCGAAGTCGATCACATGCGCCGCGCAGCCATCATGCGTAACCACTCCTGCTGCCATCTGCTGCAGGCGGCTCTTCGCAGAGTGCTTGGCACTCACGTAGAACAGGCAGGCTCTTACGTGGACGATCACCACGTGCGCTTTGACTTTACCCACTTTGCGGCCCTGACGGATGAGGAGCTTACCAAGGTAGAAAACCTGGTCAACGCTCATATTCTGGTGGGACTTCCCATTGAAACAGTGGAGACCGATATCGAGACCGCCAAGAAGAACGGCGCTATGGCACTCTTTGGCGAGAAATACGGTTCGGTTGTTCGCATGGTAAAGATGGGTGCCTTCTCCACCGAGCTTTGCGGCGGTACGCACCTTGACAACACGGCAAAGGTAGGTCTCTTCAAGATCTCCTCCGAATCCTCGGTTTCCGCGGGTGTGCGCCGTATCGAGGGTATTACGGGTCTGGGCGTGATGAAGCTCATCAAGGAAAACGAGACTCTGATCAACGACACCGCCAAGGAGCTGAAGATCCAGAAGACCTCCGAACTGGCAAAGAAAGCCTCCGCCCTTCAAGCAGAGCTTTCGGCCATGAAGAAGGAGATCGAAGCTCTCAACGCCAAGATCGCCGCTTCCAAGCTGGATTCCATTATGGAGAACGCAACGGCTGTAAAGTCGGTTCGTCTGGTCACCGCAAATCTGGGCGGTATGCAGATCGACGTGGCAAGAAGCCTTGCCGACGAGATCAAAGCACGTTACGACGACGTGGTTGCTGTTCTGGCCATTGCCGCTGACGGCAAGTTGAACTTTATTTCGATTGCGGGCAAGGCAGCCGTTGCCGCGGGTGCTCACGCAGGCAAGCTGGTTGGTGCGGTTGCGGCCGTGACCGGCGGTAAGGGCGGCGGACGCCCCGACAACGCCATGGCCGGCGGACGCGATGCCGACAAGATCACCGAAGCCCTGGCCGGCGCGCAAAGCGTTTTGGAAGGCATGGTAAAATAAGAAAATTTTCGATGCAATAAAGGATAAAGACCGCCTCGCTCCCCGGAGCGGGGCGGTCTCTGTTTCAATTATAAACAAAACTTCATAAAAAAAGAGAGCCCTTCGCCTTGACAAAGTGACGGTTTTGTGATATAATCATAATAGTGTTCAATGAGAGAACACAAATATCTTTTTTAAGGAGAAGCATCATGAAAAAGTTCACTAAGATTCTCGCACTCACACTCGTAGCCGTTATGCTGGTTTGCACCTTTGCATCCTGCGCAAAGAAGCTCTCCGGTGATTATGAAGGCGAAGTTAACTTTGTAATCGGTAAGGCAAGCGTTACCTACAGCTTCAGCGGCAGCAAAGTTACCGTAACCAGCAAGACCACTGTTTTGGGCAATGTTAACACCACCACCTACGAAGGCACCTACGAGATCGCCGAGAATGACGATGGCACCATGGAAATCACCCTCACCATTGAGAACGGCGATGACAACGTAAAGAGTGGCACCTACACCCTTGAGGAAGGCGAAGACTACATTAAGATCGCCGGCATTCAGTACAACAAGGTTGAGAAATAATTTTTTTAAAAGAACGAGGGTATTCCTCGTTCTTTTTTATCAATCATCAAATATTGGCGGCGTGTTCTCAGCAC
Organism: Clostridia bacterium; assembly: GCA_017451915.1. Taxonomy (GTDB): domain Bacteria; phylum Bacillota; class Clostridia; order Oscillospirales; family CAG-272; genus UMGS1865. The sequence goes on from JAFTNJ010000005.1 coordinate 14,476, forward strand.
GCCGCCATATTTTTTATTTTCCCCAGTTACTCATAGGGGTATTTTCATAGACTTTTTCGGAGGCAGGAATTCCCTTCTCCAGCAGCTTGCAAGCCACGAACATGCGCAAGCGCTCCTTGACGGAAATGCGTACGAACAGTCGCGCCATGCCAGCATCCTCAAAATTCTGAACCTCAAAGCGTGCGGGATACCCTACCCCACCCAGCTTACAAAGCAGCGTCTTTCCATTCTGCGTCAATTTGGCGGTTCTGCCGCTCTTATTGAGCTTGATCTCCGCCCGTGTCCAAACCGACCAAACCGCAACGGTGGGCTGGCTGACCACCAGCTCGTCCTGTACCACGGCAACGGATCGGTTTTGCGTCAGCAGGACACCCCGCTTTCCGCGCACCAGCAGATCGTTGGTGGCACTCATGTCCACCACGGCATAGGCTCTTTGGGCGTCGCTCCGCATCTCCAACAAGGGGGCGGAAGCTCCGGGATTCTGATCGGGAGCCGGCTCCTCGGTGGGATCAATAACCAGGGTGTTCTGTCCCTCGGCACGGGCGCGCAGCAGGGACGGCAAAGCCGTCTCTCCTCCGGTCTCACAGAAGAAGCGCTCGCCCTCCATTTCCAGCAATACGCCTCCCGCGTCCAGATCCATGCTCTCCCAGATCCGATTGCATCCTCCGTGCAATCCCAAAAGGTTTGCCGAGGCATCCCAGCCCGAGCGCATCACGGCCAGCCCGGCCTTGCGATACACCGTATCCAGGGGCAGATGGGGCACGTTGGCATCCTCAACTCTGCAAAAATACAACAGATCCAAGGGATGCACCGGCTTTTTGCCGCTCAAGATCTGCTGACGGCGCAACCATGCCGGGTGGGGATCCTTGGTCAAGCGGGCCAGCAGGAACAGCACCGAGGTATCCAAGGGACGGTTGGCACACCCGTGATAGTTCCAAACGCCTCCCGCGCTCTCCATATAAATCGGAAAATACGCGGTGGCGCGCCAGCCGGGCATACGGGAAAGGCCGTAGTCGGTTCCGCAGGCCTCCCGAAGCATGGCAACGATCAATGCCGTAGCACCGGCACTCTGCTCCCAGGCCGCGGGACTTTGCGCACAGCCACCGTCGGGAACCAACGAAGAAAAACAAGCTTCCACGTTGGGCAACATGGAATTCAAAAGCTTCAGCGCGCTCTCCGGATAGACCTCCGAAAGAGACAGCGCCAGGGAAAGCATGGCCGCATTGACCGCGGCTCCTTCGGGGCTTCCCTTACGCCACATGGAGCGTTTGCCCTCGTAGAGGTCAATGCCCACGCGCATTCCGTAACGAAGCATGGTACGCTCGGTCTTGGCCTTTTGCGCCTCGCTCCAGCTATGGTGACACCAGTCGTAGCACAGAGCCAGCCCCAGCATAAGGGTACTCCATGCGGGAAGACTCGTATGCGCGATCTGCTCTCCAAGGGTGGAATCGCAAAGGCATTCCGCCTCACTCCAGGCGCGGAGACCATACTCCTTCTCGCCGCTCAGGCGGTACAGCGTGGAAAACGCCCACAAGCGCGCGCCGATCTCCCGGCAGGCCGTTTCGGGATCCTCCACCGCGGCCGCGGCCACGGGAGCCGAAGCAAACACCTCCGAGCGTTTGCCGTATTCCAGCTTCAAAGCGTCCAGGTATTCCCGCAGCTGTCCCTCGGTCTTGGTCAGCTTACGCAGACGCACCAGCTGATCGTGACCGGCAAACAAGCGTCCCCGCAAGGGATTGGGAAACCGACGGCGCAGCTCGCTCAACACGGCCTCTCCCGTGGGACGGTGGAAGGTCATATCCCCGATCAGGCGCAGAACCGTTTCCTCATCCCGCGCGGGATCAAACAGGCTCTTGCGGTTGGAAAGCACGATCAGCCCCATGGGATCCAGATAGCACTGCCGCCAATGGAAAAAGGTACGGACATACTCCAGAGGGAAGAACAGTGCTCCCTCCGAGGGGATAGGCGTAAAGCCCAGGGATTCCCGCTCGCCGTTGACAAGAACGTAGTCGGCATTGGCGGAAAAGACGTATTTTTTACGGCGATAGGTAAAGGAAAGAGTCATGGCAAGGGTATCGGCCACCGCGGAGTGCGCCAAGCCCGCCGCCACCGAGCCCATGGGAAGCCAAAGTCCGCCCTCGCGCTCCAGAGGCCGAGCATTGGCACTCTCAATGGAGTTTTGCACCCGTTTGCGGTCCACAATGGCAAATCCGCCGCTCTTGGCAAAGGCCGCCGCGCCCTTGAGCTCGGGCATACGGCAATACAGGGCCGGCGCGGGAGTATCCCACAGGAAAAGGTTGTCAAAGTACAATACCGTTTGCGCCCGCCAGAGATGCTTGCCCGCGGTAACCTGCAGGCAAAGCCGCTGAATGGAATCCCGTCCCTTCCCTTCTCCAAGCGTCTCCATAAAGGGAAGCTCCACGCGGAATTCGTTCCATCCGTCCCGGGTCAGGGAAAGCGTCTCGGTAAAGGCATACCCCTCGGTTCCCTCTTCGCCGCTCTCAAGCTGCAACGCAAAGGAGCAACCCGCCCCCTGCACCGAAAAGACCGCAAAGGTCAGATAGCGGTACTTGGAAAGATTAACGCCTCCCATGGGGATCGCAACCCGCTCCCGCTCTGCGGGACGCCAGGCAGCGGTCATATGTGCCGAGCGGTTATGCTTCAGGTCGGGGGAAAGCCCCGCCGCCTCCAGCCGCTCGTAGTGATTCATATCCAATAAGCAATGGGGTTCCTCGAGGACGGGAAGCTCCACCACGCTCTTTAAGCTTTTTCTCATGTTTCTGATATCCTTTCCGTTCCTTACGTACCGCCGTTTCCAAACAGTCCGAACAGATAATTTTCAATGACGTCGGCTTCCTTCTGATAGCCGTTCCAGCCCAGGTGGATCACGTCGGTGATGGCCTCCTGCACACCGTTGGCGGTCTCGACCTTGGAGCGGTAGCGATCACTCCAATCGTTGATGCAGAGGTAATTGGGCAAAAGATAGATCCCCTCGGCCCGACGGTCGCCAAAGGCCTTTTCCAGGTAGGTATAGTAGCGGAACTGCTTATCCCGCATGGCCGAAATATCCAGATTGCTCTCCTGGGAGAGGAAGAACCCGGTAGCGGGAGAAAGATACTCGGTCATAACCAAAATCTTAATGGCACGGCGTTGCTCGGTGGCATAGGCACGCACCGAGGCCACCAGAGTGTTGATGTATTCCACCGACGTTTGGGTAAAGCCGTCGTTGGCTCCCAGGTTGATCACCACAAAATCCAAGGCCGCGGTGGGATAGTTCTGCTTCATGTAATAAGAAAAATCAAACTGCCCTGCCGTGGGATTGTAAAAGGCGTTGGGCACCGGGGTCCCGCCAATGGTCACCGAGGCCGATTTGAGATAATTGGCCGCGCTCCAAGCCCCCCGTCCCTCGTGACAAACGCCCTCGTTGGCGGTGGCACGGGTTCCGAGAAGGGTCAGATTGGGCAAATCCTTTTGCAGTTTGGTAACGATGGTGCCGTCGGAGATCCGACTGTCCCCGATCACGATGCCGGTAAGGGTCAAATCGTTTCTCGCCTCCACCACGGTAATGGCAACGCTGCGCTCCTCCAGCAAACGCCACTCCCCCTCGTCATAGATCTCCAGTCGCACGGTCAGCGCAGCCTGCTCGGCGGCGTGAGGCGTAGCGGTGGGATCGGTCTGCCAGGCGGGAGTAATGGCAAAGGCGGTGTTTCCGTCATAGATACGAACACCCGCGCCGGAATAGGAGAAGGTCAAGGCAAAGTCACCTCCCGCATCCGAGAGAATGGCATCGGCCATAAACCAGGTCTGCTTGCCTACGGTAAGGATCATCTCCTTGGGCAAATGCATTTGGGGCAACTCCCCCTCGTAATTGTATTTCAGATCAAAATATTTGGCGTTGGCATAGCAGACCACGCCGTTGTGGATCAGTCGCGTCCAGCCCGTGGCTTTGTTGTAGCCAATGCGGAGCACTTCGTCTCCTGCGGAAATGGTAGCCAAAATAGCAGACTGCACGCTGGGCTCCTGCCGCAGGTTCAACTGGGAGGCTTCGTGATTCATGATCACGGTTTCATAGACCTCGGTAAAGCCCTGGGCGTCCACCACCTCCGAGGCAAAGCCTCCGTTTCCAACGTAGCCCGCATTGACCGACGATCCATCCGACAGCGTGATCATCAGATTTCCCGATTCGTCCACACGGACATCGGCGATGCCGCGTCCGGTCTCGCCCTTTTCGCCTTCTGCCCCCTGTACCGCAAGGGACACCAGCCACTCGTGGAGGGTTCCGCTATAGCCATCCTCCACGGCCAACTCATATGCGCTTTTTCCGTTCTCACCGTCGGTTCCGTCCAGGCCATCAAGGCCTTGGAAGATCCACACGCCCCCCTGCCAAAGATTGAGCAACAGGGCGATCAGGATACAAACGCAAACAATCAGCAAAGCAACGATCCATCCGTTTCCTTTTCTCATACGCATCCTTTAAATGGTTTTGATAAACCGCAGGAAGGCCTCTCTGCCCTCCGGCGTACATTTGTAAACACCCGCGTCCTCCAACACGCCCTCAAAGGTCTTGCCAATCTCCTTTTGCAGGATCTCCATGGCGTTCTCGGCGGTAAAGGTGTAGTTCTCTTGGAAGGAAGCCACCCAATCGGCGTGCTTGGAAAGCATCTCACAGTCGGCAATCGCCTTGCCCTCTGCCAGATACTCAGCCAATAGCTCCATTTCGGCCTTGAGGCGCGACGGGAGCACCGCCAGACCCATGACCTCGATCAGGCCGATGTTTTCCTTCTTGATGTTGTGCTTATCGGCGTGAGGGTGGTAGAGTCCCAAGGGATTTTGCTCGGTGGTAATATTGTTGCGCAGCACCAGATCCAGCTCATAGGCCTCGCCGCGGCGGCGGGCAATGGGGGTAATGGTGTTGTGAGGCTCGCCGTCCTCGGTAACGGCAAAGATGTAGGCATCGGCATCGGTGTAGGAACGCCAGGAGGTTAGGATCCGATCGGCCAGCTCGATGAGGGCCTCCCGATCCGTAGAATTCAAGCGAATGACCGACATGGGCCAATGGACGATCCCCGCCTTGACGTTGGGAAAATCGGCAAAGGAGAGCTCACGCTCAATACCGGCGCGCTCCATGGCAAAGGTGTAGCGTCCCCCCTGCATATGATCATGGGTCAGGATCGAACCTCCCACAATGGGAAGATCGGCGTTAGAGCCCAGGAAATAATGGGGAAAGAGGGTGACGAAATCCAGCATTTTCACAAAGGCCGAGCGGTCGATCTTCATGGGTGTGTGGTTGGCGGAGAGGGCGATGCAGTGCTCGTTGTAGTAGACGTAGGGCGAATACTGCAGGAACCACTCCTGCCCAGCGATCTCCATGGGGATCAGACGGTGCGAGTGCCGCGCCGCCTGGTTCATGCTTCCGCTGTATCCCTCGTTCTCACGGCAGATGGCGCATTTGGGATAACCGGTCTGCTTTTGCTTTTTGGCGGCGGCAATGGCCTTGGGATCCTTCTCGGGCTTGGAGAGATTGACGGTAATATCCAGATCTCCGTATTTTCCGCTGTAAACCCACTTCAGATCCTTTTTGACCCGATAGGTGCGAATATAGTCCGAGGCGCAGGAGCAATGATAGTAATAGTCGGTGGCCTCCTTGGGGGAGTTGGCGTATCTGCGGCGGAATTCCCGCACCACCTCCGAGGGACGGGGGGTAAGAATTCCCATCAGCTCGGTGTCAAAGAGATCGCGTCCCACAATGCCGCAATCGGGAATGACCTTGTTGGAAACAGCATAGTCGCAGAGGGCACCGAGGATCTCCTCCAGCTCCGTGGGGACGGTGGCATCCGCATCGGGAAGAAAGTCATATACCTGCAGCGTTTGCATCAAACGGTTGCGGCAGAACACGCGATCCAGAGGATCGATCAGTTCTTGAGACACGGCGTATTCCACCAGGGCTTCGATCAAATTACATACGTTCATTTCCATAGGTTCCAGGCTCCGTTTTTTCCATAAGATATTCCCTTTTATTATACCATGTCAAAGTCGGTTTGTAAATGCCAAAATGGGAAAAAAGACGGAATTTTAAGAAGATTTTGAAAAAGAAAATCCCCGCCCCTTTGGGAAAGGACTTGACAAACCCGGGATTTTGTAGTACAATGTAGAGGTCGCCGATCCCATCCCCGCGCCTGTGGTGAAATTGGCATACACGATAGATTTAGGATCTATTTCCGAGAGGAGTGCAGGTTCAAGTCCTGTCAGGCGCACCACAAAAAAACGACAAGCCAACGCTTGTCGTCTTTTTATAAAAATTTCTTATGAGAACCGAAAAACGCCCTGAACAACCGTACCCACACAACTTTTTGGCTGGAAAGCACTTCAAAAAATAATTTAGCAAAGAGAGAAAAACCATGTCGTTTGGAGTATTGAAATATTACGAGGCATTTGATTCCGGAATCACATTTTCATCTATAACGAATGAGCAACAAGCGAAAAAATTGCAAAATGATTTCTTTTTGGACCTCAAAAAAAATCTTCAAAAGCTATCTGTATTCAATAGCCACTATCTTTTTTCGGACTTTTTTGCAGTCACAAGAAAAAAAGAGGATACGAGTACGTATATTGAGATTCGCCACACATCTGAAAAATTGTGCTTTAACGAGGTAACGCTCCCTTGCATTTTTCTTTCAGGGCACCATTTTCCATCCTATCTCCAACCATTGGGAGACGATGATTTCCTGATGCAAATTGACTATAATGGAATTGTAAGTTTGCAAATGGGAGGCGTATCCTTTCAATATTCCTGTGACTCTCGATTCACCCCCAATTCTCTGTTCATTCAATCCAATAACGGCATATCCGAGGAGGACAACCTCCCCATTGCAGCAAAGGCGTTGGATATTGCTGTTGCATCGGTGGCTCAACATATTACATATGATCCCAAAAGGAATGCTTTTTCCATTCCCCAAAATATACTGTATGCCGGATTGAGCCAACAAAACCTACTTGCCGCATTCATCGATTACCTGAATGAAAAATTTTTGGATTTTTTGGAAAAAGGGAAACCGCAGGAGTATCGAATTTTCCCGGAGGATATTGAAAAACGTTTTAGCGAACTGACCTTTTGGCATCCTTGGAGTAACGAGCAGCAAAACTTTACGCACATCACAGAAACCGGGGATGTGATGGAGAAAAGGCCTGCCGATTTTTTGCACTGCCTTTTGTTAACCATCCAAAATGGAAAATTCCTTATGAGAAAAGGTGAGGAAGAGATTCGAGATACACAAAAAAGAATCCTGACAACAATTTTTGAAATTATCTATGACCTTCTGAAAAACAGAGAACAAATATTCTCTGTAGAACAGTCTATGGCTGAATATCGCTATATAGTTGAAAACGATGGCTATGATCCTCTACAAAAGATGGTTGATGTCCATGAGAGTTGCATGAACCTTTCCACCGGCGAATTTGCTTTTTATCTTTTGCTGGCAAGAAAGATATATGCGCAAATCGAAATCACTCGACAAAATCAAAATAAAAAAATCCGTTCATTTCTTATTCGGGAATCGACATATGAAAGAGGGTTGGGAATGGACGAATATGCAATTATTGTAAATGAATCAAATCAAAAAAACGAACCGCTTTTCTACGCCGCAAAAATGGCCGCATTTGACCGCGCCCTGCGTTTGGAATCCGCCGGCTTTTCGCTTCTTCGCATTACCGAAACGCTGAATGAGCAAATGAAGGAGCCCTCGCTTCCTTCAATATCCTACCCCGAGCAAACAAATCATAAAATATTTTTAACCAATTACCCGGACGTCTCTCAATTGAGTGAATATTATAAAAACTTCTTTCAAAATTTCCGTTGCCACGCCTTTATTACCGCAACGAATCATGCTTTTAATAATCAAGGCTTCAAGTTATCGCAATTAACATATGTTCGAAATATTTTGCGTTTGCAAAAGAACTCCCACAAGCCACTAATGCAGTTGTTTCCGTCGGATAAAATCCCATATGATCTAATTTCCGAGGCCAACAATGCCGATCAAATATTGCAGGTCAAACAGGAAATCAAGCAATCTTTACTGGACGTTGCAAAAAGGAAAACCGAAAGCACCTTCAATTTTGCTCTGGCAATTTTTGGAGCGTTTGGAGTTGCATCCTCCGTTGTAAGCATTTTGCTTTCCGATAACCGTAGCATAGGAATCTCCGTATTGGCTATGCTCTTGTATCTAATCATTGTGGCAATCAGTTATCGACGTTGGGATGAATAAAAGCACCGAAAACAAAAAAATGCCCCTAAAAATCAAGGAAGGAGCCACGCATCCGTTGGCTCCTTCTTTTGTCTAACCAGCATTCCATTCACCGGCACCACCAATTTATTTCTTGTTTCGAAAGCGCAAAAACGCCACAACAGACACCAGCCCGCCAAGCAGGCCAAGGAGCGTCAGGTACACCATTCCGCTCTCCCGATAAATAACGCGGTAGGTAGGGGTGTCGGCTCCGCCGATGATCCCAAGGCTGCCCTCCCCTGCGCTACGCATCCCCAAAAGGGGCAGGAAAAGAGAGGCCAGCAGGCATAGCAGACTCAAAATACAGAAAATTCCCGTGATTCGTTTCATGGTTACCTCCATGGCACTCTTGCTCGACGTTGGAGAAGTCTCCCCATTTTCGATTATACCATAGTCTCTTGCTCTTTTCAATTTCTTTTTCTGCGAGTTCCGGATATTAACAAAATATTCATATTCTCCCTTCCTTCTTGTGCTAAAATAAAAGAAACCTAGGAAAGGAGCAAGACCCATGAAATTCTCACTCAAGTTCTTTACCCTTTGTTTGACCCTTCTTTTGGTACTGCTGCCCCTCATCTCTTGTCAGAGTGCCTCCACGGGGAATGTTGGCACTACGGAATCGAGTTCCAACGCCACCACCGCCATGACCACGGCGACTCCCACCACCGCGCCTCTGCCCGAGGGCGTAGAGCCTTTGGAAACGCCCTTGGTGCTTTGCACTGCCAAGGAAAGCATGATTACGGTCACCCGTCCCGTCACCTCCCAGGACGCCATCACCAATCTGGTACAAACCCTGCTGGAGGCTCCCAAAGCGTTGGGTGCGCGCCAACTGCAGCTGAAATGGAGCACCGACCGCTCCGACCCTAAGGGTGCCGAGCTGCTACTGGGCTATACCAACCGCCCCGAAACAAAAGAGGTGTTGGCTTCCATCGGTCTTGACGATTACGCCATCGTCCGCCGCGGGGAGCACATTGTTGTGGCCGCCCATTCGGCGTCCCGCCTGACCGAGGCCGTGGAGTTCCTCTGCTCTCATCTTTTGCGGGTCGGCAAGGACAGTAACGGCGAGCCGGTGCTGCTCTATCTTGGCGACTACACCTTTGTTAGTGAAAAGCAGAACTTCCTGTTTACCGAAAGCAATCCCCTCTCGGCCTATTCCATCGTTTATAAATCCTCCTCTCCGGCACTGACCCAAGCCGCCCAGGCGCTGCAAAGTGCCCTGCAAGAGGCCTACGGCGTGACCCTGCCTTTGGTGGACGACAGCACCGCCGAGGTGGAGCAGGAGATCCTGATCGGCAACGTAAACCGTCCCCTGGCCAAGGAACAGCTTGGCAACAAGGATGCGTCCTACGCCCTCTCCTCGGTGCTGGTAAGCGACGGGAAGAAGCTCCTGATTGGTAGTGTCACGGATTCCATGACCCGTTCCGCAGTCCAAAATTTTTGCGAGGATTACATCGTAGACCTCTTCTCCAACACCCTGATCCTGGAGAGTGACATTCAAATCATAGGCACCGCCCACCGCTTTACCGAGGCGGTGGAGCTTACCGAGGGAGCGGATCTTCGCATCATGTCCTTCAACGTTCTTTGTGAGCTTTGGGATGCAAAGGCAACGGACGTAGAAAGCAGAATGGCCATTGTTATGGCAACCCTTCTGTCCTATTCTCCCGACGTAGTGGGACTCCAGGAGATATCGGATAAGTGTTATCAGTCCCTCACCCCCTTGTTTGAAGGAAATTACGCCTTTGTGGATACCAAGACCGAAAGAGGACTCACCAATTTTTCTCCCTTGGCGTATAACGTTGAAAAGGTAACCCTCTTGGAGCACGGGGTCAAGACCCTTGCCTCGGGGAACAACCCCAGCTTGCGCGTGATCTCTTGGGGATACTTCGAGCGCAAGAGCGACGGAGCGCGCTTTGTTGTGGCAAATACGCACTGGGATCTGACGAGAATGCCCGAATCAAGAACCAAGCAGGCCATTGAAATGGGAGATTTTATGGTTGCGATGCGGGCAAAATACAACTGCCCGGTAATTACCACGGGCGATTACAATACCCAGGAGTATCAGGAGCAGTTCCAGACCTATCTGGATCACTCCCAGCTCTTGGATGCGGGATTGACAGCGCAGGTGGTCAACCGCAATTATAAATCAACGCACACCCTGTTCGCAGAGCCGACGGAAACCCCCGACGTCCGAGCCATCGACCACGTATTCTATTCCCCGGACATCGAAGCCTTGTTCTACAATATGCTGGTAGACAAGATCCTTCTTGATGCATCGGATCACTTCCCCGTTTATACGGATTTTAAGTTAAATTAATCACAACCACCCGTCAAACGGGTGGTATGCACAAGGGCTAAAAGCCCAATAGGACTAGCCAGCGGCTCAAGCTGCCGGCTTTTGCTTTGCAAAAGCTTTGAGCAAACTCCCCCTCCATAATCGAGAGTGCAAACAACAGTAAGCCTTCCCCAGCGGGGGAATGGTGTCATATGTCGCAAGCGACAAGTGACGGATGAGGTGTCCTTAACGAAAAGTAACTCCTCATCCACCACCTACGGTGGTCCCCCTTCTCCCACAGGAGAAGGCTTATGTTACATATGCTCCAAGAACAAGGGTAAAACCTTTGTCGCCCACCCGCATAGCGGGTGGTTGTCTGTTTCGCGTCAAGCGCTCCACTGCCTAAAGGCATTAA
>JAFTNJ010000036.1 GCA_017451915.1 Clostridia bacterium
AACATAAGCCTTCTCCTGTGGGAGAAGGGGGACCACCGTAGGTGGTGGATGAGGAGTTACTTTAGAATTAGAACACCTCATCCGTCACTTGTCGCTTGCGACATATGACACCATTCCCCCGCTGGGGAAGGCTTACTGTTGTTTGCACTCTCGATTATGGAGGGGGAGTTTGCTCAAAGCTTTTGCAAAGCAAAAGCCGGCAGTTTGAGCCGCTGGCCAGTCCTATTGGGCTTTTAGCCCTTGTGCATACCACCCGTTTGACGGGTGGTTGTGATTTATTTCCAATCGATCAAACGGTTTACTGCCTTAACGTCCACCGTGGTGGTAGAGGCGTAGTAGCCGCCCTGGAGGAGATGGTAAAAGAGAATGCCGTCGGGGTGCAAAAAGCACTCCAGAGAGGGGGTCTCGGCATTCATCTCCAAAAACTGGATTTGGATGGTTCCCTCCGTGGTGATCTCCCCTTCATATTCCCCCACGGGAATGGGGGAGAACAGGATCTCCGCGGAGAAGAGATAAGTCAGGAGCGGGGAGGTTTGCTCGTGAGTGGCCAGGGACTTTTCCTCGCCGCGGTAACAGTTGGTGCGCACTAAGCTCGTTGTGCTCAGCTTGAGCGCGGCGTTATTGCTTTCCACGTAGCGCAGTATCAAGGCCTTTCCCGTGATTCCGGCGCGAATGGATTGCATTTCCTCGGGGACGGCCGGGGAGACCTCCGAATACGCGGGAAGCAGGGTGTATTTTGCCGTAATATGATGAATGGATTCTTCCGAGGAGAGGGGCTCCAGGGGAGGGAGCAGAGAGAAACAGGAGGTGCAGAGCAGAGCGATCCCCAACAACAAAATGGGGAGCAGGAGCTTACGGTAGGGTTTCATAAACGATTCTCCTTTGCAATAAGGTGGGGGAATGGATCACCAGCCCAGCAGCCGATGTACGAGACGGGTGTTGACCGCCCCCTCGCGGGAGCGATAGTACACGCCCGAGGTGCTGCGAAAGATCAGGATCCCATTGCTGGTCAAAGAGAGCTCCAACAGCGGGTCGCGGATCTCTTGATTACCAAACAGGAGCAGAGTGAAAAAGCCGGTTTGAGGCTCCAGATCATTGATATCTGCCTCGGAGACCACATACATGGAAATGGGGCCGTTTGAAAAGAGGGCGGAAAAGATCTGCGAACAATCCGATTCCAAAAATGCTTGGTCCGCCGCGTGGGAGGCCTGCAGAGATTGGATCTGGGAGATGTCGGTCCCCCATTGGTTTTGGGTCTCGTCCACAAAGAGCAACCACTTGTCCCGAAGCTCCAAGCGCGGGGCAGTGAGGGCTTCCTCGGAGAGGGCGGGAGCGGTGGTACGAAGGGGATACAAATTCCCGTTCTCATCGGTGGGCGGAGGATCCAGGGGCGGGAGCAGAGCGAAACAAGAGGAAAGCATCAGGCAAAGCAACAAAAGGGAGAGTAAGCGTAGTTTCATAGGATACCTCCTGGGAGATCATGGAATGGTCGGACGGATACATCATAGCACATTCGATGGCGGCAAGCAAGGGCTCTTGGGGAAAATTCAAATTTTATTCATCATTTTTGTAGGATATAACAAGGGGGAACCTCCCGCACCCGGACGGAGGGTTCCCTCGTTCATAACTTATTTCGTCATCTTTTCCTGCTTGACCTTGTGATCAATCACGTGACGGGAGGCCAGCTCCTTGTGGATGTCCTCCAGGGAGATGCCCATCTGGATCATGAGCACCATGGTATGGTAGGCGAGATCGGCGATCTCGTAGATGGTCTCCTTTTTGTCGTCTGCCTTGCCGGCAATGATGACCTCGGTGCACTCCTCGCCCACCTTCTTCAGGATCTTGTCAATGCCCTTTTCAAAGAGGTAGGTGGTGTAGGAGCCCTCCTTCTTTTCGATCTTGCGTCCCTCGATCAGCTTCATCAGCCCCTCCAGGGAGAATTCGTGGAGCTCGTCGCTCTCCCATACGGGATTTTCAAAGCAGGAGGTGGTGCCAAGATGGCAGGCGGGGCCGTCGGGCTCTACCATAACCACAAGCGCATCCTTATCGCAATCGGCGGTGATGGAAACGATGTGCTGATAGTTTCCGCTGGTCTCGCCCTTAAGCCAGAGTTCCTGACGGGAGCGGCTCCAGAAGCAGGTCAACCCCTTTTCCATGGAGATCTGCAGGCTCTCCCGGTTCATGTACGCCAGGGTGAGCACCTTTTTGGAGATGGCGTCCACCACAATGGCGGGGATCAGGCCTTTTTCGTCAAATTTCAGTTCGTCTATATTCAACATGATGGTTCTATCCTTTCAAAAATCAAATGCGCATGGGAATGCCTTGGCTTTTCAGCTCTTTTTTCAGGTCGCTGATCTTGACCTCTCCAAAATGGAAGATCGAGGCCGCCAGACCCGCGTCCACCTTGGGAAGGGTCCGGAAGAGGGTGGTGAAGTGGTCGATGCAGCCCGCGCCGCCCGAGGCGATGACGGGTACCGACACGGCGTTGCAGACCGCGTCCAGCATTTCCAGATCAAAGCCTTTCTTTACGCCGTCGGTGTCAATGGAGTTGACCACGATCTCCCCCGCGCCGGAATCCACGCCGCGCCGGATCCATTCAATAGCCTCCATGCCGGTGTTTTCCCGTCCGCCCTTGGCAAAGACGCGGAAGACGCCGTCCACACGCTTGACGTCCACCGAGAGCACCACGCATTGGTCGCCGTAGCGTTTGGCGGCTTCTCCAATGAGGGAGGGATTGCGAATGGCACCCGAGTTGACGCTGACCTTGTCGGCACCGCACTTGAGCACGCGGTCAAAATCCTCCACCGTGTTGATGCCGCCGCCCACCGTCAGGGGAATAAAGACGGTTCTTGCGGCTTCGCAGAGGATGTCGGTAAAGAGCTGACGCCCTTCGGCGGACGCCGTGATGTCGTAAAACACCAGCTCGTCCGCGCCGTTGTCGCTGTAGAATTTGGCCAACTCCACGGGAGAGGAGACGTCGGAAAGCCCTAAGAAATTAACCCCCTTGACCACCCGTCCGTTTTTGACGTCCAGGCAGGGAATGATGCGTTTGGTAATCATTTTGCCACCTCGATTGCACGGGGGAGATCGATGGCTCCCGTGTAGTAGGCCTTACCGATGATGGCCCCGTAAAGGTCAAGCTTTGCCAGCTTTTCCACGTCCTCCAAAGAGGAAACACCACCCGAGGCGATGATCTGCAGGTCAAATCGCTTGGAAAGCTCCTGATAGAGGGCGTGATTGGTTCCCATCATGGCACCGTCCTTGGAGATGTCGGTGCAAATGACGGTGCGAACCCCCATTTTTTGCAGCTTTTCGCAGAAGGGAATGGCGTCCAGCTCCGAGGCCACGGTCCAGCCCTTGATAGCCACCTTGCCGTCCTTGATGTCCACCCCCACGGCGATCTTTTCCCCGTAGGTGTTGAGAGCTTCCTTCAAGAAGCTTTCATCGGTCACGGCGGCGGTCCCCAGGATTACACGGCTCACGCCGGCCTCCAGATAGGTTTTGACGGTCTCCATACTGCGGATGCCGCCACCCACCTCGGCAGAAAGTCCCGAGGCCGAGACGATCTTTTTCACGGTTTCCAAATTGGGCGTCTCTCCGGTTTTTGCTCCCTCCAGGTCGACCAGATGGATCCATTTGGCACCTGCTTTGGCAAACTCCAGGGCGATCTCCTCGGGATGCTCGCTGTAAACCGTCATTTGGGCGTAGTCACCGCGCAAGAGGCGCACGGCCTTACCCTCGTACAGGTCGATTGCGGGAAAGATCAGCATAGGGAAGATTCCTCCGTTTCACAAAAGGCTCGCAGAATGTCAAGGCCGACACCACCGCTCTTTTCGGGGTGGAACTGACAGCCAAACACGTTGTTTTTTGCCACGGCGGCGGTGAGAGGCGCGCCGTATTCGGCGGTTGCCACAACTGCGTCACGGCAGTTGGTGGCGTAAAAGGAATGGACAAAATAGACGTGATCGCCCTCCTGCAGATAGCGGAAGAGGGGACAGTCGGTCTTTTCAAAATGCAGGGCGTTCCAGCCGATATGGGGGATCTTGTAATCCGCGGGGATCACGTCCGCGATGGGACGGATCTCGCCTTCGATGAGTCCAAGACCCTCATGCTCGCCGTATTCAAAGCTTTTTTCAAACAGCAGCTGCATACCAAGGCAGATGCCAAGGAGGGGCTTGCCGCCTTTGGCTTCTTCCTTGATAAAATCGGCCAAGCCGCTCTTTTGCAGCTTTTCCGCCGCGTCCCCAAAGGCACCCACGCCGGGGAGCAGGATGCGATCGGCTTTCTTCAGCTCCTTTGGATCGGCACTTACAAAGGCGTCGGCCCCAATGGCAACCAAGGAGGAGCGGAGGGAAAAGAGATTTCCCACGCCGTAATCAACGATACCAACCATTAGAGAACCCCCTTCGTGGAGGGAATTTCATTGGCAAACTCCTTGTCAATAGCCACGGCGGCGCGCAACGCTCTTGCCACCGATTTGAAGGCCCCCTCAATGATGTGGTGGGAGTTTTCGCCTGCCAGCTGCCGGAGGTGCAGCGTGCATTCGGCCTGTCTCGTGAAGGCAAGCCAAAACTCCTCAACCAGCTCGGTGTCAAAGGTGCCAACCTTTTCGGTGGGAATCTTCAGATCAAAGCGCAGATAGGATCTGCCCGAAAGGTCGACGGCCGAGAGGATCAGGGTCTCGTCCATGGGCAGCATCATGGAGCCGTAGCGGCAAATGCCCTTCTTGTCCCCCAGGGCCTCGGCAAAGGCCTGACCGAGGACGATGCCAATATCCTCCACCGTGTGGTGGTCGTCCACGTAGGTGTCGCCCTTGCAGGTAAGGGTCAGATCGAATCTGCCGTGGCGGGCGAACAGAGTGAGCATATGGTCGAGGAATCCGCATCCGCTGTCGATCTGGGATGCACCCGTACCGTCCAGATGGAGGGTCAGGGCAATGTCGGTTTCCGCCGTGCGGCGATTGATGGTAGAAGTTCTCATGCTTGTTCCTCCAAAATAGCTTGGATCGTTTGAATCAGAGTTTGCATTTGCTCCCGGGTACCAACGGTGATGCGGTTGTAGGAAGAAATGCGAGGTGTGTTAAAATGACGGACTAAGATACCGCGCCGCTTCAGCTCCAAATAGAGGGCTTCGCCGTCCAGATCGGGATGCTTGGCAAAGAGAAAGTTGGTTTTGGAATTGGTCATTTCAAAGCCCAATTTCTTCAATTCCGCGGCGGTCTTTTCCCGGTTTTCTATGATCGTTTTGCAGTTTGCGGCGGTGTAATCGGGGTCACAGAGGGTTCCGTATCCTGCCGCCAGGGTCATGGAATTGACGTTGTAGGGGTTGGTGGAATACTTGATGGCATTGAGATCCGCGATCAGAGCCTTGCATCCCACGCCAAAGCCAAGACGCGCGCCCGCCATGGAGCGGGACTTGGAAAAGGTCTGGGTCACCAGGAGGTTGTCGTATTTCTTGATGAGCGGCACACAGCTCTCGCCGCCAAAGTCTACGTAGGCCTCGTCAATGACCACCACATTGTTGGGATTCTTTTGAAGAATCTCCTCAATCTGATCTCGCGAGAGGGCAATGCCTGTGGGGGCGTTGGGATTGGCAATGAAGATGGTGCTGTTCAAGCCGAAATAATCGCCGGTGTCAATGGTGAAATCTTCTTTGAGAGGAATGATCTTATAGGGAAGATTGTTGATCTGCGCGAAGACCGAATAAAAGCCGTAGGTGATGTCGGCAAAGGCGGCAGGGGTGTGATCGTCGCAGAATGCCATAAAGGCGAAATTGAGGATCTCGTCCGAGCCGTTGGTGAGAAGGACCTCGTCGGGGTCTACATCAAGCGTCTTTGCCAGCGCATGGGTGGTCATCTTGCAGGTGGGATCGGAGTAGAGCTGAAGGGAGGCCGCGGCTTTGGCCGCCGCTTCCTGTGCCTTGCCCGAGGGCGGGAAGGGGGACTCGTTGGTGTTGAGCTTGATATATTGCATCTCCTTGGGCTGTTCCCCGGGAGTGTAGGGCTTCAAACTGCTATATTTGGGACTGAAAAAGCGACTCATTGTTCTTCGTCCTCCAAACGCACCGTAGCACTCTTGGCATGGGCGGTCAAGCCCTCCTTGGTGGCAAAGAAGGCCACGTCGTTGGCCACGCGCTTCAAGGCGTCCTTGGTGTAATAGGTGTACTGGGTCTTCTTGATAAAATCGTCCACCGAGAGGGGACTGGAGAATTTGGCCGTGCCGCTGGTGGGCAGGGTGTGATTGGGACCCGCAAAGTAGTCGCCCAGAGCCTCGGGACAGTTGCGACCCATAAAGATGGATCCCGCGTGGCGGATGGCGTCCAGGTAATCAAAGGGATTGTCTACGCAGAGCTCCAGATGCTCGGGAGCCAGCTCGTTGGCAATGTCGATGGCAACGTCGAGGGTGGGAGCCACAATGATCTTGCCGTTGTCGTCGATGGAGGCGCGGGCGATCTCGGCACGTTCCAGCAGCGGGATCTGACGCTCCAGCTCGGCCTGCACTGCCAGAGCCAGGTCTTGGGAATCGGTTACCAGGACCGCGCTGGCCATTTTATCGTGCTCGGCCTGGGAGAGCAGATCCGCCGCCACGTGACGGGGATTGGTCTTGCCGTCGGCCACGATGAGGATCTCGCTGGGACCCGCGATCATGTCGATGGAAACCACCCCAAAGACCTGCTTTTTGGCCTCGGCCACAAAGGCGTTGCCGGGACCTACGATCTTGTCTACCTTGGGAACGCTCTCGGTTCCGTACGCCAGCGCGGCTACCGCCTGTGCTCCGCCCAGCTTAAAGATGCGGTCAATGCCGGCGATCTTGGCGGCGGCCAGGATCACGGGATTGATCTTGCCCTCCTTGTTGGGGGGAGAGACCATAACCACCTCGCGGCAGCCCGCGATCTTGGCGGGAATGGCGTCCATGAGCACCGTGGAGGGATAGGCTGCCGTGCCGCCGGGAACGTAAAGTCCCGCACGGTCCACGGGAATGATCTTTTGTCCTACCACAACCCCGTTTTCGTTGTTAATGATAAAGCTGTTGCGCACCTGCTTTTCGTGGAAGGCGCGAATGTTTTTGGCGGCCTTCTCCAAAATCTCCAAAAACTTGGGCTCCACCGCCGCCACGGCCTCGTCGATCTCCTCGGGGGTGACCGCCAGGGAGGTCAGCGTGGCACGGTCGAATTTTTCGCAATATTCGTAAAGCGCCGCGTCGCCCTTTGCACGGACGTTGGCAATGATCTCGCTTACCGTTTGCTCCACGTTGATCTTGGGCTCGGTGCGGGCAAAGATCCGGCTGTTGGGTACTTCGCCGTAGGTTAAAATCTGAATCATGGGTTATCCTTCCTGCAGTTGCTCTGCAATGCTTTTTACAAGGGCTTCGATGGGCTCGCTCTTAAATTTAAAGCTTGCCTTGTTGGCAATGAGGCGAGCACTGATGGGAACAATGGTTTCAAACACCTCCAGATTGTTCTCCTTGAGGGTGGTGCCGGTCTCCACAATGTCCACGATGACGTCCGAGAGCCCCAGAATGGGGGCCAGCTCGATGGAGCCGTTGAGGTGAATGATGTCGATCTCCCGTCCCAGGGAGGCGTAATAGGTGCTGGCGATGTTGGAGAATTTGGTGGCTACCTTGAGGGTGCGGCGAGGATCGTCCCGGAAGCCACGGGGGGCGGCCACGGCCATGCGGCAGTTTCCGGTTTTGAGGTCCAAAAGCTCGTAGATGTCGGGCTTGTATTCCAGCAGAATATCCTTGCCGGCCACGCCAATGTCGGCGGCACCGCGCGCCACGTAAATGGCTACGTCCGAGGGCTTGGCCCAAAAGTAGCGGACGCCACAGTCCTCGTTCTCAAAAATCAGCTTGCGGTTGTTCTCCTTAATGGAGGGGCACTCAAAGCCAGCCTTTTCAAACATGGCGTAGACCTTTTCCCCAAGACGTCCCTTGGGCAGGGCGATATTAAGCATTGGCTTCAAGGAGCTTCACCTCACTTCCGGTCAGCTGCAGCAGCTGACGGTATTTGATCTTTTCGGGAATGGCCCGCTGGGCGGTTACGCTGAGCCCTTTGGCGGTCAGGGACGCTACGGCGGCAGCCAGCTGCTGCAGGTCGGCGTTGGTGTCATAAAGGAGGACGGCGTCAATGTCGTAGTCCACCTTGGGGGTCAGCCAGTCCTCCAACAGATCCAGGTAGAGGGCAAAGCCGATGGCCCCCGCGCTCCGTCCGGATTTTTGCAGGAGCAGATCGTACTGTCCTCCCGAGAGGACGCTCTGGGGGATCCCGCTGATGAATCCCTTAAATACGATGCCGTTGTAGTAGTTCATGTCGCCCACCACCGAGAAATCCACCCGGATGTTTTGGGCGTCTGCCACCGAAAGGATGCGCTCCAGGCGTGCCAGGCGGGTCTGCCAGGCATCCCCGGGGAGAGAATCCTTCAGGGTGGCCAGGACCTTGGCGGGCGTGCCGTAGGCCGACATCAGGGCCTTGAGGGGCAGGGTCTTGGCGGGCTCTACGCCGGCCTCAGCGCAAAGGGCGGCCATGCCGTGGAGATTCTTTTCTCCCATGCAACGCAACAATGCCTTGCGCGTTTCCCCCGTCACACCGGTTTCCTCCAGCGCGGCGGAGAGAAGCCCCAGATCCGAGACGTCCAGAATCGAGTCGGTGCTGATCTCCAGCAGGCTCTTGGCGGCCAAGGACACCACCTCGGCAATGGCGTAGTCGTCCACGTCGCCAAGACATTCCAGACCTACCTGCATGATCTCCTTGTAGGAGTGGCTGCTTTCCGACACGCGGTAGACGTTTTCGTTATAGTAGACCTTTTGCACGCAACCGGGGATATCCTTGCTGTTCTTTACGATGGAGAGAGTCACGTCGGGCTTGAGGGCCATGAGGCGGCCGTTGGTATCGGTAAAGGTAATGACGTGGTCGGATACCAAAAAGTCCTTGTTGCGGAGGTAGAGGTCGTATTCTTCAAATTTGCTCATCTTGAATTGCTGATAGCCAAAGGATTGGTACAGCCGACGCAATGCGAAGATGGCACTTTCTTCATTTTTTAATAGAGTAGGTTCAATCATCGTTGCTTTCCTTGCCTTCCTTGATGCGATCGAGAATCAGACGGTAGCCCAGACTGCCGTAGTTCAGGCATTTGTTTACCCGGCAAATGGTAGCCGTGCTGGCCCCCGTGGAGCGGGAGATCTCCTGATAATTCTTTCCCTGATCCAGCATACAGGCAACGTCGTAGCGTTGGGAGAGATCCTGGATCTCTTTTATGGTACAAAGGTCGTCAAAAAACGCCTTACATTCTTCAATTGTAGTCAGCTTGAGGATCGCGTCAAAGAGGGGCTCTGCCGCGTCGATGGGTCGTTTTACCATGATTATACCGCCTTTTATTTTAATTGTTTAACATTTTAACACACTAAAGCGTAAAAGTCAATAGGTTTTCATAAAAAAGCAGTAGGGCTGTTGCAAAAAATGCAACAACCCTCACCGATCCTTCCTTGCGTATTTTGATTTTGGCATTGGGGTGCGCGGGGACGCGGGAGCATCGGTAATTCTTTGTTGGTGGTGGGGATCAAAAGCGAACGATCACGTTCTCTCCGTCGGTACTCTCAACCTCAACCAAATTCCAGTCAGGGGGCAGCGTCTTTTTCAAGCGTTTGATCTCCCGAAAAAGGGCGTACATTTGACGCGCGGTGAGGATGGGCTCATCCGAGGAGGCGTCATTCTTGTTTTTTGCCGATTTCTTTTGTGCCCGAGCGATCAGGAACGCGGTCAGGCGGTTCATCAAAAGCCCGTTGGGAAGAAGAATACGGATCCTTCTTTGTTGAGGCCGTTCGATCTGAATACGCATTATTCCACCCAGATTTCCACGGTATCTCCGTCGCCACTTTCTACCTCCACCAGCTTGCCCACCAGACCCTGATCCACCAGAGCCAGGATCTGCTCCACGTCAATTTTGTTCATGGCGTCATTGTTGGTCAGCTGTGCGGTCATGCCCAAAGAGATTCCCATTTTGACCAAGGAGAGGGGAAGATTGACCTTCACCTTTTCTCCATCGGCGGAGTTGACCAGAATGCGGAGCATCAATTCGTCGTGAGACTTGCGTTGCTCGGCGGGAAGAAGCTTGACCTCGGGGGATTTTTCTCCCGTGAGCAGAGCATCCACGGTGCATCCCAGGAGAGCGGCCAGAGGGGGAAGCAGGGAGATGTCGGGGGCAGAGATATCGTTCTCCCATTTGGAGACGGCCTGGGGCGATACTCCCAGGCGCTCGGCGACCTCGTCCTGCTTGAGTCCTGCGGCGCGGCGTTTTTCGGCAATGCGGTTTCCAAGAGTTTGATTCATTTTTTGTACCATCCTTTCCCAGACCGTAGGAGGCCTGTGCAACTATGATAGCAAGCAGTGGATCAAAAGGGAAGGGAGCAATGGTTGTTTTTGCACAACCATTTGGCGAAAACACACTCAACCGCTGGTTGTTTGAGGGGGAATCAGACCAGCGTGGCGGCCATGACGGCCTTGATGGTGTGCAAGCGGTTCTCGGCCTCGTCAAAGACCACCGAGCGGTCACTTTCAAAGACCTCGTCGGTAACCTCCATGCAGGTGATGCCGAATTTTTCGTGGATCTGCTTTCCAATGGTGGTTTTGAGATCGTGGAAGGCGGGCAGACAGTGCATAAAGCGACATTGCTCACCGGCGTTGTTCATCAGCTCCATGGTCACGCGGTAGGGAGAAAGCTCCTCGATCCGCTCCTGCCAAACGCTGTCGGGCTCGCCCATGGAGACCCAGACGTCGGTGTAGATCACGTGAGCCCCCTTGGTAGCCACCATGGGATCCTCAATGAATTCCAGCGTGGCACCGGTTTCCTTGGCAATGCCTTGGCAGGTGTTTACCAGCTCTTGGTTGGGAAAATATTTTTTGGGTGCGCAGGCAACAAAGTGCATACCCATCTTGGCACAGCCCACCATCAAAGAGTTGCCCATGTTGTAGCGGGCATCTCCCATGTAGACCAGCTTTTTGCCCTTGAGGGATCCAAAGATCTCACGGATGGTCAAAAAGTCGGCAAGGATCTGGGTGGGGTGGAATTCGTTGGTCAGCCCGTTCCATACGGGGACTCCCGCGTGGGCGGCCAGCTCCTCTACGATCTCCTGTCCAAAGCCGCGGTATTCGATGCCGTCAAACATCCGACCCAACACCCGGGCGGTGTCGGCAATGCTTTCCTTCTTTCCGATCTGGGAGCCCGTGGGATCCAGATAGACGGGGTGCATACCCAGATCCGCCGCCGCTACCTCAAAGGCACAACGGGTGCGGGTGCTGGTCTTTTCAAACACCAGGGCAATGCTTTTATCGGTAAAGAGCTTGTGAGGAATGCGCTTCTTCTTTTCCTGCTTCAGCTTGGCGGCAAGATTTAACAAGCCTTCAATCTCCGCGGGAGTAAAATCCAGCAGCTTTAAGAAATGTTTTCCTTTCAGGTTCATATGCAGGCCTCCTTGGCACAAACGCGTTTCAAAATTTCAATGGCTTCCTTTAGGGTTTCCATGGGAATGTTCAGGGCGGGAAGCAGACGCACCTTGGTTTTGGCGCTCAGGCAGAGAACGCCGGCCTCCATGCATTCCCGAATGACGTCGGCGGCGGGACGGACGGTTTCGATTCCGATCATCAGACCCATACCGCTCACGCTCTTCACGCCGGGAGCATCCTTCAGGGCCCCGAAGATATAGTTGCTCTTTTCCTTGACCTCATGCAAAAGCGCTTCGTCCATACGCTCGATCAGATTTACCGCACCGGCGCAGGCCACGGGATTGCCGCCAAAGGTAGAGCCGTGATCCCCGGGAGCGAAGATGGTTTCTACCTTTTCTCCCAGGAGCGTGGCTCCCAGAGGCAGACCGCCGCCCAAGCCCTTTGCGGTGGAGACCACGTCGGGGGTGATGCCAAAGTTCATGTAGGCGTAAAGCGCCCCGGTGCGTCCGTTGCCGGTTTGCACCTCGTCGATCATCAGGAGCACGTCCTGCTCCTTGGCCAGAGCCGCCACGCCTTGAATATAGTCGGCGTTCAGAGCAATGACGCCCCCCTCGCCTTGAACACATTCCATCAGGATCCCCGCTACCTTGTGGTTGGAAAGGGCCTCCTTCATGGCGTCGAGATCGTTGGCGGGAACGTGAATAAATCCCGGGGTCAGGGGCTGGAAGAGCTCGTGGAATTTGTCTTGCCCCGTGGCGGACAGGGTGGTCAGCGTGCGACCGTGAAAGCTGTTTTGCAGAGTTACGATCACGTTATATTCGGGCCCCTTCTTCTCGGCGGCGTATTTGCGGGCCGCCTTGATGGCGCACTCGTTGGCCTCGGCTCCCGAGTTGGAGAAGAAGACCTTTTTCATGCCGGTTCTCGTGCAGAGCAGCTCGGCAAGACGGGCGCAGGGGGAGGTGTAGTAAAGATTGGACATATGCTGAACCTTGTTCAGCTGTTCGGTGACGGCGGCTACCCAGGCGTCGTCGGCAATGCCAAAGGCGGTCACGCCAATGCCCGAGCCCATGTCAATGTAGCGTTTTCCGTTTTCGTCAAAGACCTCCGAGCCCTTGCCCGAGAGAATCGATACGGGAAAGCGGGCATAGGTGTGGGCTACGTAGGTGTTGTCGGTTTGTTGCAGATGGCTCATTCCTTACCTCCGGTTACCATGGTGCCGGCACCCTCGTCGGTAAGCAGCTCCATGAGGATCGAGTGGGGAACGCGACCGTCCATAATGATCACGTTCTTTACGCCCTTTTGAATGGCTTCCACGCAGCACTCTACCTTGGGGATCATGCCGCCGGAGATCACCCCCTCGTCCTGCAGACGCTTGGCGTCACAGACGGTGATCTCGGGAATGAGGGAGGTAGGATCGTTTTTGTCCCGCAGGACACCGGCAATGTCGGTCATCATGATCAGACGCTCGGCACCCAGAGCCCCCGCGATGTGGGCGGCGGCAGTGTCGCCGTTGATGTTGTAGGTGTTGCCCTGCTTATCACAGCCCACGGTGGAGATGACGGGGATGTAGCCCTTTTCGAGAAGGTCGGTGACGGGCTGGATGTGGATCTTGGTGATCTCGCCCACGTAGCCCAGACGCTCGTCCTTGATTTTGGATTCAATGAGTCGACCATCCATGCCCGAGATGCCCATGGCTTTGCCGCCCTTCATTTCCAGAAGGTTGACCAGGGTCTTGTTGACCTTGCCTGCCAGCACCATTTGCACGATGTCCACGGTCTCCTTGTCGGTAACTCGCAGACCGTCCACAAACTCGGCCTTTTTGCCCAGGCGGTTCATCAGGTCGCTGATCTCGGGGCCGCCGCCGTGCACCAGCACGACCTTGACGCCAATGAGCCAGAGGAGGACGATGTCCTCCATGACCTGCATCTTCAGCTCCTCGTTGATCATGGCGTTGCCGCCGTATTTGACCACCACGGTCTTGCCCGTGTAGCGTTTGATATAGGGAAGCGCTTCGGTAAGCACCTCGGCGCGTTGCGCGTTGGAAAATTCGGTACTCATGATAGATCCTCTCAATAGGTAATGTTCTTTGGTGAAAGTTTTCGACCACCTTTTTCAAAAGGTGACGAGGTCAAGGGCGAGTAGCCCTTGTCGCGCTCCGCAGAGCGCGAAATATCCTCGGCGTTTTTCTTTTGATAACTTTTCTTTTTGCGCCTATGGTGTCAAAAAGAAAAGTGGCTATGGGATTTTTGCACCCCAACGATTTTATGTACGGTAATCCCCGTTGATCTTAACGTAATCGTAGGTCAGATCACAGCCCCATGCGGTAGCTTTTCCTCCGCCGTTGCCCAACGAGATCAAAATTTCGATCTCACTCTCCAGGAGGATCTCCTTGGCCTTTTCTTCGGAGAATTCCACACCGGCACCGTTCTTGCAAACGGCGATCTCGCCCTTGGTACTGCGGAAGGAAACGTCCACGGCGTTCACGTCTACGTCGGCACCGCTGTAGCCGATGGCGCAGAGCACGCGACCCCAGTTGGCGTCGGCTCCAAACATGGCCGCCTTGAGGAGGCTGGAGCAAATCACGCTCTTGGCTACGGTCTTGGCGGTGGGAACGTCCTTGGCCCCCGTCACGTTGCACTCCAAAAGCTTGGTGGCACCCTCGCCGTCCCCCGCGATCTTGCGGCAGAGGGCTACGGTCACCGTGTTCAGAGCCTTCATAAAGGTGGCAAAATCTTCGTTTTCTTCGGTGATCTCGGCGTTGCCCGCCATGCCGTTGGCAAGGACGGTAACCATATCGTTGGTGGAGGTGTCGCCGTCCACGCTCACCATGTTAAAGGTGTTGGTAATATCCCCCGAGAGGGCCTTTTGAAGCATAGGAGCCGAGATGGCCGCGTCGGTGGTGATAAAGACCAGCATGGTGGCCATGTTGGGATGGATCATTCCGCTTCCCTTGGCGATGCCACCCAGGTGGCAGGTCTTGCCGCCGATTTCAAAGGAAACGGCATCCTCCTTTTTAACGGTGTCGGTGGTCATGATTCCCTCGGCCGCGGCGTCACCGCCATCGGCGGAAAGCCCCCGAACCAGGGCGGGAATTCCCTCCACGATAGGCTCCAGGTTCAAAGGCTGACCAATCACACCCGTGGAGGCCACCACCACGTCGTTGGCGTTGATGCCAAGCTCCTTGGCCAGAGCTTCGCTCATCTGCTCTGCCACTTCAATGCCGTTGGCGTTGCAGGTATTGGCGTTGCCGCTGTTACAGATCACCGCACGGGCCTGCCCGTTGGCAAGATGTGCTTTGGTGACCAGCAGAGGCGCGCCCTTGACTAAATTGGTGGTGTAGACCGCCGCCGCGGTGGCAGGGCAGGCACTGTAGATCAGTGCCAGATCCTTCTTGGTCTTGTTTTTGCGGATGCCGCAGTGAATGCCGTTGGCGGTAAAGCCTTGAGCGGCGCAAACGCCGCCGGAGATGTGTTTTATCATAATGGTTGATTCCTTTCCATCCATGGGAGATTATACGTTCAAACCCGTGTTCTCGGGAACTCCGAGTACCAGGTTCATATTTTGAATGGCGGCACCCGAGGCACCCTTGCCAAGATTGTCAAAGCGAGCCACCAGGAGGATCCGATCCTCATTTCCGCTCACGGTCAGCTGCATGTCGTCCCGTCCCTCCAGGGCGTTGCCCGAGAGGAAGCCGGCCTCGTCGGCACTCTCCGCAAAGGAGATCAGACCGCGGGCGGCCAGAGCGCGGTAGGCGTTTTTCACGTCCTCAATGCTTCCGCGGAGCTGTTCCTTGAACAGGGGTACCGTCACCTCCATGCCGGCGTAGTAGGGAGCCACGATGGGGCAGAAGATGGGAGCCTTGGAAAGTCCGCAGATTGTCACCATTTCCGGCAGATGCTTGTGCTTCTGGGTCAGACCGTACATCCGTGGAGCGTCCAGAAGGGGATCCCGCTCGGCGTCCTCGTATTCGGCGATCATTTTCTTTCCGCCGCCCGAGTAACCGGTCAGGGAGAAGGCCGTCAGGGGCGTGTCCGGGGAGAGCAGCCCTGCGGATACCAGAGGGGCGACCAGAGCCACGAATCCGCTGGCATGGCAACCGGGGTTGGCAATGCGGCGGGAGGCGCGGATCTTTTCCTTTTGTCCCTCCAGCTCGGGGAACCCGTAGGTCCAGCCGGGGGCGGTACGGTGGGCGGTGGAGGTGTCAATAATGACGGTGTGGGGATTGTCCACCAGGGAGACCGCTTCGATGGCGGCGGCATCGGGCAGACAAAGGAAGGCAACGTCTGCTTGGTTGAGGGCTTGTCGGCGGGCGTCGGTGTCCTTTCGAAGCTCCTCCGGGAGGCGAATGAGCTCAATATCTCCGCGGTCGGCCAGCCGCTCGTTGATGCGGAGCCCCGTGGTTCCGGCACTGCCGTCAATAAAAACCTTAGTCATGTGTTCAGCTTCCTTTCTGCCATTGGAAAAGGGAAAATTCCCGTCCATTTTATCAATATTTAATATTATACTCAACAGAGATGCTTTTGTCAATAGCGGATGTGAAAAAATATTCAGTATTTTTTCCTTTTTTGTTGGTTTAAATGCATAATATAGAGATCAATGATGAATAAATATGCACAACTCGCAGAATATTATGCATAAAACCGAAAAAAAGACCGAGGCGCATGCGCCTCGGTCCGGGAAATGCGTTGAAATTAAGCCAGCTCAGCGAAGTACTTAATGGTGCGAACCATCTGGCTGGTGTAGGAGTTCTCGTTGTCGTACCAAGAAACAACCTGTACCTGGTAGGTATCGTCGTCGATCTTAGCAACCATGGTCTGGGTAGCATCGAACAGAGAACCGTAGGTGATACCGATGACGTCGGAAGAAACGATGGGATCGGTGTTGTAACCGAAGGATGCGGAAGAAGCAGCCTTCATAGCCTCGTTGATGCCTTCCTTAGTGATGTCCTTGCCCTTAACAACGGCTACCAGAATGGTGGTGGAGCCGGTGCAGGTGGGAACTCTCTGAGCGGAGCCGATCAGCTTGCCGTCGAGCTCGGGAATAACCAGGCCGATGGCCTTAGCGGCACCGGTGGAGTTGGGAACGATGTTCTGTGCGCCTGCACGTGCACGGCGGAGGTCACCCTTTCTGTGGGGGCCGTCCAGGATCATCTGGTCGCCGGTGTAAGCGTGAACGGTGGTCATGATACCGCTCTGAATGGGAGCGTAATCATTGAGAGCCTTTGCCATGGGAGCCAGGCAGTTGGTGGTGCAGGATGCAGCGGAGATGATCTTGTCATCGGGAGTCAGAATACCCTCGTTTACGCTGTAAACAACGGTCTTGGTAGCCTTGTCAGCGGGAGCGGAGATAACAACCTTCTTTGCGCCTGCGGTGATGTGAGCCATGGACTTCTCCTGGGTGCAGTAGAAGCCGGTGCACTCGAGAACAACGTCAACCTTCAGCTTCTTCCAAGGAAGGTTTGCAGCGTCCTTTTCAGAATAGATCTTGATGGTCTTGCCGTCAACGGTGATGGTGCTTGCCTCATCGTCAGCAACCACGTCGTGGTTGTATCTGCCCTGAGCAGTGTCATACTTCAGCAGGTGAGCGAGCATGGAGGGCTTGGTGAGGTCGTTGATCGCAACTACCTGATAACCCTTTGCGCCGAACATCTGACGGAAAGCCAGACGACCGATGCGGCCGAAACCGTTGATTGCAACTTTTACGTTTGCCATTGGAATAATCCTCCGTTAATATATAATTTTTTTGTTTTCCTTGGCTTGGAAAAGGTAGACCTTTCCATACATTCTATATTTTAACTCATTTTTCCAAAATATACAAGACCTTTGCCGAAATTTTATCAATTTTGTAAAATTCCATTTATTTTCCCAAAATCAAAAGCCCGTTTTTGTGCGTTTTGCAAACAAATATTGACAAAAAGGGCATTTTGTGCTACAATAAAAGAGGATCCAAGGATCCGTATCTGCATTTGAGGAGGATCATTTTTATGAAAAAAAGAATTTTTAGCTTGCTTATGATCGCTGTGTTGCTCCTGGGGAGCCTTTCCATGAGTGCCTGCCAAAGCGGGAATTCGTTGCCCGTCCCGCCGGAGGGAACCATGACACGGGTGACGGTGGATATCAATCCCGGGATTGAGTTGATGGTGGATGACGAAAACAAGGTAATTTCGGTGACCGCGCTGAACGATGATGCCGGCGTATTGCTGGCGGGGGAGGAGCTTCTTGGCAAGACCCCCGAGGAGGTCACCGAGCGGATCCTGTCCCTGGCAACCGATCTGGGGTATCTTTCCAAGGGAGAGGACGCCACGGAGGAGAACACCGTGCAGATCTCGGTCTCGGGCGATTCCAAGTACGCCGAGGCACTGACCGATGCTCTGGAGGAGCGGATCACCGCATCCCTGGAGACCTTGGACATTGCCGGAGCGGTGCGGCGGGTCGAGGCGCTGGAGGGCGAGGCTCTGCGCGCGCTGGCGCAATCGACCTCCCTTTATACCGAGGAGGAGCTTGCGGCCATGAGTCGGGAGGATCTGTATCGGGTGATCGCCGCAGGGCGAATCGAGACCGCGCAGCTCTTGACGCAGGAGATGCGGGAGGCCTATTACGCCGCAAAGGAATATAAGATCTCCTTTGCGCAGCGGGAGGAGACGGCCAAGGTGATCGAGGCCATGGGTGGCATTTATACCCTGGTGCACGCCGGGTACAAGACCGCGTTGGATCTGTACAGCCAATCCATTACGGCGCTGGATTCCCTGCGGTATGAGATGCTGATCTCGCCCGAATCCGAGTATCAAAAATCCCTTGCGGCTCTGCGGGAGGCCAAGGCCGAGGTGCTGGAGCAACGGGCCTACGTGGTATCCCTGCAGGTCAACGGCGAGGATTGCGGAACCGCGGAGGCCACCCTGCAGTTGCGTGAGGAACAGTACGAGGCGGCTCTGGCGGCCTATGAGCAGATGGGCACGGCGGCCAATGCGGCATTGGAGAACCTGATCCAAACGCTTCGCTCCTGCGAAACCAAGCTGATCGAGCTGGAGGAAAGCTTCAGCGACGACATCAAGGCTGAGCTTACGGCAAAGGCCGGAGAGATCGAGGCCTCCGTAAATGCAACCAAGGACGCCTTTTTCGCTGCCTTTGAGGCCGAGCACAAAGAGGACATTCAGGCCATGGAGGCTGCGCTGCTTCAGCAAAAGCAGGCTCTGCTGGCGTCGGTCGATGCGGAAAAGTGATCCGATAGATCCCAATTATCCATGCACTTATGGGGCAGGGAGCTTCTTTCGAGGCTCCCTGCTTTTTGCTGCATTACAAAATCTGTACGCCGTCGAACCCGAGTGGGACAATGACCGAATTTAAAATCCATCCTTATCATTGCGGCATTTATTGCCCGTGCGCGTCTTGACAAACCGTCAAATTGTGTTATAATAAATGAAAAAAGTACAGTTTTAGCGTATACCACATTCATTTTTACCGACAAAGGAGAACGAATATGAGAAAAGCAAGGACGATTGCATTGCTCCTGGTGGCTGCCGTGTTCTTCGCATCCTGTCAAACCGGTAGCCTATCCGCCACAGATACCGCGCCCTCTACTCATGCGGGAACCCCTGCGGGAGGCACCACCGAGAGCACCTCTTTTGCGCGTGTGGAAGTCACTACCCCTCCGCCCGTGACCACCGTCGAAACCGATGACCGGACGTCTGCCACGGAGACGCCCACCACCGAGAAGCCTGACATCACGCTTCCCACCGTGGATTTTACCACCGAGTCCACCACGTCGGCTCCTACCGCTGCTCCCGAGCCCTCCACCACCGTAACCGAGCCTCCCGTGGTGGAGCCGATCTCTTATACCGTCACCTACGTTACCGAGGGCGGAACCCATTCCAATCCCACGGTCTATGAGAAGGACGGCTTGGTTTTGCAGGACGCCGTGCGAGAGGGCTATATCTTTGACGGCTGGTATCGGCAGGACGGCACCAGAGTGACCGAGATCCTTCCCGGAACCACGGGAGATCTGATCCTGACCGCCCAATGGCTCAAGATCTATACCATTACCTACGTTACCGAGGGTGGAACCCATTCCAATCCCGGTGCCTATGTTTCCCGCTATGCGGTTCCCCTGCGGGATGCCGTACGCGAGGGCTACGTCTTTGAGGGCTGGTATCTGGACGGCGTGAAGGTCACCATGATCCTCCCGGGAACCGAGGGCGACCTGACCCTGGTTGCCAAGTGGACCAAGGCGTGAACCGAGCTTGCTCACGAGTGTCATCTTGAAAAAGGAAAACATCAAAGGCCTCTGCTTGTGCAGGGGCCTTTGGCGTTTACGGGCCTTGGTGGGGGGAGGAATCCCCCTTGACGGCGAAGTGAATCAGACGGGGAAGATCCTTTAAGCGGCGGGGCTGGCAAAGCATTCGCCAGGCCCATTCCATGCCATGGCTTGAGAGCAGGGCAGGAGCACGCTTCACACGTCCCGCCCAAACGTCCAGGCTTCCGCCCAAGGCCGCCATCAGACGGAGTGAAGGAAACTCCGCGCGGTGTTGGTCGATCCATTCCTCCTGCAGGGGAAAGCCAAAGCAAACGAACAGGATTCGGGGAGCGGCGGCGCGGATCTGCTCCACCACGGCGCGATCCTCCGACCCCTCTTTTGCAAAATAGCCGTGGTGCGTGCCGCAGATCCACAGACGGGGGAAGCGATGTCGCAGCTGCCCCGCGGCTTCTGCGGCCACTCCGGGGGCACCTCCCAGCAAAAAGACGGGGAGCCCCTGCTCCTCGGCCTTGGCCAGGATTGCAAAGCCAAAATCAATGCCCGCCACACGGGTCCGCAGGGGCGTTCCTTTTCGTGCCGCCGCCCGCAAAACCCCAGCGCCGTCGGGCAGGGAAAGGGTGGCGCGGTTCAAAAGCGCGGCGTGGTGAGGGGAGCGACGGCAGGCCTCCAGCATCAGGGCGTTGGGGGTCACGGTTACGCAGGGGGCTTCCCCCGGAGCGAGCGCACGAGCCACCGCCTCCTCCGGGGTGACGTTGTCAATGCGCACACCGCAGAGAGTGATCTCCTTCATTTGCCTTTTTGGCCTCCTTCTTTTTTCTCGGGACAGGGGAAAACCAATCGTGATCCGATAAAAAAGGTTGGATCCCGATAAAATATCCCTTGACATTTTCCATTCCTTGCGTTATAATTAGTATAATGTAAAACTCTGTTCTCATACGGGCGACCCTTTGAGAAATGATGGAAGAAAGAAAGGTTATATTATGGCAAAGAACAATGCAAAAATGGTGGAGCAGATCACGTCCATGGACGTGGATTTTGCGCAATGGTACACCGACGTTGTAAAAAAAGCGGAGCTGGTGGATTATTCGGGTGTCAAGGGATGTATGATCATCCGCCCCTACGGCTACGCTATCTGGGAGAATATTCAAAAGGATCTGGATGCCCGTTTTAAGGCACTGGGTCACGAGAACGTTTATATGCCCATGTTCATTCCCGAGTCCCTGCTCCAAAAGGAGAAGGACCACGTGGAGGGCTTTGCCCCCGAGTGCGCCATCGTTACCATGGGCGGCGGAACCAAGCTGAGCGAGCGTTTGATCGTTCGTCCCACCTCCGAGACCCTGTTCTGCGAGCATTTCCGCAATATTATTCAATCCTACCGTGACCTGCCCAAGTTGTATAACCAGTGGTGTAACGTGGTTCGTTGGGAAAAGACCACCCGTCCCTTCCTTCGCACCTCCGAGTTCCTCTGGCAGGAGGGACACACCATGCATGAGACCGAGGAGGAGGCAAGAGAGGAAACTCTGCAGATGCTCAAGGTTTACGAGGATTTCTATGCCGAGTCTTTGGCCATTCCTGCCTATACCGGCCGCAAGACCGAGAAGGAGAAGTTCGCGGGCGCCGAGGAAACCTATACCATCGAGCCCATGATGCACAACGGCGTGGCGCTCCAGGGCGGCACCACCCACTACTTTGGCGACGGCTTTGCCAAGGCCTTTGACATCATGTTCACCGGCCGCGACAATACCCAGAAGTATCCTCACCAGACCTCCTGGGGCGTTTCCACCCGTATGATCGGTGCCATCATCATGACCCACGGTGATGACAACGGTCTGATCCTGCCTCCCGCCATCGCTCCCATTCAGCTGGCCATCATTCCCGTGGCACAGCACAAGGAGGGCGTACTGGAGAAGGCAAACGAGATCAAGAACGAGCTTTCCAAGAAGTTCCGCGTCAAGCTGGATGACAGCGATAACTCCACCGGCTGGAAGTTCAGCCAGTACGAGATGAAGGGCGTTCCGTTGCGTCTTGAGCTCGGTCCCCGTGACATTGAGAATAACTCTTGCGTTCTGGTCAGCCGCGTGACGAGAGAGAAGACCTTCGTGTCCCTCGATAATCTTGCCGAGGAAGTGGAGAAGGCGTTGGCAAAGGTACACGACGAGCTCTATCAGCGCGCCCTGGAGAACCGTACCAATCGCACCTACGAGGCACGCTCCTTTGAGGAGATGCTGGACATTGCCGCCAATAAGTCGGGCTACATCAAGGCCATGTGGTGCGGCGAGACCGAGTGCGAGGAGAAGATCAAGGAGGAGACCGGTGGCGTCAAGTCCCGTTGCATTCCTTTTGTAGAGGATCATCTCTCGGATACCTGCGTTTGCTGCGGCAAGCCCGCCAAGCATATGGTGATCTGGGGAAGACAGTATTAAGATGATGTTTTTGCGGGGGAAGGGAAACTTTTGCAAAAGTTTCCCTTCCCCCGCACCCCTAACCCTTCAAAACTTTCGGCAAAAAATATCTTTATATTTTTATAGTTTGTAAAGTTTTTGAGGGGGGCAGGAGGAACTTTTTTCAAACAGTTCCCCCTGCCGCGTCCCCCTACTACACGAAAGGAGCCTGCCATGGAAAAAGTATGGAGCACGATCAAAGAAGCCATCAAAAATATTGATCCCGTGCTGTTCGTCAGCTCGGTGCTTTTGTCGCTGATCAGTATTGTCACCATTTACGGCGCGGTGGATAATTTTGGAATGTCCAAGCTCAAAATGCAGGTTGCTATCTTTATTGTGGGGATTTTCGTGACCGTGATCATTGCCTTTGTTGATTACCGCGTTATTGTGGACAAGCTTTGGATCCCCATGCTGGCAGGCTCGGCTTTGTTGATGATTCTGACGCTGCTGTTTGGAGAGAGCGGTGTCAATATGGAAACGGCCAGTAAGAGCTGGCTCAAGATCCCCGGCACCGGGTTTATGATCCAGCCCTCCGAATTTATCAAGTTCACCTTTGTTTGTACCTTTTCCAAGCATCTGTTTGAGGTGCAGGAAAAGATCAATAAACCCTTGACGGTCCTGGGGCTGGCCGCCCACGCGGGACTCATCGTGGGCTTGATCCTGCTCACGGGGGACCTTGGCGTGGCCCTGGTGTATCTTGGTCTGATCGCCATTATGCTCTTTTGCGCGGGTCTGCACCCTTTGTATTTTGCGGGTGCTATCCTGGTGGTGGTGCTGTTGGCCCCTTACCTGTGGGAGCATCTGGCCCTCTATCAGCAAATGCGCATCATTGTGGGCTTTCGTCCCGAGCTTGACCCCGAGGGCTACGGCTGGCAACCCCTGCTCAGCCGTACCGCCATTGCCGCGGGGGGCTTCTTTGGGCACGGGATCCTGGGCGGCTCCTATTACGAGCAGCTTCCTGCCTCTCACACCGACTTCATTTTTTCCACCATCTGCGAAAAATTCGGCTTTTTGGGAGGAACGGCGGTGATCCTGATCTTCATGGTCATGGTGGTGCGGGTCTTTGCCGTTGCCCGCTCGGCCAGCCGCTCGGATTACGGCGGACTGATCTGCGTTGGCGTGGGTGCCATGTTTGTGGTGCAGATCCTGGAGAACATTGGGATGTGCTTTGCCATGCTTCCCACGGTGGGCATCACCCTGCCCCTGCTTTCCTGCGGCGGCTCCTCCATGCTGGCTACCTTTATGATGCTGGGGCTTTTGCATAACGTCTATGCCCACTCCAAGGGCGTGCGGGATGCCGAGCGACGGTCGGGACTGGATATGGACATTGCCCTGTTGAACCGAAAATAAAATTGGAAAGAGTCGTATAAAGCGCCTCCCGGATTCATATAGTTTACCAGAAACATATGAAAAAACGGGAGGCGCTGTTTATGTTTGTTTATTCTTTGCGTGCCAGTACCATCAAGCTGGTAGGAGTGGTCTGCGTGGCCCTGACCGTGCTCATCACCCTCATTGCCTTTGTTCCTACGTATGCCATTTCGTCTCAGACCTCGGCGGGGGTAGGGAATGGGGACGGGGGCTACAACTACGACAAGATCAAGACCGCGGAGGACGTGGCCGCCTTTTTGACCCAGTTTGGGTGGGAGGTAGAGAGCAATCCCACCGAGGTCAAGAGCGTGACCATCCCCGACGAGTTTGATAAGGTGTTTGCCGCCTACAACGAGCTGCAAAAGGCCCAGGGGCTCAACCTGTCCAAGTACAAAAGCCGCGAGGTTACCCGCTACACCTTTGCGGTGACCAATTATCCGGAGTATGAGGGTACCGTTTGGGCAAACGTGCTGATCTACCGCAACCGGGTCATTGGCGGCGACATCTGCTCCGCCGACGTCTCGGGGTTCGTGCATGGGTTTGAGAGGCAGACGGCCAACTGACAAAACAAAAAACAAGCATGAATCTGTTTTGATTCATGCTTGTTTTTTTACGGGATGGGTTTGACGATTAAGCATCAGCCTTAACGTCCAGAACCTTCTTGCCGTTGTAAAAGCCGCAAACCTTGCATACGCAGTGGTTCTTTACGAATGCATCACATGCAGGGTTGGAGCATTTGTTCATGCCGGGCATGGAGAGCTTGCTGTTGTTGGAGCGTCTCTTATCTCTGCGTGCTTTCGATACTTTTTTCTTTGGTACTGCCATGTCTACACCTCCTCTTGCGTGAATCTCTATTTCACGTCATAATTTACTTCTCTTCCTCATTTTTGTCAAGCAACTGTTTCAGTACGGCAAGCCGCGGATCGGGCTCCCAGGTGGGGCAACCGCAATCGCCAAGACTCTTGGGTTTTCCGCATTTGGGGCACAGACCGGGGCAATCCTCCCGGCAAAGGATACGCATGGGGAAGGACAGGATCAATTCCTCGCGGATGGCCTCGTCCAAGTCGAGCTGGCCGTCTTGGATCACGGCGTACTCGTCCACGTTTTCCTCCAGTTGTTCCTCCGTCAGGGTGCCCTCCGCAGCGACCGTCCGTTCCAGCTGAACGGCAAAGTCTCCGCTAACGGGCTCCAAGCAACGAGCGCAATCGGCGCGATAGGTAACCGACGCGGTCAAGGTCAGGCGCATATAGCCCGCCTCGTCCACGATATCACCAACCACGTGCGCGTCGCCGTCAAATTCCGCGCCATCCGGAAGATCAGGGGTGAGCAGATAATCAATGTGGATGTGGTCTACCTCGCCTCGCAGCATGGGGCGCATATCCAAAATCATTGCATCCACCTCCGGTTTTTGGTTGACATAAAATGCGACAGTATCTATTATACCCCTTTTCCCTGGTTTTGTCAATAGTTTTTTTACATTTTTCTTTTTAAACCCATTTTTTTGGAAAAGTTTTTTATTTTGTCTCGGCTTTTCCACGGAGCACCTTCGCCGCGCAGGAGGATTCTTTTGGGTTTTTGATTGACAAGCGCCCCGTGAGGTGGTATAATGAAGGCAGAAAAACCACGAAAGGAGCCACCATGAGAACCGCAGGAATCATATGTGAATGCAACCCCTTCCACAGGGGACACGGTTATTTGATCGATCAAGCGAAGGCCTCCGGTGCCGACGCGGTCATTGCCCTGATGAGCGGTCCTTTCGTACAACGCGGAGATGCTGCCATTGTTGATCCCGCGGCCCGCGCCGAGATTCTTCTTTTGGGAGGAGCCGACGCCGTGCTGGAGCTGCCCTTTCCCTACGCCGCCGCCGGAGCCGAGTTTTTTGCCTTTGCGGGCGTCGAGATTTTGGAGCGCTTGGGTGTGGACGAGCTTTGGTTTGGCTCGGAGTGCGGAGATCTGCAACGCCTGGAACGCCTTGCCGCGGCGGCGGACGATCCCGCGTTTTTGGAATCCTATGCCGAAACGGTCCAGGGAACTGCCGGAACCGCCGATGCCTTTTTCTCCTGTTTGCAGGGGTTCTGCGGCGATACCGATCCCTGCCTTTCCAACGATATTCTGGGCATTTCCTACCTCCGTGCTCTGCGCAAGCAGGGGGCTCGCATGAAGCCCGTGACGGTCAAGCGGCAGGGAAGTGCTTACCGTGCCGACGCGGTATCCGACCCCAACGAATTTCCTTCGGCTACCGCTTTGCGCCGTATGTGGTTGGAGCGGGGGCTGGAGGCGGTGCTCCCCTATTTTCCCGAGGGCGCCGAGGGGATCCTAAAGGCTCGCGTGGTTCGCGGCAAGGCGCCCGCAACCCTTTCCCACGCCCAGCGGCTGATCCTGGGACAGCTGCGTCTGGCAGATCCCGGACGTCTGGAGGAGACGGCCGAGCTTTCGGGGGGACTTGGGAACCGTTTGGCCGAGGCCGCACGCGCCGCCAATTCGCTGGAGACGCTGTTGCAATTGACTGAGACCAAAAAATATCCCCTGGCGCGCATCCGCCGCGGGATCCTGTTCGCCCTGACGGGGATCTCCCGAGAGGATCTGCGTTCCTCCCCGGCCTACGTCCGTCTGCTGGCGGCCAATGAGAAGGGGCGCGCGTTCTTGGCGATCTGCCGCAGGTCGTCGAGCCTTCCCGTCATTACCCGTCGCGCCGATCTGCCCAATACCCCCGAGGCAGAGCGCCAGACCGCGTGGGCCGAGGCGGCTTATGCGCTTTATTCCCTCTGCCTGCCAAGGATCTACTCCTGTGAGGGCCTTTGGCGACAAAATCCCGTGATCCGTGGGAGAAATTGAAAAAAGAAAAATAATTATTGACAAGTCGGGAAAAATATAGTATAATAAAAAATAGATTTTTATGCCTACGGGCTGACAACCATAGAAGCGAAGGAGGAAAACGGTATGGCACAGGATACCAGACCCATGGTGGAAGGCAAGTTTTTGGAATACTTGGATAAGCCGTTGGTACGTGAGGAAAACACCATCTGCTACGGTGACCTGAATGAAAAATGCATTCTCATTTTAGAGATCATGTCTTATAAGGAGGTGGATGGAAAGCAGTTGCCGGGAGACATTCTGATCCAGGTAATTGATTCCAAGGATCCCACCAAGATCATCAAGCAGGGCATGAAGAAGGGCCTGCACGACGCCTTTAGCATCGGCCTTGTGTGGCTGGAAATGGCGTTGAAATAAAAGACAAAATCGGTGCGCTTCAGGAAGCGCACCGATTTTTTATTTGTGATGCTTTTGGAGAATCAAAGTCGAAGCCATCCCGCCAACGGTGTGACGTCGATCAAAATGCCGCAGAGCAGGCCGATGGAAAAGAGCAGGAGCAGAATGCGGAAGGAATCCTTCAGGGGGCGGTTGTTGCGGAACAGAAGGGCAAGAGCCACACCGGCGTTGACCAACAGTCCCGAGAGCATGGCTCCCACGCTTAAGATTCCGTCCAGATGGAGCTTAGTCAGGAGCACCGAGGAGACGCAGTTGGGGATCAACCCTACCACCGCCGCCAGGAAATTGCTCAGGATGGGGCGGTCCAGGATCAGCTCGGCCAAATGCTCCTCGCCCACCGCAAAGATTACGGCTCCCAGCACCAGGCTGAACAAAAGCAAAAACAGAGAGATGCGCAGAGTGTGCCGCAGGGCCGATACCCAAAAACGCTCACTGCATTGACAGCCCTCACGCTCGCAAAGCTCCTCGATCTGCGGCTCGGGCGCAGGGGAAGATCGACGGCGACGGATCGCCGCGGCCACCAGATCCACGGTCACCCCCGCCGCAATGCCAATGAGCAGCTTGGTGCCAAGGATCTTCAAAATAAAGGAGAAGGGGGCCCCCTCGGAGATCAGGATGGGTAGCATCTCGTCCGAGGTGGAAAGATAGACCGCCAACAAGGTTCCCGTGGTGATCATTCGCCCGGTGTAAAGTCCCGAGGCGGCGGCCGAAAAGCCGCATTGAGGCAGGATTCCTAAGGCACCGCCAATCACGGGCCCGATCTTGCCCGAGCGGCGCAGCCAGGTCTTGGAGGCATCCCCCGACTTGTGCTCCAAAAACTCCATCAGGAGGTAGGAAAGGAAGAGGAAGGGGAGTAGCTTCAGGGTATCCAGCAGGGCGTCGGTTACCACCTCCCAAAGACCGTGGGCTTCGTGGGAGGCGTGAAGAAAGACGTTAAGCATGGGCGGCATCCCCCTTTCCGCGGCAGGCGGCGCAAAGCCCGTAGAGAATGGATTGCCCGCAGTAGACCTCAAAGCCGTGCTCCTTCAGGAGATGCTGAAAGAAGTCGGCGGAGGCGTGACAGTCCAGATGCTCGATGCGGCCGCAGCGGACGCATTTTTCGTGGAAATGGTTGTCGCAATCACAGCCCCGTCCCACGTATTGAAAGACGTTGCACCCGGTCTGCTCATTGCGGAATTTTCGTACGGTTTGTGCCTCGCACAGCTGGGACAGGCGGCGGTAGATGCTGCTTTTTCCGCGTTCGGGGTCCCCGTTCAGGGCAAGGCAGAGCTGATCCACGCTGAATTGACAGTCGGGATGCTCCGAGAGGAACCGAAGCAGCGCGGCGCGCCCCTCGGTATTGTAGTTTTTACTGTTTGCCATGGTGTTTCCTTTGCTTCAATTTGAGAATGATTCCCAAATTGGTATTATAGCACAGGAAGGCGGGTTTGTCAAGGGGAGGTTGATTGATTTTTCTTTAGATCAACGATGAAAAAATCTTGCGTAATTTTTGCAATTACGCAAGATTAAACATTGATATTTTATTGAATGAGATATTCTGCCATAACAAAAAGGTAATTTCCGGTATCGTGAGAATATTCAATTATATACCAGAGCGAACCATTCAAAGATCCAGATGCGACTGCTTTTACCTTAGTGTTTGGTGCCAAAATAGTTCCCACATTATCCGTTCCTTCTTTACTGGGAGAGACGCGAGCATTTAATGCATGATCTATCGTATGAAGCCATTGTTCTTCACACTCAGTGAAGGAGGGATAAATTAAAAATAATCCGTCAAGAGTATTGGTGAATTTCGAACAACCTACAAACGCGCAAGGCCCAATTTTTGTTACGATTGAGGTTATGTTGATATCCTCTAACTTATTGCAATATGCAAATGCATAGTCGCCAATTATATTAAGAGTAATTGGCAAGGTAACTTTTACTAAGTTCTTACAATTGCGAAATGTTCCATCGTTGATTTTGGATCCACTTATGATGGTAACGATTTCGAGATTCTCTTTATGAATTAAGTCTAACACATGCGTTGGAACTGTTATTTTTTGTAAGTTTAAACAGTTTTCGAATGCTGTTGGCTCAATTGTAGTTATATGAGGCGGAATGTACAGTTCTGTAATATTTTCACATTTAGCAAAGGCATATTTTCCAATTGTTATGTCTTTTTCAGGGAATGTGAGTTTGTTAAGCCCAAGACATTCATAAAAGGCGTTATCACCAATGCTTTCCAAATTGTTCGAAAAAGTAATGCTTTGCAGTCCTGTACACTGATAAAACACACCTTCATTGATTTTTGTTATGGTATTCGGGAGTATTATGTTTGAAAGGCTTGTACATTTTTCAAATGCGCGACTTTCGATGTTCGTTATACCTTCGGATAGTGTGATTTTGGTTAGATTGGAACAATTGTAAAAGGCTCTTTTCCCAATTGTTTGAACATTATCCGGAATATTGATGGTTGAAAGATTTGTACAGTTGTAGAATGCACCTTCTCCAACAATTGAAAGATTTGTGGGAAGGGAAATTGTTTTTAATTTGGTACAGTTTTCAAACGTCCAAGATGGAATTTTAGTTAACTTACTGGAAAGAGAGATAGATGAAAGATTTGCACAATTGAAGAAAACACCTATGCCAATGGTTTTGACACTATTCGGAAGAGAAACCGAAGAAAGGCTTGTACAGCCGGAAAAGGCTTCTGTTTCGATGGTTGTCAAACTACTAGGGAATTCAATGGATACAAGATTTGAGCACCCCTTAAAGGCTTCTTCACCAATGCTTGTTATACCTTCTGAAATAACAACTTTTCTAAGGGTGGTTAAATTTTCAAAACCCCTGTTCAAAATTTTTGTAACCGCTTTGTCATTATAAGTCGAAGGGATAGTTATTTCTTCCATGTAGGAAACATTGTTTATCATTACTCCGTAGGTAGTATCGGAAATTGGATAAAAAAGCAACGCTTGGTCAGCTTGTGGATCGTGAATCTTTCCTAAATTAACGGTAGTACCATTTGAATAAGTGATGAATAACTCTCCATTGATAATCTCTACGTTCGAAATTCCTACGCCGTCGTCACCCTTCTCACCCTGGATGCCTTGCTCGCCTTGGTCACCCTTTTCGCCTTGGATGCCTTGGTCGCCTTTATCACCCTTTTCGCCTTGGATACCTTGCTCGCCTTGGTCACCCTTTTCGCCTTGGATGCCTTGGTCGCCTTTATCGCCCTTTTCGCCTTGGATACCTTGCTCGCCTTGGTCACCCTTTTCGCCTTGGATGCCTTGGTCGCCTTTATCACCCTTTTCGCCTTGAGGGCCTTGCTCGCCTTGCTCACCCTTTTCTCCCTGAATTCCTTGTTCTCCTTTTAGAGAATCCAGCCAGGCGCTTTCCGAGCCACTAAAGCCGTTTTCTACGGCGATGTCGTAGGCACTTTTTGTGCCCAAACAGGAGGTGGTGGATAGCAGCAATGCCAACAGGAGCAGCATTGCAATTCTTCGCGTTGTCTTTCTCATTTTTCTTATCTCCTTTCAGTACTTATAAGTACTCATATGAATTATAGCACTTTTAAGTTCTAATTTCAAGTCCTTTTTCTATTTTTGTGCTATACTACTTAAAAATACTATTGAGGCGAATTTATTTGTGCGGAACGGAGAATGGTATGAATCATTATCAACGCTTACGCGACATTCGAGAGGACATGGACAAGAGTCAAACCGAGATCGCTGACATTCTCGGAATCCTTCAAACGCAATATAGCCGTTATGAGCGCGGCGCACAAAAAATGGGAATCGACAAATATATTATTTTGGCCCGCTACTATAATATCTCTTTGGATTACCTCTGTGGCTTGATCGATACCCCCGAAAAACTGAATCGCTAACCCAAACGGATTTTCCATCATTGGCAGATCCGTTTTTTTTGTTCCAAATTATCGGAAAAACATCCCTGATTTTCTTGACAGAAAACGGTTTCCGTGATACAATAAAAAAGGAAAATTTACCGAGGAGGATGATATATATGAAGATCATTATTGCACCCGATTCCTTTAAGGGAAGTTTGTCGGCTTCCCTGGCCGCCGAGGCTCTGGCGCGGGGCGTGCGTCGCGTGGACCCCCGGGCGGATTGTCGCTGTCTTCCCATTGCCGACGGCGGGGAAGGGACGCTGGATACCCTGGTCTCTCCTGCCGAGATGCAGCGCGTGACCGTGCGCGGAACCAACGGTGCCCCCGTGATGGCCGAATACGGGCTTCGCGGAAGCACCGCCGTCATTGAAATGGCGCGGGCATCGGGGCTGACGCTGGTTCCTGCCGAGGAGCGGAATCCTCTTATTGCCTCCACCTACGGTGTGGGCGAGCTGATCCGCAACGCTCTGGATCGGGGTTGTCGAGAGATCCTTCTCACGGTTGGCGGAAGCGGTACCAACGACGGTGGCAGCGGAATGTTCTGCGCCCTGGGCGGCCGCCTTTTGGACGCGGACGGAGCCCTCTTGGAGGGGGGCGGTGCGTGTTTGGAACGGGTTGCCAAGGTGGACGCCGCGGGGTTGGATCCCCGTCTTTCGGAGTGCTCCTTCACCATAGCCAGCGACGTGACCAATCCCTTGCTTGGTGAGCTGGGAGCAACCATGGTCTACGGCAAGCAAAAGGGGGCCGACGCCGCTCTGCGGGAGCGGCTGGAGGTGGGCATGACCCAATACGCCGCCTGCCTGGAACGCGCCTGCGGAAAAACGGTTGCCACCGTGCCCGGCTGTGGCGCGGGCGGCGGTCTGATCGCTCCTCTTCTTGCTTTTTGCAACGTACGGATCCGCTCCGGCATCGAGTCGGTGCTGGAATCCTATCACTTTGACGAGCTTTTGGAGGGTGCCTCTCTGGTGATCACGGGAGAGGGACGCGTGGATGCCCAATCCTGCTACGGCAAGGCCATCAGCGGTGTTGCCGAGCACGCCCGGGCCCAAGAGATCCCGGTGTACGTAGCCTCGGGTTGCCTTGGCGACGGTTGGGAAGCGCTCTTGGAGCACGGTATTTGCGAGGTGGTCTCCCTGATGGAGCTGGCCGCGTCGGTGCCCGCCGAGGAACGTGTGGCCTACTGCATGGCCAATGCGGATATCCTTTTGGAAAAGGCGGGAGAGAAGATTGCCCATGCCTTCCTTTCGTGATATTGCACACAGGGCAAAGGTTACTATTTTTATGTTTTTTGCTACCTTAATCGGTAGAATAATCGGTTTTTTTATGGTACAATAAAAGCAGAACATTTTGCTTCTTTCCCGTAAGGAAAGAAAAAAGGAGGCTTTTATGCGTTTTCGTCAAGTACATTTGGACTTTCACACCAGCGAGCTGATCCCCGGGATCGGCGCGGATTTCTCCAAGGAGCAATTCCAAGCGATGCTGAAGGAAGGACA
The DNA here is from genome assembly GCA_017451915.1 of Clostridia bacterium. Classification (GTDB taxonomy): domain Bacteria; phylum Bacillota; class Clostridia; order Oscillospirales; family CAG-272; genus UMGS1865. The sequence goes on from JAFTNJ010000036.1 coordinate 32,148, forward strand.
CATCGACTCCATTACCGTCTTTTCCAAGTGCCATCACGGTTGGGCGTATCATCCCACCAAGGCCAACATCATGCACCCGCATCTGAAATTTGATCTGTTTGGCGCGCAGATCGAGGCGGCTCATGAGATCGGTGTCAACGCCGTTGGTTACATCTCTGCGGGCTATGATGAAAAGCTGGCGGAGGATCATCCCGATTGGATCACGCGCCGCGACAATGAGCAGACCTATCACAACAAGGGATTTTCGGAGGCAGGCTGGCATTTGTTCTGCATGAACTCCCCCTATTTGCAGGTGCTTCTGGAGCAGATTCGTGAAACGGTATCCACCTATGATATCGACGGTCTGTTCTTGGACATTGTGGGCCCCAGAACCTGCTATTGCCGCAACTGCGCCAAGATCGCAAAGGCAGAGGGCAAGGATCTGTATGACAAGCGCTACAACGACGAGCTTGCCGAGCGCACCTATGCCAACTATACCGAGAAGGTCAAGGCCGTCGTGGAGTCCATCAAGCCCGGACTTCCCATCTTCCATAACCAAGGTGCAACTCCTCGTGGTAGACGCGATCTGATGCACCGCAACTCTCATATTGAAATCGAGTCCCTGCCCACGGGTGGTTGGGGCTACGATAACCTGCCTACCATCGCCAGATACGTACAGCCCCAAGGCGACATGGAATATCTGGGTATGACCGGCAAATTCCACGGCACGTGGGGCGAGTTTGGCGGCTACAAGCATGAAAACGCTTTGCGCTATGAAATGGCGCTCACGGTTGCCCACGGCGCAAAATGCTCCATTGGCGATCAGCTCCATCCCAGAGGAAAGATGGATCCCGAAACCTACCGTCTGATTGGCAAGGCGTACGCTGAGGTAGAGGCAAAGGAGCCTTGGCTGGAGGGGGTTCGCTCCATCTCGGATATCGCTCTGTTTTCCTACAGTGCATGGCTGACGAAGCATCCCGAATACAAGATGGCCGATGCCGATCACAAGCAGACCGATATCGGCGCACGCCGCATTCTTTCCGAGGGACATTACCTGTTCGATATCGTTGACTATGAATCGGATATCACTCCCTACAAGCTGGTGATCCTTCCCGACCTGGTTCTGATCGATGAAACGCTGAAGAAGAAGCTGGCCGCCTACCTCAAGACCGGCGGTAAGATCCTGGCAACAGGCACCTCCGGACTGTTGATGGATGCCGAAAAGCCCACCTTCGCCTTTGATTTCGGCGCTACCTATGAGGGCAAGCGCGAGATCGTTCCCACGTTTATGACCCCCGTGACGCCTCTAAAGGATATGGGCGCGGCCGGTTACGTGCTTTACAATCGCACCGAGAAGGTGACCCTGAACGGTGGCGAGGAGCTTGCCACCATGGCAGATCCCTACTTTGAGCGCAACCGCTTCCATTTCTGCTCCCATCAGCACGCTCCCGAAAGCCCTGCGTATTCGGGCGTTGGCGCTTGCATGGGCAAGGATGGCGCCTACGTGACCTTCCCCTTCCGGGAGTACGCCATGGTGGGACAGATCTTTGCCAAGCGCATGATGGAGGCAGTGATCGACCGTTGCCTCGGGGATGCCAAATCGGCAGAGGTGACCATGCCCGCGGGTGCCGCCATGACCCTGATGGAGCAGACGGATAAGGATCGCTTGATCCTGCATCTGGTTTACGCTCCCACCAATACCCGCGGCAGTAAAAAGCTGGAGATCATTGAGGACATCGTTCCTCTTTACAATATCCCCGTACGTGTGAAGAGTATGGGCAAGAAGATCGCAAGGGTGTATCTCGCTCCCACGGGGGAGGAGATCGCCTGGGAGACCGACGCGAGCGGCAATCTCTCCTTCACGGTTCCCAAGGTCGATCTGCACGCAATGGTCGTGCTGGATTACCAAGCCTGACGCCCGTCGGAGTTTCTTATGAGATGTAAAGTCATTCTATCCTCCATGGGGATCAAGCGGCCGTCGGTTCAGGCCTGGAAGGAATCCACCTTCCGCACCAACCGCATTCACGTTCCCATCAAGGGAAAAATGATCTATAGCGGAGTTAACGGCGGCAAGCTTTTGGATGAGGGCTCGGTTTATTTGATGATCAACAGCAGCTCCCAAGGCTTTGAGGTCCTGCCCGAGTATGGCTATTATCATCTGTTCTTGGATTTCCAAGCCATTCCCCCGCTGCTTTCCCAGGAGGTGCTGGAGATCGAATTCTCCAAGGATCCCTATCTCTACTATCTGGTCAAGGCCGTTGAGGCACTCCTGCAGGAGGTGCATCGCACCCGTGGGCGGGAGGAGCTTCACCGCAAGGATCCCGAAATGGAGACGGTTCAGCCCCTGCTGGAGCTGATCGTAAAGCATTATCAGCTGAAATACAACGTACGGGTAGTGGAAAACCCCAAGCTGGAGGGGGCGATCCGCTTTATCGAGGAGCATTACTCCGAGCGGCTTCGGAACGAGGATATTGCCAAGGTGTTGCACATCGACACCCGCTATCTGATCCGTCTGTTTGGGCGCTACCTGGATACGTCGCCCTATCTGTACCTGACCCAATGTCGCATCGAGCACGCCCTCAACTTTTTGCGGGAGGGCAGATCGGTTTCCGAAACCGCGGCTCTGTGCGGCTATCAAAGCGAGAACGCCTTCCGCATCGCCTTTAAGAAGATGATGGGAGCGTCTCCCACCCAGGCAATGAAAAAAATATAACCATGACAGAATAAAAGAGGTAACGTCTATGAGTAAGATGGATTGGTTCCGTGAGGCAAAATACGGATTGTTTATTCACTGGGGCATCTACGCCATTCCCGGCGGTGAGTGGAAGGGGCAGCCCTCTCCCCACGGCAGTGAGTGGATTATGAAGAATATGCAGATCCCCTATGCCGAATACAAGGAGCTGGCAAAGCAGTTTAACCCCCAACATTTTGATCCCTACTACTACGTGCGCAACGCCAAGAAGTGGGGCATGAAGTATTTGACCTTTACCGCAAAGCATCACGATGGCTTTGCCATGTACGATACCAAGGTGTCGGATTACAACGTGATGAATACCCCCTACGGCAAGGACATCGTTAAGCAGTTTGCCGATGCCTGCGAAGCCGAGGGCCTGACCTTCTGCCTGTATTATTCCCAAATGCAGGACTGGGAGCATCCCGACGGAGACGGCAACACTTGGGATTTTGACAAATCCAAAAAGGATTTCAAGCGTTATTTTTACGGCAAGTGTCTGCCCCAGGTCAAGGAGCTTCTTACCAACTACGGTAAGATCGGTATGATCTGGTTCGATACCCCCTACGATATGCCCAAGGATCTTTGCCGGGAGTTGGCCGAGACCGTGCGCGCCTGCCAGCCCGATTGTCTCATCAACGGACGCATCGGCTACGGGCTGGGGGATTTCCGCGAGGTGGCAGATAACACCATTCCCGTGCTTTCCCGCCCCGACGTTTGGGAGTCTCCCATGACCATGAACAGCTCCTGGGGCTACATTAAGCGTGACCAAAGCTCCAAATCCGCGGCCGACGTGCTTCAGAACCTGGTGCGCATCGTGGGCAAGGGCGGCAATCTGCTCCTCAATCTGGGTCCCGATGAAAACGGACTTTCCCCCAAGATCTGCACCGACGCGCTGGATCAGGCAGGGGAGTGGCTGGAGAAATACGGCGACAGTATTTTTGATACCACCAATATTCCCAACTTCCCGTATCTTCTTCCTTGGGGCGATCTGACCTACAGTGAGACCCGTCAAACCCTTTACTTCCACGTCAAACAATACCCCATTTTCCCCTATCGCGTGCTTCTTACGGGACTGGAGACCAAGGTGCGGAGCGTCAAGCTGATGGCCGACGGAAGCGATTTGAAATATTCCCAATCCTACGAGCCGGGACGCGACGAGCACAGACTGTACGTCTTCCTCCCCGAGGAGTGTCCCGATCCGGACGATACCGTTGTGGCGGTTGAGCTGGAGGGTCCCGCCACCGCCCAAACCATTTAAGGAGCAACAGCATGATTCGATTGATCACCCCCGCACAGGGGGAAACCGTCCGTTTGTTGATGGACGAGCATCTGGCGTACATCGCCAAGCCCGAGGGCTTTCCCACCGACCGCGTGGACTGGCTGAACCTCCACGAGGAGCAAAACGATCTGTCCTATCCCCGCCCCGTGCATTTCTCCTATGAGCCCGCCGTGGACGGTGAGGTTCTGATTTGGGAGAAGGGAAGGGAGGAGCGGCTCTGCGTCAAGGCCGTCCGGGGAGAAGCCGACGTTCCCAATTTTCTCATTGACACCGACTATGAATGGTGCGTGAAGATCGGAGAGGAGATCTCCGAGATCCGTACCTTCCACACCGATCCCCAGGCTCCCCGTATGCTTTTGGTGGACGGAATTTCCAACGTGCGGGATTTTGGCGGCTTTTCCACAACGGATGGCAAACGGATCCGCCAGGGACTGCTTTACCGCACCTCCGAGATGGATACCCACTACGAGATCACCCCCGAAGGGAAGGAGACCTTTTACAACATGGGGATCCGTACCGACCTGGACATTCGCGGCGTCAAGGACGAATACCGCGCTCCCCAGCTGGATACCGAGCGGGTCCGGTGGGTAAATATCGCTTTGGCGGCTTACGGGCACATCTATACCGAGGAACAAATGCAACGCTACCGCGAGACCTACGACGTTCTTCTCGATCCTCAAAATTACCCTATCATCTGCCATTGCTGGGGCGGCATTGACCGTACCGGCTGTTGGCTCTATATTCTGGGGGCCATGCTTGGGGTCTCCGAGGACGATCTGGGCTTGGATTACGAGCTTTCCTCCTTTTCCCGCTGGCACCGCCGCTCCCGTCACTCCGAGCAGTTCGGCGAGTTTTTGTCAGGACTTCACGCTTACGGAGAGAATATTCAGGACGGCGCCATCGGCTTTTTGAAGGCCTGCGGCGTTACCGAGGAGGAGATGGATCAGCTCCGTGAAATCTTCTTAGAGGAGATCTGACATGGATTTTGTCAAGAGCGAGTGGAACGGATATGAACGCTTGGATTTTGTCTTTGAGGGACGCAAGGCAATCGTTGTGCTTCCCAAGGAGAAGGATCCCAAAGGTCGCTGGATGTTCAAAACCGAGTATTTTGGTGCGTTTCCGTCCTTTGAATTGGAAATGCTCTCCCGCGGATGGGGCTTGGCCCATCTGGAAAACAGCACCCGTTGGGTCAATCCCGGTGACATAGAGGCGAAGAAGCCCTTTTGCGACTTTTTACAAAGGGAATTCGGATTTGCCAAGAAGTGTCTGCCCGTGGGCATGAGCTGCGGCGGTATGCAGGGCGTGTATTTCGCGTCCATGTATCCCGCATACGTGGCGGCCCTCTATCTGGACGCCCCCGTTATGAACCGCCTGAGCTGTCCTTGCGGCATTGGACTTGGAAGCAAGAATCCCAAGCGGGACAAAATGTATCTGGAAATGGTGGAAAAGACGGGACGAACGGTCTCGGATCTTATCAATGACCGTAACCAACCCATTGACCACGTGGGAGATTTGATCAAGAACAGGATTCCTGTGTTTTTGGTCTGCGGTGACGCCGACGTGGTGGTGCCGTACCCGGAAAACGGAGCGCATCTGGCAAACGCTTATCGGGCGAGCGAGGTTCCTTTCTTTGAGATCCTCAAGCCGGGATGCGATCATCACCCCCATGGGCTCGATGATCTGACACCTCTGGTGGCATTTGCCGAGAAATACTGCGAATAAAAAAGAACAGCACAACCGTGAAAAATGCATGGTTGTGCTGTTTTAAGGTCGAGCGCAGGATGATTTTGTATTCCCTCTTTTGGGAGTTCTGGAAAGGGGAAGGGGGAAACTTCTTGCAAGAAGTTTCCCCCTTCCCCCGTGGTTCCATTCAACCGCCATGCAATTTTCGATACGCGGCGGGGGAGACGCCGTGGGCCTTGGTAAAGGAGTTGATGAAGAAAAAGTAATCGTCAAAGCCGCATTTTTCGGCGGTTTCCTGCAAGGAGCTGCCCGAGATCAGCATTCTGGCGGCGTATTCCATGCGTACACGGGAATGATATTGCTTTACCGTATATCCGAATTGCTTTTTGAAAAGAAAATTGAGGTGATGATAGCTGCGTCCAAAGGCGTTTTCGTAATCCTCTGCCCGCAAGGGTCGGCAGGCGTTTTCTTTGATGTATTGAAGCAGCTCTTCGCCTTGCAGATTGCTTCTTTCGGCTTGGAGGGGATTTTTTTGACATTCCAGACTGATCAGAGATAAAATCGATTGCAGCTGCAGGGCAAGAAATTGGTCATCGGCATAAGGAGAGAGGGCGTGATCGCATAAAAAACGGAGATGGGCAAAGCAATCGGGAGCGGCGGGGAGAACGCCGTAAAGAGGGATCCGAAGCTTGTTGGGAGAAACGCGGTGGGGAATATCAATCCTGCCGCCCTGTGCCAAGAAGTGAACAAAGCAGGCGGTGTGGTCGTCCATGCGAAACGCCTTTTGTTCGGTGTAAGGGGGCAAAAGAAAAAATTCATGAGCACCGATCTCAATGGGCGCCCCGTCGGCATAGAGGGTGCGGTGTCCCTTTTCCACAAGCACAAGGATCCAATAGGGAACCCCACGGCGGTCGGGATGGTAATCGATTTTTTGAACAAATCCCATGGTTTCTATGGTAAGGTTGGGGTCCAGCTCAAACCAAGGTCTGCTTTGCTTCATTGCGCTCATCTCCTGTTTTTCAAATGTTTCTGCGTTTTTTTACGATTTTTGAAAAAAAGATATCCGTTTTTTCTATATTATATATTTTTTCCATTGTGCTGTCAATCCTTTTTTGCTAAAATGAATGTGAAAAGGACATCTTTTCAATCATCATTCAATTTTCGAAAAGGAATTAAGAACATGAAAAATCAAAAGCTTTGTGTTGCATTGGTTGGCGTCAGCTTTGGCGCGTCTTTTATTCCCATTTATTTGCAGCATCCTCAGGTGGATCGCTTGATCCTGGTGGATACCGATACCGAGCTTCTCAAAAGGAAAGCCGATAAATTCCTTTTGAGTGAGGAACACTGCACCACCGATTACAACGAGGTGTTAAACGATCCTACGGTGGATGCTATTCATCTGGTGGTTCCTCCCGCCCTGCACGCTCCGATGTCTATCCAGGCCTTGAATGCCGGTAAGCATTGCGCCTGTACCATTCCCATGGGTATGACCATGGGGGAGCTGGAGGACATTATCCGCGCTCGCAAGGCATCGGGAAAAAACTATATGTTCATGGAAACGGCGGTTTATACCCGTGAGTATCTCTACGTGAAGGAGCTGTACGAATCGGGGGAGATGGGAAGATTGCAGTATATGCGTTGCGCCCATTACCAGGATATGGAGGGCTGGCCCTCCTATTGGGACGGATATCCTCCTCTGATGCACCCCACCCACGCCATTGCCCCTTGCTTTGCCCTTAGCGGTCAGCGTCCCGTGAGTGTGTTTGGAAAGGGCTCGGGAAGGGTTCGCCAAGAGCTGGCGAACCAATACGGATGTCCTTTCGCCTTTGAGTCGGCGTTGGTCACGTTAGAGGACGGGGAGACTACTGTGGAGATGGAGCGTTTCCTATACCACGTGGCGCGTGGATACAGCGAGTGCTTCTGTGCTTACGGTGAGAATAAGAGCTTTGAGTGGGATCAGCTCAACGGCGAGAGTCACGTGCTGTTTTGCCGAGATCTTCAAAATGAGGACGGGAAGCGCGGTGCCAAGATCGACGAGGAACGCATTGAGATTCCCGATTACGCCCACCGGTTGCCTGCCGAGATCGGACGCTTTACCCGCAAAGTGGTCTACGACGAGAAAAATCCTCATCTTGCTTTCAAACAGGGGGGCGGACACGGCGGGTCACATCCTCATTTGGTTCACGAGTTCGTGATGAGTATTCTTGAAAACAGAACACCGTTCCCGTCGGATATCGACGCCGCTTATTGGACAGGTGTGGGACTTCTTGCCCATGAGAGCGCTATGGAGGGCGGTAAAGTAAAGATTTTGCCTAAATTTGAAATGATTTGAAGTTTGTTGATTTTTTTATGCCTTTGTAGTTGACTTTTTTTGATATTTGTGCTATACTGTATACTGTGAATTTAAATTCACAAATACATAGATAGGAGATACGGACATGGCAAACAACAGCATTACCGGTGCATACGAGGCTCTGCCGAAGATCGTTAAGATCATTCTTCAGATCTTTCTGGGCGGCCTGATTGGCGGTGTTTATCGCATTCTTCGTTTCCTGGAAACCAAGAACATCGTTACTCTCGTAGTTGGTATTCTGGTTCTGGTAACCGGCGTTGGTAACCTCATCGTTTGGATCGTTGACCTGGTAACCGAGATCACCAGCAACAAGATTTGCGTTCTGGCTGACTAATTTGCAGGGAATGTCTTGACATTTCAAAAGAGATGACCGTTCTGCGCTATGGTGCATGAACGGTCGTTTTCTCTCAACAAGGAGGAGAAAAGAATGAGGATTTTGATTGCTTACGCCGGAAGGAACGGATCCACACGGACCTGCGTGGAGCGGCTGGTGGGCGCATTGGGGCACCTGGACGTCACGGTAAAGGATCTGAATACCGAGCAGGTGCAGGCGGCCGAGTACGATCTTTGCGTGGTGGGCGGATGCGTCCGCTTTGGACGGCTGCAACCCTCTCTCCGTCGCTTTTTCAAAACCCAGGAGCAGGCGTTGCTGGAGCGGCCGTTGGTGCTCTTCTTTTGCTGTGGCCTGACCCATGAGAGCGAGTATTATCAGGAGGTGCTGTTCCCCAAATGCTTACGGGAGCATGCCTTTGAGAACGTTTACTTTGGAGGCTCTCTGCGCACCGACGGTCTGCCTTGGATGGATAAGCTGTTGGTAAAGGCGTTGCGCTCCTCCATTGCCGAGAGCGACATTGAGGATGGGGAATATACCCCCTCCATGCCCGGAATCCTGCCGGAGAACGTGGATCGCGTGGCGGCAAGTATCCGTCGGGAGACGGCACAGAGGAAATAGAAATCCTGCATAAATCGTTGTCCATGGAGGAGTACTGTTTTCGTCATTTTGCCGAATGGAAAAATATTGACAAACAGTTCCAAATATGCTATAATAATTTGGTAAGCCAAAAAACTTGCCAAATGACCCATTAGCTCAGAAGGTAGAGCACATGACTTTTAATCATGGTGTCCGGAGTTCGACTCTCCGATGGGTCACCAAATTGGACAAGACGAACACACAAAGATAGTTTGCCCTGGCGTTGCTATCACCGTTGTAGGCTCAATCTTTGCCCTCTCGTTTTGTCTGCACAATGAATAACAAAAAAGACTATCGTCTTACCGCGATAGTCTTTTTTGCTATTCCACCCGATTATTTTGCGTTTCTCTTCTCATTTCCATAACGCATTTCGTTATTTTCTAACAAAATCAAGCGGAAACGATAAAAAACTGTTAGAATTTAACGAAAGGAGCATGGTTATGATTAGAATTCTACTGTCCAAGAAGCTGGGCGAGCTTCGTTGGACCCAAGCAGACCTTGCTCGCGCTACCGGGATAAGACCATCTACAATAAATGAGATCTATCACGAGATTGCGGAGCGAGTTAACCTGGAACACCTCGATCTGATATGCGAGGCCCTTGACTGCGAGCTATCTGAAATCATTATCAGAGTACCCGATCGTTACCCCAAGACCAAAACTCGT
>JAFTNJ010000069.1 GCA_017451915.1 Clostridia bacterium
CGTACCCGACATACCCTGCATCACCATCAGATGGCTGACGGTCAGCCCCGCGATGAAGCGGCGGATGTCGGCGATATCGTAATAAAGTCCCAGGCGGCTGGCGCAGAAGTTGCGGAAGCGCGCGCAGAGCTCGTCAAATTGAATGCCGTGATCGTACGCAGGAGTCCGCCATTCGGTGGTCATGCGCTCGTCGGTGGCATTGAGCATATAAAAGCGGGGAGCCTTTGGCTTGGGGGGCTCTTCCTCCCGCACGGGGGCCGCGGTCGGCTCCGCGGGGGCGGGCTGACGCTGGGGCAGGCTGAGCTCGTTGAGTTTATCCAAACACTCCTGCAACGCCTCGGGGTCGGGGCGGTTCCGCTCTCCCGCCAGGACGAAGCCAATGAGCAGAATGACGGCCACCAGCAAAAGAAAGGCGTAAATGCCAATAAACAGCGGGCCCGATAAAAAATTCCAAATCGAATCCCAAATGCCCGCGCTCTCGGCGGTGAGGCTATGGAGCGACAGGCTCCACGGAACGAGATTCAACATTGATCATCACTCCTTTTCACAACGTAAGGATGGGTCTTATACCAAATGCATCTGCCGCAGTACCCGCAGGCAATGAGGCATATTATCCAGACCGAAAATCCGGTCCAGGGTAACCGAAAGTCCGTTGACCTGGTCGGCCAGCGGCTCTCTTTGGCACTCCGCAAGTGCCGGCAGCATCTTGTAGGCCACTACCAGATCCAAAATCTCGGTAGCGGCGGTGGCACCGGTGGGCAGATACAGAGCGGCATAGGCCTCGATCTGTCGCGCCACGCGGTTGGACAGCTGATACGAGGGAAGCAGCCGCGCCATGTATTCCTCCAGGGCATCCAGCTTCTTCCAATACTCCTCGGCCAGGTACCGCTCGGCCTTGGCATCCTCCAACAGGTCAAGGAAGGAGGACAGAGACAGCACCACGGGCTCGATCTCCTCGTCGCGAGGGTGCTTGTGATCCAGCTCGGCAAGGTCGCCAAGGTCCAGGGGCATCGAGCCCTCGGGAAGCGCCGAAACCTCCTTGGAGTCCAGACGCAGGAAGAACCAAAGATTGTTGGGAAGCTCGTAATAGTTCCCGCTCAGGCGACGGGGGTGCTCCCCGTGCAGGTGCCGCGGCACCGGAATGGTAACCTGACGGTTGGGATGGTTGGAATAATCAAAGAAGGTGGCAAAATAGGCATCGGCGGTTTTGGGATCCACACCGTCCAGGGCGGCGATGCAAAGGCCGTTGTCCTGATAGGCGGCGGTGTAAAGATCGGCAAAAAAGGCGCTTTCCCCCTGCTTGAGCATATGATGCTCCACCAGCAGATCCTGCAAAGAGCTCCAGCCCTCGCCCACGGTCTGCATATGTAACGTGGTGCCCAGGAACTCGGCCAGAACCTCCAAAAGCTTGTGCGTCAGCTCGGGACGGCGGTCGATGACCCACACCACGCGGGAAGCACCCATGGCGGCAAAGAGGGCCGAGGTCTGCTTTTTATCCACGCGGACGCCCTTCTCGGCCGCAAAGGCACGGAAGGCGCGGTTCAAGGCCTTGGGAGTGGGGGTGGGAGTGTAGCTGGGCATCTCCCGACGGGTCATGGCGGCGTCGATCTCCAGGAGCGTGGAGTAAGAGGAGACCGCGCCCATTTCCAGAGCTTCCTGCTCCTCGGGGGTTACGGCTTCGTCCTCGGTAACGGTCTCTCCGTCACGGCCAAGACGCGCGGCACGGCGCAGACCGCGCTTGCCCCGGGTGCGTTCCTTCTTCTTGCCACGGCGCAGCTGAGGAGCAACCCCGGCGTTGCGGCAGGCCCTACGATACTTTAAACGGGAGCCCAGGGCGCGGAAGAAAAAGACCGCGCACAAAACCAGCGAGAGCCCAATGATCACGGGCATGACGTAGCGGCAGATGTTGTAGAGAAGCCGCCAATGACTCTCGTAGGTGCCGTAATATTGGGTGCGGCACACCAGCGCAAGGACGTACAGCACCGGAATGGGAATCAGCCAGAGAAAGGACGGCCAGAGACGGCGGGGACGGGGGATCTCCACCGCAGATGCCGCTGCAGACTCCGCAGCGACGGGGGCGGCCTCCACCGTTTCGGACGCCTCGGTCAGAGGTGCCGAGCAGGCCAGGCAGGTCTCGCGCTCGGGCAGATTCTGCGCTCCACAGTTGTTACAGATTTTCATAGACGTTTTCCTCCTTGAAAGCGTATTGGGCAACGCCGGACACTCCGCCGCCAAGGGCAAGAGTCTCCCACAATAAAGACTTATATTTATTATAACATAGATAGGGGACGCAAGTCAACACCTTTGGCGCAAATCCCCTGTGAAGAGAAGAAAAAATGCCCCCAACAGTGCGCAAAGGATTCCCGGGAGTTCGAAGAAAGCTCGCAAGCCCCCCAAAAAAAGGAAACGAGGCGATTTGTGAATCGCCCATACGGTCACATTTTGCTATCCTCACGTGCTGACTTCTGCAAAAAAAGGTTGTATTCTATCGTAGGGGCGTTCTTTGAACGCCCGCGGGCGAACACAGTTCGCCCCTACGGTGTAATAGATCCGTTGGTTTTACGCGTCATCCTGAGCAAAGGCTCGCAAGCGAGCCGGAGCCGACCCAAGGGAGGGCGGCATGCGTAGCATGACGGGATCTTGTAACGATAAACGCGTCGTCTCTGAGCAGGCTCCCAAGCTCGCCCGAACCCGACCCAAGGGAGGGCAACGCCCGCGGGCGAACACAGTTCGCCCCTACGGTGTAATAGATCCGTTGGTTTTACGTGTCATCCTGAGCGGAGAAAAACATCCGGGGGATGTTTTTCGCAATC
>JAFTNJ010000037.1 GCA_017451915.1 Clostridia bacterium
CCTGTAAGGGGCTATTACCGGCTTAACCCCTAAAAGGGGCACCGAATTATATCATCGCATCACACGCACTGCACCCCGTAAACGGGGTTTATCAGAAAGGCTCTCCCTTTGGGAGAGCTCCCGCGTCAGCGGGTGAGAGGGGCTCTTTCCCTCTCCGCCTTGCTCCGCAATCCACCTCTCCCTAAGGGAGAGGCTTTCTTTTGGGCTTGCTTATAGCTCGCCCATCTTGTTATCACTCCGCTCGTTTCCCGCTCCCCTGGTAGAACCAGGGGTTTATTTGAATACCAAAAAAACACCCCGACCCTCGCAAAGGAAGGTCGGGGTTGCTGTTTATCCACCACGCTTGCCGGGGGCTTTACTCCATTCCCATGCCCGACATAGCGCGCATGGCGTTGCCCGCCTGGTAAAGGACGCATTTGGCTCGTTTTACCGTGCGTGCCATGCGCATTTGCTTGGAATTCCACACCGCTACCCCCAGGGCTCCCAGGGCAGCCAGGCCTCCCGCCACGCTCAACATCGTAATCATCCAGGTTTTGTTCACGTTACTATCCTCCTCGTTTTTGGGTTAGTATGCGTGAATCCTTCTTTTTTATTCCATAATTCCCTTCCCAAATTTTACAAAAGATCAGGAAAGACTCCGTCGGATGCGATCCAGAACAAAGGAGGCCGACAGCAGCCCCCGCTGATGCAAACGGTAACCCGTGCGGCGGGAGACCCCAAGAAGATTGGCGGTGTGCTCGATGCTCTCCCCGCGTACGTAGTGATAATAAAGCATCAGCTTCTCCCGCCCGTTTTTCATGGCCCCGAGGAGGGTGCTGACCTCGTACATCCGCGCCTTCCAATAGGCCTCGCTCCCCGCCAGAATGTCCTCACAATCGCAGGGATCCGAAAACGTGCTGGCGCGCTTGCGCTCGTACTGCCGCAGATTCAGCATATCCAAGCAAAGCTGATAGCCGCACAAAAAATTCCGTGTTCTCTCCATTCGCTCCTTTTGGGCGGCCTCCGCCGCCCGCATCCGCTCCAATTCTTCTTCAGTCATAGATTCCCTCCTCTCATCCTCGGATCGGTAATAATCCTATCTGTTTCAGTAAACTTTCCTTCTCCATTTCGCAAATCCGTAACAGGGATTCCAGGTCCATCTGTGCGATGCAATCCCCGCAATACGGATTTCCGTTCTTTTCGTAAGCCTCGCTCCCCTTCCTCAACACACCCCCGCACCGGCGGCAGCGCAATCGCCTCTCACCGGGTCGTTTTGGCCTCTCACGGTTGGGACATCCCGGAATACAGGGACTTTTTTGACACATTTCGCACATTTTCTCACCTTCTTTTCCAATTTCTTTTTTGTTTCCTGTTGACATTCCATGCAAAATGGTATATAATGTTTGTGTATATACATTATAACGCATTTCCGAACTATTGTCAATATGTATTTCGGTTTTTCGAAATATTCGTAAGGATGAACAAAAAAGCCGTCGAATTTTTGCGTATTTTGTAGAAAGAAAGAGGTTGGATTTATGGATTACTCGGTTTTGAGCGAATTATTGCGGGCCCACGGGATCTCGGTGTATCAGCTTTCCAAGGCCACCGGCATTGCGGCCTCCACCTTTTCGGACTGGAAAAACGGACGCTCTACCCCCAAGGCCGACAAGCTGGCGCGCATTGCCGATTACTTTGGCATTGGTCTGGATGAGCTGCTGGGAACCGAGCGGGGGCAACAGAGTGCCGAGGCCTCTTACCGCACCATGCGGGCGCAAAAGATGCTCCCCGTGATTGGCGTGATCCGCGCAGGAACCCCCATTGTAACCGACGAAACCCTCTTGGGGCGGGAATTTGCCGACGTGGACGACGCCGAAGAGTACTTCTTTTTGCAGGTTTGCGGTGACAGCATGAAGAACTGCGGCATTGTGGACGGCACCTACGTCCTGTTCCACAAGCAGCAGTACGCCGAAAACGGTGACATCGTTGCCTGCCTGGTGGACGGAGAAAGTGCCACCGTCAAGCGCTTCTACAAGCAGCATCACCGCATCGTCCTCCAGCCCGAGAACGACGACTACCAGCCCATTCTCCTCTCCCCCGAGGACTTTGAAATGGGTCGCGCCCGCATCCTTGGCGTTGCTCTGGAAGCCAAGACCAAATTCTGACCTCGGTCACACCACAGAAAGGGTTCATTCTTATTATGATCGCAATCAGCATCAACGACCTCAGCCTCTCCTTTGGCACCACGGTGATCCTGGACAAGGTGTCCTTTGCCCTGGAGGAGAACGATAAGCTGGGGATCATCGGCGTGAACGGATGCGGCAAATCCACCCTGTTCCGCCTGATCACGGGAGAGCAGACTCCCACCGAGGGAAGCGTCTATCTCTCCAAGGGCAAAACCCTGGGGATCCTGACCCAGGACGGGGCCTTTGTCTGCGAAAGTGCCAATCAGACCGTACTGGAGCGTATGTACGACGCCTTCCCCCACCTCCTGGAGGCCGAGCGGCGTCTGGCCGAGCTGGAGCCCCGCCTGAAGGGGGGCGAGGAGAGCGTGATCCGTGCCTATACCGACCTCCACGAAACCTACGTGAGTGAGGGCGGATTGGAATTTCGGGGACGCTGTGCCTCGATCCTGCAAAAGCTGGGCTTTGACGAGATCGCCATGGGGCAGCCCGTAGCCACCCTCAGCGGAGGGCAGCGCACCCGTCTGGCTCTGGCCATTGAGCTGGGCCGCGAGCCCGACGTCCTCCTCTTGGACGAGCCCACCAACCATCTGGACATTGAAACCCTGGCCTGGCTGGAGTCCTTCCTCGCCTCCTATAAAAAATGCGTGATGGTCATCTCCCACGACCGGTATTTTCTGGATCGGGTCACCAACAAGACTCTGGTGATCGAGCATCACAAGGCCAAGCTTTACAACGGCGGCTATACCAAAAGCGCGGAGCAGAGACGCATCGACAAGGAAATTGCCGAGCGCCATTGGAAGAATCAGCAAAAGGAGATCGCCCGCCAAGAGGCCTACATTGCCCAGCAACGGGCCTGGAATCGGGAGCGCAATATCATCGCGGCGGAAAGCCGACAAAAAATGTTGGACAAAATGGAAAAGCTGGAGCGTCCCCAGGATGCCCCCAAGGCCATTCGGATGCAATTCCAAGACGCCATTGCCTCGGGCAACGACGTGCTGGACGTGCGGAAGCTGACCATGGAATACCCCGGGCGACCCCTGTTCCGGGCTCTGTCCTTCCTCATCAAGCGGCAGGATCGGGTGCTGATCATTGGCCCCAACGGATGCGGAAAATCCACCCTTATCAAGCTGATCCTGGGTCAGCTGGCTCCCACGGCGGGCGTGATCGAGGAGGGCTACCACGTGGAGATCGGCTACTACGATCAGGAAAACCAAAACCTCACCCCCGAAAACACGGTGCTGGACGAGCTTTGGAACGCCTACCCCACCATGACCGAAACCCAGATCCGCAATACGCTGGGACTGTTCCGCTTTACGGGGGACGATGTGTTTAAGACCGTGTCGGTGCTCAGCGGCGGAGAGCGGGCGCGGCTGACTCTGGCCAAGCTGATCCTCTCCCGCATGAATCTTCTGGTGCTGGACGAGCCCACCAACCACCTGGACATCGACTCCCGCGAGGCGCTGGAGCAGGCGTTGTTGCAGTTTGACGGCACCATCATCACGGTTTCTCATGACCGTTATCTCATCGAAAAGCTGGCCACCCGCATCCTGGAGCTCCACCCCGGATCCTGCTTTGAGGGCGACCTGCTGGACTACCACGTGGATCACGAGGGCAACGCCTACACCGAGTTCCAGACCTACAAGGCCGCCCGCATTGCCGAGCGGCAAACACAGGCGTCGAGTGCCCCTGCGGCAACCGCCGCAGTGAGCTCTGGCAAGGAGCAGTATCTCAAAAACAAGCAGGCCGCCGCTGAGGAACGCAAAAAGAAGGCACGGCTGGAGAAGCTGAAAAAGGAATGTGAAGCGCTGGAAGCCGAGCTTGCCTCCATCGAAGAAGAGCTCTTTGGCTCCGCCGCCGCCAACTACCTCCGCGCCGCCGAGCTGGACGCCCGCAAAAATGACGTCGAAGAACGCCTTATGGAGATCTATGAGGAGTTGGAATAGGAAAGACCGCGGGGGAAGGGGAAAACTTCTTGCAAGAAGTTTTCCCCTTCCTCTTCAAAAGCCTTCAAAAAGGAACTTGATAAATTCGGGAATGTTGGAACCTCTTTGTGTCATCTCTGAGCAGGCTCGCAAGCTCGCCCGAACCCGACCCAAGGGAGGGCGGCACGCGTAGCGTGACGGGATCTTCTAACGATTAACGTGTCATCTCTGAGCAGGCTCGCAAGCTCGCCCGAACCCGACCTTAGGGAGGGCAACGCCGCAGGCGTTGGGATCTTCTAACAAGTATTGCTATCCCAATGTGCTAACAAAAGTAACTTTCCCACAACAAGCCATCAGTAATCCCACGTGGATCCCGCTTCGGCGCATAGCGCCTTGCGCTTTTGCTCCATTCGGCTACGCCTTATTGCGCAAAAGTTCGACTTCGCTCAGGATGACACAACAAGCCAAGATTTACTGTTACAAGATAGTAGAAACACGCATTGCGCGTCTATTTCAAAAAGCAAAAGACCTTCGGTCGCGGCAATTTCCCGTTGACCGAAGGTCTTTTTTTATTTACTTCCACTTGCCCAGTTCTTCCCTTTTCTTTTGCTCCTCCAGCTCGTTGGCCTCCTTGGCAAAGCGTGCCTCGTACTCCTTCCTGTGTCGCAGACGGTAAAAGACCGCACCGCCAACAAATCCTCCAAAAAACACGAGGATCGAGAGCAATTTCGCCCATGTGGAAAAAAAACAAACAAAGGGGAGCAACAACGGAACGACGATGACACCGGACGCGCCCGAATACGCCGCCATAACGCCCCACTCCTCCTCGGTCAGATCCGTATGATTGTTGGTGGAAAAGTCCTTTCTGGAGGGATTGGTTCGATAATAAACCGACAGAAAAATCGACAGTCCAATCAAAAAGATCGGAATTACGGAATGGAACTCAAGGTGCAGATTTTCATGAAAAGCAATCATGCAGGCAACATTCAGCCCCAGCGTGACCGCATAATAAACAACCCATTTCATAAAGGCTCTCCCTTCCGCGGCAATTCGCAATATCCCATCCAAAGGCCTGCCACCTGCCCGTGATGAAACACCAGTTGGATCTTAATTCCCACCGTTTCGTACCTTGCGTATTGGTACAGGATGTGGGGGTGTTTTTTGTCTCGCTCCAAACGATCGATAGCAATCAGCTTCCCCGCCGGGGCAAAGGTATCGGCACGGGCGATCTCATAGCTCTCCCGAGGCATATATTCGATGAGCTTTGGGCTCAAATGCTGATACAAAACGTCGGTATCCCCGTCGATAATCGCCTTGGAGCAACGTCTTGCGAGCTCCGAAAGAGCATCCTCGGGGGTGTCCTCTTTGGTTTGCGGCGTTTGCCGAAAAATATCGTCTCCCGATTCGATTACCGTCAACGCCTCGTTCAGCAGCACCAATTCCTTGCGTCTGGCATCCATGGCGGCGGCGATCTCGGCGCGGCGGGAAAGCACCGCCGCCCTCAGATCCACGGTGTTGCTTTGCAAAGCGGCAATGGCCTTGACCGAGATTCCCAGGGTTCGGAGAACCAACACGTTGCGAATGTGCTCGACCTGCGCCTCCGTGTATTGACGGCGGGATTGAACCGGCACGGCGGTACTGGAAATAATGCCCTTTTCCTCGTAAAACCGAAGGGTACGGGAGGTGGTTCCCAGACGCTTGCAAACCTCTCCGATGTCATATAACCTTTCCTTTTCCATGCCGTTCACCTCGCTTTCAGCTCTATTATACCAGTTGACGCAAGGTCAATGTCAAGGGGGTTTTGGAAAAAACTTTTAAATGTAAAATCTCCTTAGCCAACTACTCTTGTGGAGCGGTTGGGTATGGGACCCAACTGCTACCGGGAGCATCGATCGATAGAGAGAGATGGACTTCCCCTTTCGCGTAGAACACCTCTTTGGGAAAGTTTTTGAGGGGTTTGGGGAACTTTTTTTCAAAAAGTTCCCCAAGAAAAAACATCTCACTCCACCCGATCCAAAATCAGGGGCTTGCCCTCGGGCTTTTGATCCTCGAGGAAGGTTGCCTCCAGGAGGCGTGCGGCGGCACTTTCCAGCCGTTCCTTGCTCGACGTGAACAGCTCGGCAATGGGATCTCCCTTTTTTACAAAGTCTCCCGTTTTGGCAAGAAGCGAAATGCCCGCCGTCATGTCGATCACATCCTCCTTGGTATTGCGTCCCGCGCCCAAAAGAAGGGCCGAAACACCGTACCCCTCGGCGTCCACTCGGGCGATATAGCCGTCCCGGGGAGCCAACACCTTTTGCGAATAGGTCGCCTTGGGGAAATGCTCGGGATGATAGATCCATTCAGCGTCGCCACCCTGGGCGGCAACCATCCTGGCAAAGGTCTCCAGGGCACTTCCGTCGGAGATCGCCTGCTTCGCCATGTCCTCACACGCGGCAAGCGTGCCCTTGTCCGCAAGGAAGAGAATGTTCGCCGCCAAGGCAACACAGATCTCCTTCAGATCCTCCGGGCCCTTGCCCTGCAAAACCGCAATGGCCTCCACCACCTCCAGGGAGTTCCCAATGGCGTTGCCCAGGGGAATATCCATATCGGTGATCAGAGCCGTGATCTTCTTCCCTGCCCGCTTGCCAATGTCCACCATCAGCCGCGCCAGGGCCTTGCTATCCTCCAGCGTCTTCATAAAAGCCCCGCTTCCGGTCTTGACGTCCAGAACGATGCAATCGTCGTCGGCGGCCAGCTTTTTGCCCATGATGCTGGAGGCGATCAAGGGCATACTGTCCACCGTGGCGGTCACGTCCCGCAGGGCGTACAGCATTTTATCGGCGGGGGCAAGATCGGTGCTCTGTCCCACAATGGCACAGCCCACCCGATTGACAATGCCCTCAAATTCCGGAATGGGCAGCTGGGTGCGGAAGCCCGCAATGGCCTCCAGCTTATCCACGGTACCTCCCGTGTGTCCCAGACCCCGTCCGCTCATCTTGGCCGCCTTAATGCCAAGGCTTGCCACGATGGGAATAACCACCAAACTGGTCTTGTCACCCACGCCACCCGTGGAATGCTTGTCGGCACGGATCCCCTGAATTCCGTCAAAATGCAGGGTCTCCCCCGAATCGCGGATGGCCAGGGTGAGGTGGGTGGTCTCCTCCACCGTCATGCCCCGAAAATAGATGGCCATGCAAAGGGCGGCCGCCTGATAATCGGGAATCTGCCCCGCCACGTAACCCGTAACAAAGGCCTCGATCTCCTCTCGCGTCAACTCCTTGCCGTCCCGCTTTTTTTGAATGATATCATACATACGCATAAGGCACTACCTCCAAATCTGTTATGCCAGGTCGCTCTTGCCAAAGGACAGGGGGAGCAGATCCTGGAGGGTATGGACCTCCACGGCGGCGGGGGTACCCAGGATCACCCGAAACGCCCCGTCACAGAACTCTGCCATCACCTGACGGCAGACACCGCAGGGAGCACAGAGCGTATTGGGATCCTCTCCGCCGCCACCCGTGATGGCAATGGCGGCAAAGGATCGCTCGCCCTCGCTCACCGCCTTAAAAAAAGCGGTGCGCTCGGCGCAGTTGGTGGGGCCGTAGGCGGCGTTCTCAATATTGCAACCCGTATAAACCCTGCCCTCCGAGGTCAGGAGCGCGGCTCCCACCCGAAAGCCCGAGTAGGGCGCGTAGGCCATTTTTCTCGCCTCGGCGGCAAGCTGCATCAGTTCCAAATCGGTCATTTCTGCACCTCCCGCAAAAAGCTCTTGCCAGCCGTATCGCCGGGCTCCACGCCAAAATACTCCAAAATCGTCGCCGCAATGTCGGCAAAGGAGGAGCGGGTCCCCAGATCCACGCCACCGCAAATACCCTTCCCCCGGATCAGCATGGGAGTGTACTCCCGGGAGTGATCGGTGGAGGGCGTGGAGGGATCACAGCCGTGGTCGGCGGTGATGATGAGCAGATCCTCGGCTTGCAACGTGGGTAAAAATTCCTTCAACCAAGCATCAAAGGCCGTCATGGCGCGAGCATAGCCCACAACGTCATTTCGGTGGCCAAAGACCATATCAAAATCCACCAGATTGGTAAAGCAAAGGCCCTCAAAGTCTCGGGCGGCAATGGCAGCGGTCTTGTTCATTCCGTCCTCATTGGACACCGTGGGGTGACTCTCGGAAAAGCCCCGTCCCGCAAAGATATCGTAGATCTTGCCCACCGAAATGCTGGAGAGTCCCGCCTCCAAAAGATACTCCGGGAGGGTCTTTTTGGGGGGCGTGAGGGAATAATCGTGGCGGCGAGGTGTACGCGTAAAGGGGTGCTCCCCCGCAAAGGGACGGGCGATGACACGGCCGACACCGTGGGTTCCCGTCAGCATCTCCCGCGCGATCTCACAGTAGCGGTAGAGCTCGGCCACAGGAACCACGTCCTCGTGGGCGGCGATCTGAAAAACGCTATCCGCCGAGGTGTAAACGATGAGCTTACCGGTCTTGATATGCTCCTCGCCAAAATCGCGGATGACGTCGGTGCCGGAATAGGGCTGGTTGCAAAGCACGCCACGCCCGGTCTTTTCTTCAAATTCCCGGATCACCTCGGGGGGAAAGCCATTCGGATAGGTGGGCAGAGGCTGGGGAGAGATCAATCCCGCGATCTCCCAATGCCCAATGGTGGTATCCTTTCCCATGGAGGCCTCCCGCATACGGGCAAAGGAGGCCGCGGGGGCGGGAACACCGCCGCCAACGCCCTCAATATTCATCAAGCCCAGGGATTCCAGGGTGGGACAGGAGAATTCCGCCTGCCCGCGAATGGCTCCCAGGGTATTGCTTCCCTCGTCCTGCCAGAGATGAGCGTCGGGCATCTCCCCGATCCCCATGCTGTCCAGGACGATCAAAAACACACGTTTTGCCATAACGGCTCCTTTCTTGGAGAGATCAAGCCAGCTGAAGCGCGATCTCCATCATCTGTGTAAAGGAGGTTTGACGCTCCTCGGCCGTGGTATTCTCCTCGGGGTAAACAAAAGAATCGCTGACCGTGCAAATGCAAAGTGCCTTTTTGCCGGCCCGCGCCGCGTTGCAATAGAGGGCGGCGGATTCCATCTCCACACCGAGAACCCCCATCTTGGCCCACTCCATTCCCGAGTTGGCGTCATCGTAGAACATATCCGAGGAGAGAATGTTGCCCACGCGATAGTTGACACCGGCGGCGTCACAAAGCTCCACAGCGCGCTTTACCAGGCCGAAATCGGCGATGGGGCAGAAGGTGCCGGGCAGCTTGTATTGCGATGCGTAGTTGCCGTTGGTGCAGGCACCCATGGCAATGACGATATCACGGGCGTGAAGATCGGGCGAGAAGGATCCGCAGGAGCCTACGCGAATGATGTTCTCCACGTCGTAAAAATGGTAAAGCTCATAAGAATAGATGCCAATGGAGGGCTGTCCCATCCCCGAGGCCATCACCGATACCCGCTTGCCCTTGTAGGTGCCCGTGTATCCGTGTACGCCGCGCACGTCGTTTACCAGCACGGCGTTCTCCAGATAGGTCTTTGCGATAAATTCCGAGCGCAACGGATCCCCGGGCATGAGTACCGTCTTTGCGAAATCTCCTTTGTTTGCTGAAATATGAGGTGTTGCCATTGTTTCTGTTTCCTTTCTAATATTCTGAAATCACAAATGCTCAATCAAAGCTTCAAAACGGCGTCCAGGCAGAGGCGCAGAGCGTAATCAAAGGAATCCCTGCCCCAGCCACGCTCGTCGTAGGAGTCCACGTTGGCCAGGCTGTCGGCGGTAAAGAGGATCTGTCCCCAATGCACGCCACGGCGTTCGGCCACGGCGGCCAGTGCCGAGCACTCCATGTCCACCACGGTACAGCCCTCGGCGCGGCGGTAGGCCACCTTCTCCCGGGTTTCCCGATAGAAGCCGTCGGTGGTCCAGGTGGTCACCTCCCGATAGGAGAGTCCGTGCTCGGTCAGCGTCTTACGAATGGCCTCCCGTGCCGTGAGATCCACGTCCACAAAGCGGGCGGCAGGCAGATAGTGATAGGAGGTTCCCTCGTCCCGCAGAGCGCGAGAGGGGACCAGGAAGAGATTTTCGGGCAACTCCTCCAAGGCCCCACAGCAACCGCCGCTGATGATCTTGTTGGCTCCATAGCCAATGAGCCAATCGAGAAACTGGGCCGCGGCAGGAGCGCCAAGAGGTGCCTGACAGAGGCAGATCTCCTCCCCTTTGTAGGTGAGAACATATACCGGATAATTCTTGGTGATGGTTCTGAAATATCCCACGGTCCGTGCCCCCGCGGCCTTGGCGTAGGCGTCCACGTGGTCCTGCAAAAAGGCAAACACCGCCTTTGCGGGCAGATGAATCCCCAGCCCCTCGTGGTCGGGATCGATCACTGCGTGGGGATCGTCGTCGTACTCCAGGAGAGGGATCGAATGCTTGATCATACTCATATCCACGCTCCGTTAATAGGACCCGTCGGCTGCCATACCCTTAACGGCCTTGACCACGCGGCTGGTTCCCAGACGGTCGGCACCCAGGTCGATAAAGTCCTGCGCGTCCTGCAGATCGGCAATGCCGCCGGCGGCCTTGACCTTGACCTCGCTTCCCACGTTGGCACGCATGAGAGCCACGTCCTCGCGGGTGGCTCCACCGGTGGAAAAGCCGGTGGAGGTCTTGATATAATCGGCGCCGGCCCGGGTTACGATGCGGCACATCCGCAGCTTTTCGTCCTCGGTCAACAGACAGGTTTCAATAATAACCTTCAGGATCTTCTCGCCACAGATCTCCTTGAGGGCCTGGATCTCGGCCAGCACGGCGGCGTCGTTTCCGTCCTTCAGATCTCCCAGATTGATCACCATGTCGATCTCGTCGGCACCGTTCTTCAGCGCGTCGGCCGTTTCGGCACACTTGACCGCGGTGGTGTTGTATCCGTTGGGGAACCCGATCACCGTGCAAATGGCCAGACGATCACCCACGTATTCCTTGGCGCGGGCAACAAAAGAGGGAGGAATACAAACCGAGGCGGTTTGATATTTGAGGCCGTCGTCGCAGATGGCACGGATCTGCTCCCAGGTGGAGGTTTGTGCCAACAGGGTGTGGTCACAACGGGAAAGAATGTTTTGCAAATTCATAGTAGTTACCTCTTTTCTGAATTCGATAATTATCCATTCTTATTATAACGAATTTCCGCGGCCTTGTCAAGGGGAGAATGGAGGGAAAGCCTTGACAAACCGCAGGACGTATGCTAAAATAAAGCAACTCGATCCAAAGGAGGGTGTAGCATGGAAATCATAGCAAGAAAGAAATTTGGTATTGGAGGCCTGTATTTGCTTTACGCACTTTTGGGCGCGCTCCTGCTTTGGGGCAGTACCGAAAACACAAAGCTCTCAAAGGCCATTGCCATTACGGGGATCCTGGTGCTTTTGGCTTGCGCGGGCGTTATGATCGACTTTTTCCGTCTCCCCCACGTCCTGATTGCCAAAGATGCGGACGGAATCCTGCATCTGCCCAAAAATGCCAGGGTATTGCCCACCGAGATCAGCGACGTATCCTACCGCCGTGCCTCGGCCAAAGGGATCCAATACCAATGGGGCAGCGTAACGATTACCACCTACGCCGAGACCTACAAGCTGCGTTACGTGGAGGACTGCGAGGCGGTTGCCAAGGAGCTGACCCGCCTGATGTACGAGGCCGCCCCCAAGGCACAATAAACCGAGAAAAACCAAATCAATTCCAATGACAAAAAGCACTTTTTCCACACCGTTGGTGGAAAAAGTGCTTTTTCTTCGCGTCTCAAGGGTCGCCTTAGGAATGACTTTTGGGTTCGATCGCGTCCAGATCCTCCAAAAGAACCAAGGCATCCAGACAGACGGTATCGTTTTCGTCCAGGGTGCGGAAATAATAGCCTCCCGCAGCGTGCTCTCCGCGAAGCACCCGCAACGTGTGCTGATAGGTAGCCTCGTGAAGGAAGGACAGGGTCATGGAAACCACCCGACGGGAATGGATCTCGGGAACAAAATCGCAAAGCATATCGGGATAGTTGGTGTTGTTCATGTGGCCGTTGTAGTCGATGTCGGAGTAAACGATCTTGCGCTCCCCTGCCGGAAGCATCTCGTTAGCCGCAGGCATCCGCAAGCGAGTGGTGAATGCGGCCTCCAGGGGAAGATCGGGGGCAAAGCCGTAGGAAAACTCACTGGTCTTCATCAGTCGCTTCTCCCGCAGGTTGAGAAGGGCCCAAATGGAATAGGCCTCGGCCACCACCTCACCGCCGCGCAGGATCACAAAGCAACGGTCAAAGGAAAATCCCCTGCCCTCGCAGATCCAGGTCTGCACCTCGATCTCATCTCCCGTATACAACGGACGGTAAAAGTGAATGGCAATACGGCTGAGCAGAAAGGCCAAACCACGCTCGTCCCGCAAAGAATCCAGGGAGAGTCCGTTGGCCAGCAGATGGGCGTTGGCAGTTTCCTGCATATACATCAACAGCTTGGAGGGGCGCGCCTCCCGATTGGCATTGGTATCGTGCCACTTAATGGTATAACGTTCGGTATGCTTCATTATTATTTGCCTCTTTATTCAGAATCAACAAACGGGCTGTTGCGCTATTCAGCGCAACAGCCCTTAACGTGTTGGATGATTAACGCTTGGTTTCGTCCTCGTCCACGGTGTCGGTAGCCTCCTCAGCCTCGGCTGCGGGAGCTTCCTCGGTTACTTCTTCGGCAGCTTCCTCGGCAGTCTCTTCTGCGGCTTCTTCGGCAACCTCTTCGGTTGCTTCTTCGGCAGTCTCCTCCTCTGCGGGTGCATCGGTGGGCTCGTCGCCCTTCTTCTTGCGCATGATGAGGAGCAGGATCACAACAGCGGCCAGAATGAGAACGATCAGAAGGATCACGATCACCCACATCCAATCAAATCCGCCACTCTCACCGGCAGGTGCAAAACTTGCGAACTGCAGGAATCCGGCAACCGTTGCAGACCACTTTGCAAACAAAGCGTTCTCGTGGGATGCGGCGGGATCCTGGTTGGCATCGTACTTGTTGCCGTTGAAGATCTTGATGATGTTGTAGCCGTTGTCAACCGTCTCGTAAACGACGGCAATGTTATCCTTATCTACAGTAAAGCCGTAGGTCAGGATCATGGCGCCGTCCTCAACCTCTGCCGAGATCAGAACACAGCCGTCGGTGATCGACTTCAGGGTCTGACCAAGTGCCAGAGAGATCTTGAAGGTAGCGGTGGAGCCAAAGGCAGTTGCCTCACCGGCAACGCCGTTTACGGTGTAGTTGTACTTCTTTGCCTGGTATGCAACGCTGATGTAAACGTCACCGGCAGGCATCTGGAACTTGCCGTCCTCCAGAGTACGGGTGGAGCCGTCGGCCAGAGTGATGGTCACGATAGCATCGTAGCCATTCTTCTCTTTTACGGTCACAGATACTGCTTCACCGGGCTTCGCCGTATCCGCAACGGTCACCTGACCGTCGTTCTTAATAGCGAAGGCGCTCTTGGAGTAGGTTGCTTCTACCACCAGGGTGGTGTCGGTCTTGCCAAATACCGAGGTCAGATCGTAGGTGCCCCAGGTACCAAACTCACCGTCCACGGTGGGAACTGCGGGAGCTACAACGGTCTGGTAGGTATCGGCGGTATAGGGAATGCTTGCAACCACCTGACCGTTAGCCTTGAACTCAACGGTGTAGGTAATGGCATCCCACTTTGCAAACAGGTACATATTGGAAACACCGATCTGTGCGGCATCAAAGCCTACCCAGGAGTACTTGGACACGTAGCCGGCAGGGAACGCATCCTGAATGGTCTGCTCGTTGGTGTATCCGGGGGTTACGTTGCGATTGGAGAAGATGTAAACGTCGGTTGCGTAGAGCGCATCGTTTACATAGTAATAAATGTAGTATTTGTCGGGCTCCAGAGTTACGGTCAGACCAACCTTCTTGGCAGGCATGGTAAAGCTTGCACCAAAGGCCAGATCGGTGGCATCCTGTCCCTCGAACTGATAAGCGGAGGAGATCCAGGTGTAGTTTTCTCTGGGAATGGGAGAGATCACAACCTCATAGCCCTCGGGGAAATAGAGGTCATTGGGGTTGTAGCCCTCCAGGGTACCGGTAACGGCGTTGGTGTCTCCCGCAAAGTTGGAGAGGTAGGTTACGTCCAGCTTATACTCGTTGGCAATAACGAAGCTGGAGAAGTGAGGAGCCTTGAAGGAAACGTACTTATCGGACTCTACGTTCAGGCGCTCCAGATATTCGCGCTCACCGTTCTCGTTGAATACGTGTACGCGGGTTGCAACGTCGTCGGAACCGGCGGAGTAGCTCAACGCATTCTCGTAGGGCAGAGTGATGATCAGATCGCCCGCAAAGGGAACGTGGGATTGCTCACCGTCCACCAGGATCGAGAAATCAAAGAAGGAAGCGGTGTCATTGGAAGCATATGCGGAGTTGAGGAGATCCTCGGGAGCAATGTCCTGAGGAGCGTAAACCAGCTCCAGCTTGCCGTTGGCGCGGGAGTGGAAATCGGCCAGGGTCTTATCGTCGATTACCATGAAATCGATCTCCTCGTCGCCAACCTTGGCGCGCAGGGTCAAGGAAACGTCCTTGGAGCCGTTGGCAAGGGTCAGCAGGTTGGAGTGGTCCATATCCAGGGTAAATCCGTCGGGAAGATCCTCGTTGATCTCCAGGTCAAAATCATAGTTGTTGCCGTTCTTGGCAAGGGTTACGTCATAGTCTACGTTCTCAATGTAGAGGTAGTAGTTGGGGGCGGCATAAGCCTTAAGGGTTGTATCTTCCTTAAAGCGAGTATACGTGGGGAATACTTTTCCGGAGGTAAGACCGGTATCCTCGTTGTAACGGCGCCAGCCAACCTCATAGCCATCGTACAGGTGCTCGGCGTTTGCGGTAACCTCTTCGTCCAGTGTGATCTGCGAGGTGATCTCACGGATCTCTGCGGCGTATGCGGAAAGGCTGCTACCGGATTTGATCACGAATTCGCCCAGGAGAACACCGTCCTGATCCACGAACTTAACGGTAATATCGATGGGCTCGTCGGGAGGAACCTCGCCCTCCTTTGCGGTGTAAACCACAACGTCACGAGCCGGCATGGAGGCAACAGCCTCACCGCTCAGGGTGTACCAGGTGGTTACGGGCTTGCCATCCAGGCTGTACCGGAACACGGAGAGATCGGCGCCTACGGGCAGGAATGCCTTAAAGAGGATCTCACCGGTCTCGCGGTTGCGGTAGGTAATGCTGTAAATATCGGTAAGCTGCAGGGAAAGATTTACGCGGAGGCTTACGGTGCCTGCGGAAACCTGAGAGAGAACCATGTCTACCAGCTCGGTGCTCAGGTTGATACCAAACTCCTCGGAAAGGATCTCTATGCCCTTGGTCACCAGCTTCTTGGGATCAATGTGCAGAGTCTTGCTGCCGGCAAAGAGACCGTTGCCGTCGTAGTTGCCCATAATGCTCTCATCCATTGCGGATGCGGGAACGTAGGTCTGAATGAGGGAAACGAGCTTGGCGGTCACCTTGTTGAAGGTGTTTACGCTGGTCTCGGCCTTCTCCAGAGCGGCCTGATAGAGCTCGTTGGCACT
This sequence comes from Clostridia bacterium, assembly GCA_017451915.1. Taxonomy (GTDB): domain Bacteria; phylum Bacillota; class Clostridia; order Oscillospirales; family CAG-272; genus UMGS1865. The sequence continues at coordinate 15,646 of JAFTNJ010000037.1, forward strand.
CTCGGCGTTCTCCAGGATTGCCAGAACGTCCACGTTGTAGCGCTCCTTGATGGCGCCGGCGATCATTTCTACGCCGGGAAGCTCATCGGCAACACCGATCAGCTCGGTCAAGGACATACCGGTCATATCCACGCCGGTTGCCTTGGAGGCGTATTCAACGCACTTCTGCACGTATGCATACTGCAGAGCGGCATTATACAGCTTTTCGGGATCGATGGAATCGATCAGATCAACCACCTCGGAGGGAGTCAGCTCCTTCAAAAGGCCAACCATATCCTCGCCGTCCATATTCACAACGTTCAGCAGCTTCTCCTTGGTTGCCGCGTCCAGAAGATCGGTGTTCAGAAGCTTGTTGAATGCCTTTGCAAATTCATCGGGCAGGGTAACGCCGGCGTTCAGCGTACCGTTCTGATAGCTTACGTCAACGTAACGGGCAATCCGTTCAACCAGCTTTGCGGCCTTCTCTGCCAGGCTCCGAACGGTAGCAAGATCGCCTTCCAGAACGAACTGCAGAGTCATAGCCTTCTCTTTTTGTTCGCCGGATTCCTCGGCGGTATACTTAAAGGAGACACCGGTGGAAACGATTACGCCGTCCTGAGTGTTGGCAATGTCCTCCAGATCGGGGCGGATCGCATTGATCACACCAACCAGCGCGCGGGCATCCAGTGCCAGCAGCTGATTCTCATCGGCGGAGGCTACCAGGGTATCGTTCACCGTCAGCTCATCCACGTTGGAAAGAACCTTGCGGAGGAGCAGAGCAGCAAGCTTTTCGGCGTAGGGCTTGAGATCCATGGTGAGAAGCAGATCAAACAGATCCTTATCGCTCAGGCTGTTCAAGATTGTCTCCGGATCGCCACTGGTAAGATCCAGGCGACCCATCAGCTCCTCGTTGGAAAGGAGCGCGTCTTGGAGAGCCTCGGTTCCCACAATGGTCAGAATATCTTCCTTGGGAATGATCTCAAAGATCTCTGTTGCGCTGAGCACGGTAAGCAGCGATTCAAAATCCAGCTGGATTCCGGCCTTGACGGCAGGCACCAGCTCCTCATCCCCGCGCAGGATATCAGCCAAAGCAGCCGCATCCAAGCGAACGGAAACCACGGGAAGTTCGCCGCTGTTGTCGCCTTCCACCTTGAACCAGGGCTCGGCGATCGCGCTGATCGGAACCATGGCGAGCAGGGTGACAAGCGCCAGGAGCAGGGCAAGCATCTTGCTAAACATTTTCATAAACAAAACCTCGCTTCTTTGTTTGAGATTCCACCGCCGAGGCGGCAGTAAACACAGTTCGGTTCGAACTCTCGGCAGGAACGGAACGCCTCCCCGCCGTCTTGATAGGACAAAAATCCTATACATATAAGTATAATACCATCAATTTGCTATTTTGTCAATAGAAAATCCCCAGATTTTTTCTTTTTCGGTGTAAAAAAACCAAGGAAATACAAGGATTTTTCCTCATTTCCCCGCCTCTGCCTCCAAAGGTTGGGGATTTTGGTGGCATTTTCCAAAAAGAAGCCTTGCAACTATTGGCCCCGAATTCTTCGGGAATGCAGCCCATCCGCCTCCGTCATCGCGCCTTGGCCCCTCCGCCAACGTTACCGCTAACGAAGCATTCTCCAAGTCTCCTTCTCTCCAAAAATTTTGGATGGCCGTTTTCCTCTGTTTTTGATTGATTCTTAATCTAATTTTAAATATTGAAAAATATTTATTGTTTTTCGATAAATTTCTATTGACAAACGAGGTTGCAGATGCTATAATCAAATCAATCGGAAGACAGCCTTGAAAGGAGGAAGCCCTATGCTCCCCATCTCCAATAAGACCTCTACCAGGATCTCGCTGATCGTTTCGGTGCTCCTGGTAATCGCCCTGATCGTACTGCTCCCCTGGGTGCCCGACGTGGTACGCTCCATGCTGGACACCGCCGACAACGTGGGAGACCGCGCCGAGCTCTCCCAGGAGGCCCGCACCTACGTGCTGATCGCCGCCTACGCCATGATCGCCGTGGCATTTCTTGCCATGGGTCTGCTCTTCTTTTTACTGTTTGACGTGCTCCGCGAGCGCATCTTTCAGCCCTCGCTGATCCGCTGGCTCCGCGGACTCTCCTGGTGCTGCTTTGGGGAGGGAGCCCTCTTCTTCTCCATTGGATTTTGCTTTCAGATCGCCCTTGGGGTGGGACTTGCCGCCTGCTTTCTCGGACTTTGCCTGCGCGTGGTAAAGAACGTGATTGCCGAGGCCATCCGCATCAAGGACGAAAACGATTTTACCATTTGAGAGGTGACCGCAGATGATCGTCGTAAATCTGGACGTTATGATGGCACGCCGAAAGATGTCCCTGAACGAGCTTTCGGAAAAGGTGGGCATTACCCTCGCCAATCTTTCGGTACTCAAGAACAATCGGGCCAAGGCGGTGCGTTTTTCCACCCTGGACGCCCTTTGCAAGGCCCTGGACTGCCAACCCTCGGATATTTTGGAATACCTTCCCGAAAATCAAGAATAACAGAAAGGAGACTTTTATGCAAGACCCTACCATGCAGAATTTTACGCCTCCCCCACAGCCTCCCGAGGCCTCCCGTTTTCCCTATTATACACCGCCCCAGCCCCGCCGCGTCTTTTCGGGGAAGGACACCCTCTTTGCCTATCTCTCCCTGGCCGTAGGCTATCTTTCGGCCACCGCGTTCCCGGTATTTCGCACCCCGTTGGGGGCATTTCTTACCCTGCTCCTGTTGTTTGGATTGGGGACGGCCTATCTCCTCTCCCACGGAATGAAGCCCTCCCTACGCGCTTCCCTTTGCGGCGGTGCCTTCCTGGTCCTGGGAGTTTCCCTGATCACCAACGGGAACGCCACCCTGCGCGTCTTCGTTTATATCGCGGTGCTCCTGGGCTTTTTGTTCTTCCTGGCCGACGGTGCCGGACTTTGCCCGGGCGGCTGGTTCTCCAACGGACTGCTGCAATCGGCAGAACGCGCGATCCTTCGGCAGCCCTGCACGGGCTGGAAGCATTTTTGGCCCGCCCTCTCGCCCTTCCGCAAGGGAGAGACGGGAAAACGCACCGCACGCACCCTTGGCTGGATCCTGCTGGGACTGGGCGCGGCCGTGATCCCCACCGCCGTCATCGTTGCCCTGCTTTCCTATGACGATCAATTCACGGGACTTTTGGAACGCCTATTTTCCTTCTCTCTGGACGGCTTTTGGGAAGTGATGGGCGACCTTGCCGTGGGCGTGATCTTTGCCTCGGTGCTCTTTGGTGCCCTCTTTGCGCTGAAGCTGAAAAAGGAGGCCAACGAACCCGAAAGAGAGACCGCGGGAGCTCGCACGCACGTGCTCCCCAAGGCGTTGCTCTGCACCGCCGTAACGCCGATCCTGCTGGTCTACGTTCTCTTTTTCATTTCCCAGAGCGGCTATTATCTCTCGGCCTTGACCCACGTCCTGCCCGGAGATCTGACCTACGCCGAGTATGCGCGCAAGGGCTTCTTTGAGCTGTGCTGGGTCTGCGGAATCAACGCCCTGCTCCTTCTGTTCTTTAATCTCTTCATCGTGAAAAAGCCGGGAGAGAAGCACCTGCTCCAACGCATCTACTCCTCGGTGATCGCGGTGTTCACCCTGGTGCTGATCGCCACCGCCCTTTCCAAAATGCTGCTCTATATTGATTCCTACGGGCTCACCCAAAAGCGGGTCTACGCCTCCTGGTTCATGCTGGTGCTGACCTTTGTCTTTGTGGTGGTGCTCCTGCGGCAGATCCTCCCCCGCTTCCCCTGGCTCCCCACCCTGGCCGTGGGCTGCTTCCTGCTCTTTGCTCTGCTCTGTCTGCCCAACACCGATGCCCGGATTGCCAACTACAATGTGAACGCCTATATCACGGGAGAATTGAACACGGTGGACGTGGCCGCCCTGGAGGATCTTGGCACCTCGGCCCTCCCTGCGCTGTTTGAGCTGCACGAGCACCTGCGCGGGCAATCCGATCCCTCTGCCAAGCCAACCCCACAGCTGGAGGAAACCAAGGCCGCCATCCACTCCCTGGTGAAGGAGATGACGGAACGCTTGGAGGACGAAGGCTTCTTTGCCTGGGATCTTCCCAGCCTCAAGATCCGCGCCTACCTCAACGGAATATAAAAAAACAGAGCCGAGATGACCACATCTCGGCTCTGTTTTTTCAATACGTGATTGTTTTTTTCGGAGTTGATTATTCTCCCAAAGGGGTTCCGTTGGCGTCGGTGTTGATCTTATCCACCAGGATCATGATGCCCTCTACCAAGCCCCAAACGCTGCTCACCGCAGGACCAACGCCGCACAGTACCGTACCTACGGTGCCAAGCAGCACTTGAACAATGGCCTTTTTGGTGTATCCAAGGTAAAAATTATGTACGCCCCAAACGCCGAGGAAGATTCCCAAAAGACCTGCCGCGATCTTGGACTTTTGATCCGCTGGGGCCGCCGTGGGCTGCGCGGGCTCCTGAGCAAAGCCGCATTGCAGGCAGACCTTTGCCCCCTCGGTCAGCTCTTGGCCGCAATGATGGCAAAAGCGATTGCCGTCCCCATTTTTATATCCGCATTTTACGCAAACCGCCGCGCCGGGATCGATCTGGGCTCCACAGTTCTTACAGTACATGATTTCCTCTCCTTTGTAAGCGTTTTTTTTCTTTGAATTCATTCTATCACAATTTTGCGGCGTTGTCAATACCATTCCCAAAAGAGGGACGGGCAGGATGAGAAAAAGCCTCGCATTTCCCCTCCAACACCTTGACTTTTTTCGCCTTTTGTGCTAACATAATATGTAGAAGAATCCATGGAAAGGAATCCCCCGTATGGAGCAAAAACGATTTACCAAAAACGACAGCGGCTTTGTATGCGCTCACTGCAACAAGGAGGTGGAGCCCCTGGGCTATACCTCCCGCAATCATTGCCCCTTTTGCCTCTGGTCCCTCCACGTGGACGTGTTCCCCGGCGACCGCGCCAACACCTGCGGCGGACCGATGGAGCCGATCCGGGTAGAGCCCGATCCCAAAAAGGGCTTTGTCATTTATCACCGCTGCACCAAATGCGGAGAGATCCACCGCAACCGCGCCGCCCATGAGGCCAAGAATCAGCCCGACAACCGCTCCCTGCTCATCCGCCTCACGGCGGGAAAGCTGTGAGCCACCAAAAAGGAGCCCCTATGAAAGACCTCTTTACCCCCGACTATATGTTCGCCTCCTACCGGGAGGTGACCCCCGCCTTCCTGTCCTCTCTTGGAATCAAGGCGGTTCTCTCGGACATTGACAACACCCTGGCCCCCTACGAGCAGCCCGATCCCGACGAAGAGCACAAGGCCTGGATCGAGGCGTTGCGGGCGGCCGGCATTGCGGTGGCTCTGGTCTCCAACAATCACGCCGACCGCGTAGAGCGCTTTAACGCACCCTTGGGTCTGGACGCCTATCCCGACAGCCACAAGCCCTCCTCCAAGACCCTGCGCGTTGCCATGGAGGCGCTGGGGGTCACCCCCGCCGAAACGGTGATGCTGGGAGATCAGCTCCTCACCGATTCCTACGCGGGCAAGCACACGGGACTCACCTCGGTCATCGTCCCCCCCATCAAGGATAAGACCAATCTCTTTTTCCGCTTCAAGCGACTTTGCGAGCGTCCCTTTATCCGCAAATACGCAAAACAGCACGGCTACAAGGACTTTATGAAGTTCTGGAAGATCAAAAACACCACGGAAGGAAACCAACCATGAGCATTGCAACCTTTGGTCCCGGCGGCAACAGCGATCTGTTCTACGCCGAAGGAAATAAATCCACCCTCCAATCCCCCGGCTGGATCAAGCGCTTCGGTCTGGACGCCTTTGAATACGAGGCGGGCAACGGACTAACGGCGGGGGAGGCCTCCCTGCGCGCCGTTGGCGCAAAAGCAAAGGAGCACGGCATCCTTATGTCGTTGCATACCCCGTATTTCATTTCCCTCTCGGGAGTCGATCCCGAAAAGCGGCTGAAAAGCCTGGACTACATTCAAAAATCCCTTTGGGCGGCCGAGCTTCTGGGGGCCGACACCATTGTGATCCATAGCGGAAGTGCCGCAAAGATCTCCCGGGAGGAGGCCATGGCCCTCTCCAAGGACACCCTGGAAAAGGTGGCTGAGGCCGTGGGGAATACCTCCATCCGCCTTGGCATTGAAACCATGGGAAAGGTCAATCAGCTGGGCACCCTGGAGGAGGTCATTGAGCAATGCCACGTTTCTCCTATCTTTGCCCCCGTGGTGGATTTTGGGCATCTCAACGCCCGCAACATTGGAAACGCCTTCCCCGACGTGGACAGCTACCGCCGGGTGTTTGACACCATTGCCACCTCTCTGGGCGATGACTACGCAAAGCACCTCCACTGTCATTTTTCCAAGATCGAATACACCAAGGCGGGAGAGAAAAAGCATCTCACCTTTGCCGATACCGAATTCGGGCCCTTTTTTGAGCCCCTGGCCGAGGCCATTGTGCGGGAGGGTGTTTCCCCCCGCATCATCTGCGAATCCGACGGCACCCAGGCCGAGGACGCCCTCTTTATGAAGTCCTGCTACCAAGCAGCCCTGGCCCGTGCCTGACCCCGACGTCCAAACAGAAAGGAACCCTTCATGCCTACCATCGAAGAACGCTATCACGCCGCCAAACGCGCGCTGTTCCAAAAAGTATATTCCTCCCTCAACGACCGTCAGCGGGAGGCGGTGTTTACCGTCAACCATCCCCTGTTGGTGCTGGCGGGTGCCGGAAGCGGCAAGACCACCGTGCTGGTGCGCCGCATCGCCTTTATCATCCGCTACGGAAACGCCTACTACTCCGAGTACCTTCCCTGGGGAGTGGACGAGGCCACCGTGGCCGAGCTGGAGCAGGCCCTCACCCTGCCCGCCAATGAAATTGAGGAGCATTTTCTTCCCCGCTTTTCCAACAACGCCTGCGAGCCCTACCGCATCCTGGCCATTACCTTTACCAACAAGGCCGCCAACGAGATGAAGGAGCGTTTGAATAAAATGTTCCCCGAGGATCCCGCCGTGGCCTCGGACATTGCCACCGGCACCTTCCACGCCATCTGTATGCGTATTCTCCGTCTCCACGGGGAAAAGCTGGGCTACCGTCCCAACATCACCATCTACGATACCGACGACTCCAAAAAGGCTATTCTCTCCGCCATGCAGCGCTGTCGCATTGACGAAAAGCTCCTGCCGGTCAAGAGTGTTATGAACGCCATCAGCCGCGCCAAGGACAAGATGATGACCCCCGACGATTTTGCCATGGAGGCGGGGGGCGACTTCCGTCAGAAGCAGATCGCCCGGATCTACGAGGAATACCAGCTCTTTTTGCGGGAGTCCAACGCCCTGGACTTTGACGACATCATTATGCAGACCGTCCTTCTCCTGCAAAAGTTCCCCGACGTGCTGGACGCCTACCAGCGTCGCTTTAAATACGTATGCGTGGACGAGTTCCAGGACACCAACGTAGCACAGCTTCGCCTCACCGCCCTGCTCTCGGGTCTGCACAAGAACCTGATGGTAGTAGGCGACGACGACCAGAGCATCTATAAGTTTCGCGGAGCTACCATCGAAAACATTCTCACCTTTGACAAGCTCTATCCCGACGCCAAGGTCATCAAGCTGGAGCAGAACTACCGCTCCACCCAAAATATTCTGGACGCCGCCAACGCCGTGATCGCCCACAACGTAGGGCGCAAGGGCAAGAGCCTTTGGACGGCGGCGGGAGAGGGCTCCAAGATCCACGTCCGTCTGTGTGACGACCAGAACGCCGAGGCGCGGGAGGTGGTGGAAACCGTGACCCGCACCGTTGCAAAGGGCGAGGCCACCTATCGGGATTTTGCCGTCCTCTACCGCACCAACGCCCAGGCACAAAGCATTGAGAAGGCCTTTGCCCGCGCCGGCGTGCCCTATCGCGTGCTGGGCGGCACCCGCTTCTCCGATCGCAAGGAGATCCGTGACGCCGTGGCCTATCTTCAGCTCATCAGCAACCACGACGACAACACCCGTCTCTCCCGCATTATCAACGAGCCCCGCCGCGGCATTGGCAAAAAGACCCTGGATACCATTGAGGCCATTGCCCAGGAACAGGGCTGCAGTCATTTCTCGGTCATTGCCCGCGCCGACCAATTCACGGCCCTGGAGCGGAGCAAAACCACCCTTCTCCTCTTTGCCAACATGATCCTGGATCTGACCGAGGCCGCCAAAAAGGTGACTCTGGACGTTCTCTTTGACATGGTTCTGGATCGCTCGGGCTACCGCCAGATGTGGGTAGACGCGGGAGAAGCCGAAGCGGAACGCTTGGAAAACCTGGACGAATTCAAATCGGGCATTCTGGAATACCTGGAAGAAAACGAGGAGCCCTCCCTGGTGGGCTTTTTGGAGGAAACCGCTCTGGTGGCCGACGTGGATCGCTATGATGAAACCGCCGACGCCGTGGTGATGATGACCATTCACAGCGCCAAGGGTCTGGAATTCCCCATCGTCCTTCTGCCCGGCATGGAGGACGGCCTCTTCCCCGGAATGCAGAACATTACCGCCGGGGACGCCGAAATGGAGGAGGAGCGGCGCCTGGCCTACGTGGCCATCACCCGCGCCAAAAAGGAGCTCTACATCCTCCACACCCGCAACCGTCTGCTCTACGGACAAACCATGTACAATCCCATCTCCCGCTTTGTCAGCGAGATCCCCACGGCCCTGTTGGATCAGCCCACCGATGACGACAATCCCTTCCGCCGTCACGTGTCCTCCCCGGGCTCCGGAGCTGCCTTTGGTAGCTACGGTGGCGGATTTGGCAGCTTTGGACAACGCGGCTCGGTCTACGGTGCCCGCGGTGCCGAGGCCCCTGCAAGTCAAAAGCGCACCTATTATTCGGAGTCGGCCAACCGCACCCCCGTGCGTCAAACGGCACCTCCCGGCAAGGAAAAGATCACCGTGGGCAAGCCGCTGTTTGAAAAGACGCCCCGCGCCGTTGCGGCAACCTTCGTTCCCGGAGATCGGGTAAAGCATTTGACCTTTGGAACCGGTGAGGTGCTCTCGGTCAAGCCCATGGGAGCCGACGTGCTCTATGAGATCATGTTTGACAAGGTGGGCACCAAAAAGCTGATGGCCACCTACGCCAAGCTGAAAAAAGCCGAGGATTGATCCATGCCCACCCCAAAACAAACAAAGCCCGCGCCTTCCGCGGGAGTTCCCATTCCGCCCCCGGAGCCGCTCCGCGCCGCCCGCTTTGGGCGGATCTGTGAGGAGCTTTTGCGGCGGCAGCACCCCCGCGGGGAGGCCGGCATTGGCACCCTGCAGGAAAAACGCCTCCACGCCGCCATCAAGCATTTTCTTTGCGGCAGGGAGGAATACCACGAGGTAGGGGTGGACAACACCCGCTTCGTTTCCGACGTCCGCGTGGGAAACCTGGCCTTTGAGGTACAGACGGGAGCCTTTTTGCCCATGGTCAAAAAGATCGAGCACTATCTGGAGCACACCGAATGCACCGTGATCGTGGTGCATCCCATTCCCACCGTCAAGTGGATCTCCTGGATCGACCCCAAGACTCTGGAGATCGCTCCCCGCGTCCGCTCCCCCAAGAAGGGACGCCCCGAGGATCTGCTCCCCGAGCTCTATTGCCTCCGCTCCTATCTGGGGCATCCGCGCCTGCAATTTCATCTCCTGTTTTTGGAGGTGGAGGACTTTCGTCTGCTCAACGGGCGACGCTCAAGGGATCGCAAGAAAGGCTCTGAGCGCTACGAGCGCATTCCTCTCGCCCTGCTGGGAGAGATGGAGCTGAACAGCCCCGCCGCCTTTGCTCCCTTCGTTCCCCCGGAGCTTCCCCCGCATTTTACCGTCAAGCAATTCTCCGATCTGACCCGCATCCGCGGCCGCGACGCCTACTCTGCCGTCCGCGTGCTGGCGGCCCTTGGCTATGTCCGTCAAGGAGAGCCCATTGGAAAAAGCATGGGCTGGGAAAGGATCGACCCCATATTTCCCTGATACAGAAAGGAACGCGACTATGATCTATCTCTTTTTGGCCAACGGATTTGAAGAAGTAGAAGCCCTTTGCCCCCTGGATCTGCTCCGCCGCGCGGGTCTGCAGGTAACCACCGTGGGCATTGGCGGCGACCGCATTGTGGGTGCCCACGGCATTGCCGTGCAGGCCGACATTCCCGATCTGCTCTACCGCGACAGCAAGCCCGAAATGGTCATTCTCCCCGGCGGTATGCCCGGAGCCACCAACCTGGATGAATCCCGAGTGGTGGACGCCGCTCTGCGCGCCGCCGTGGCCAACGACGCCTATCTGGCCGCCATCTGCGCCGCCCCCATGGTTCTTGGCAAGCGGGGCTATCTGCAGGGCAAGAAGGCCATCTGCTTCCCCGGCTTTGAGGACTATCTCACCGGTGCCACCGTGGCAACCGACCGCCGCGTGGTAACCGACGGCAAGGTGATCACCGCCGCCGGCATGGGCGTGGCTCTGGAATTCGGCCTTGCCCTGGTGGCCGCCCTCAAGGGACAGGAAACGGCAGACGAATTGCGCCGCGCCGTTCTTGCCGACGCGCCCCAATGATGACCAAAGCCCAGTTGCGCGCGCGCCTGAAGGAGCGTCGCGCCGCCATGGATCCTCAGGTCCTGGCCCAAGGAAGCCACGCCATTGTGCAGGCCATTGTGGCATCGGAGCATTATCAAAACGCCGACGCGCTTCTTCTGTTTGCCCCCCTGAAGGGTGAGGTGGATCTGCTCCCCTTGGTACGGCAGGCCCGCAAGGATAGAAAGCGCGTAGCCTTTCCCCGTTGCAACCCTCAAGCCGCGACCATGGAGTTTTACCTGCTGGAGGAGGGTGCCCGCCTGATGCGCGGTGCCTACGGGATTCCCGAGCCCGTTCGGGAGGCTCCGCTCTGTCCCCTGACCGAGCGCACCCTCTGTCTGCTTCCCGCCTTGACCTTTGACCCCTGCGGTCGGCGGCTGGGCTACGGAAAGGGCTACTACGATCGGTTCCTTGCCACCTTCCCCGGCGTTGCCGCCGGCGCGGTGCTGGGATCCATGATGGTCAAGGAGGTTCCCACCGAGCCCCACGATCGCCCGGTGTCCTGCATCTATACCGAAAAGGGTCTGCTCCCCTGCAAGCCCCTGCCCGCATCCTCCATAGCAACCCTACCGGTTCCCGCCCCCGAGGCAGAGGAACCAAAGGCCACCCCGCTGGGTAGATTGGAGCACACCATCTCCCAAAAATGCCGTGCGCTGGCCACCTCCCTGGGCAAACGTGCCGAGGGCTTGCACCGGGCATTATACGCCTTTGCCATCCCCTTGCACACCCCGCCTCTGCTGGTGCTGACCGTCTTTTTGTTGCTCCTGCTCTCCCGCGTTCTGGAAACCCGCTTGGTGACCCGTGGGAACGAGCTGCTCCTGGTGATCCTACTACAGCTCCTGATCTTTGCCCCCGCCGCCCTGGTCTACCTGCGCCTTCACGGCAAGGGCTTTGCCTCCCGCCTGCGGTTGCGTTTGTTCCGCCCGGAACGGCTGTGGTTTTTGCTCTGCGTGCTGATCATGATGATCACCGGCGGTCTGCTTTGCGGGATCCTGACGGGAGGAATCGAATCCCTGCGCGGCAACTTCACCCTCTACTCCACCTTTGTGGCAAAGCTGCAGGGGAACGCGGGACAGGTGATCTTTGTGATCCTCGCCTACGGTCTGCTTCCCGCCGTGCTGGAGGAGCTGGTCTTTCGCGCCGTGCTTTGCGCCGAATACGAAAGATACGGCGTTCCCGTGGCTCTTTTGGTAAGTGCTCTGTTTTTTGCCATGCTCCATTTTTCCTTCCCCCTCTTTTTGTCCTATTTCGTACTGGGGCTGCTCCTGGCCTGTACCCTCTACGTGACCCGCTCCTACCTTGCCGCGGTGCTCCTGCACCTGCTCTATAATCTGTTTTGTCTGTTTGGACAGCCCTACCTCTCGGCCTTTTATCTCAACGCCGGGAGCAACGAGATCTTTCTCTTTTGCCTGGTGGTGCTCTTTTTGCTCTTTGCCGCCTTTGCCGCGGGAGAGGCCCGAAAGATCTACCACCTCTATGCCAAGCGAAACGAGGACTCCTCCTACACGGTGCCCGTTGCCCCAAAGGAGTTCCCCAAGCGACTCCTGGGAGCTCTGTCCACCCCCTCGCTTCTCCCCTGCCTGCTCCTTTGGATCGTGCTGGCGATCCTGGATCTGGTTTGATATCCCCTATCCCCACGCCCCCAAGAAAAGAAAGGAACCAACATGAAAACCATACGCGAAGAATCCCTGGAAAAGCACTACGAATGGAAGGGTAAGATCGAAGTGATCTCCCGTTGCCACGTCAATGACCGTCACGATCTCTCCCTGGCCTATACCCCCGGCGTGGCCGAGCCCTGCCTGGAGATTCAAAAGGACGTCAGCCGCTCCTACGAGCTGACCCGCCGCGGAAACCTGGTGGCGGTGATCACCGACGGCACCGCGGTGCTGGGTCTGGGCGACATCGGCCCCGAGGCCGGTATGCCCGTTATGGAAGGAAAGTGCGCGCTGTTCAAGGAGTTCGCCGACGTGGACGCCTTTCCCCTCTGCATCCGTTCCAAGGACGTGGACGAGATCGTTCGCACCGTCTACCTGCTCTCGGGTAGCTTTGGGGGCATCAACCTGGAGGACATCGCCGCCCCCCGTTGCTTTGAGATTGAGCAAAAGCTCAAGGAAATTTGCGACATTCCCGTCTTCCACGATGATCAGCACGGCACCGCCATTGTGGTGGCCGCGGCTCTGATCAACGCCCTGAAGGTGGTTCATAAAAAGATCGATGCGGTCAAGGTGGTCATCAACGGTGCCGGCTCGGCGGGCTGCGCCATCGGCAAGCATCTGCTCAACATGGGAGTAAAAAATCTCACCATGGTGGATCGCTTTGGCATCCTCTGCCGTGATATGGAGGAACTCAACCCCGCTCACGCCGAGATCGCCAAGCTGACCAACCCCGACGGGCTTCACGGCACGCTTGCCGACGCCATGAAGGGTGCCGACGTGTTCATCGGCGTTTCGGCCCCCAATATCGTCAGCGAAGAGATGGTGGGCTCCATGGCCAAGGACGCCATCGTCTTCCCCATGGCCAACCCTACCCCCGAGATCATGCCCGACCTTGCCAAAAAGGCCGGCGCGCGGGTGGTGGGAACCGGACGCTCGGATTTCCCCAACCAGATCAACAACGTGCTGGCCTTCCCCGGCATCTTCCGCGGTGCCCTGGATTGCCGCGCCACCTGCATCAACGAGGAAATGAAGGTGGCCACCTCCTTGGCTCTTGCATCCCTGATCCCGGAGAACGAGCTGAACGAGGAGAACATCATTCCCCCGGCCCTGGATAAGCGCGTGGCACCCATTGTTGCCACGGCGGTCGTCAAGGCCGCAAAAGAAACCGGCGTAGCAAGAATTTGACACCTATGAACGGAGAACGATCATGACGGAGATCACCTTTAGCGGAGACATCGCCTTTTCCAAATATTTTCGGAACACCTATGAGGATCCCGCGCTGATCTGCGAGGACGCGATCGGGTTTTTCCAAGGCTCCAACCACGTGGTTCTCAACGTGGAGGGGGCTCTGACCGACAACGTAATGACCAGAGGAAGCGCCTCGGTCCCCGCCCACGCCAGCGACCCGAGATGCCTGCCCTGGCTCCTGAAAATGAAGGGGGACGTGTGGAATCTTTCCAACAACCACACCCTGGATTGCGGTGAGGGCGGACTTGCCGACACCCTGGCTCTGGCGCGGGCAAACGGCTGTCAACCCCTGGGCGCGGGCATGAACATTCACGAGGCATCCGCGCCGATCCTCTTTCCCGAGGAGGGGGGTATCGGAATCCTTGCCGTCTCCTACAAAGCCTTCATGCGCGCCGACGAAAACAAAGCGGGCGTGTTGCATTGGGACGATTTTGGACGCATTCGAGAGGCCATCCAAAAGATCAAGAAAACCAACCGCTGGTGCATTCTGGTGGCTCACGGCGGCGAGGAATTTTCGGGGATACCCATGCCCTACGTGCGCCGGCGTTATCTGAACTATTTGAAGATGGGTGCCGACATCATCGTGGCACACCATCCCCACGTGCCCCAGAATTTTGAGACGGTTGGCAACAAGGTGATCTTTTATTCTCTTGGAAATTTCATTTTTGACACCGACTATCAGCGTCTGCAAAAATATACCGATAGGGGCATTCTGTTAAAGCTGAAGCTGACCGAGGACACCTGCGAGTGGGAGCATTTTCCCTATCGCATCGACCGAGAGCTTCATCGGGTGGTGCCCGACGAGACGCCCCACGTTTTCCGCAACGTTTGCGCCAAGGAATATCGCGCCCTTGCCCCTGTTGGGGTGGCGAATTTCCTGCGCGACTACGCCGTGGCAAAGATCTTTCTCCATCCCGAAATGGAGCACTACACCAAATTCCAATGGTTCAAGTGGTACTGGAAGGAAAAAGGAAAAAAAGAAACCCTCTCCCTCTGCCTCCACGCCCTTTTGTATCGCGTGGGCAACCGCAAAAAAGCCGAACAGATGTGGAAAGAGCACTTGGGTGAATAAGCAAAAAACGGTCATTCAGTCATCTCATCTTTATGCGTCATCCTGAGCGAAAAACGCGAAGCGTTTTGTAGTCGAACTTTTGCGCAATGGCAGGCGAAGCCGAATGGAGCAAAAGCGCAAGGACGCAGTCCGAAGCGGGATCTACGAAGGAATTCCAATCGCTTTCCACCGTAAACTTACATCCTTAGAAGAAAAGGAATAGCAAGAGTCGTTAGAAGATCCCAAGGCTGCGCCTTGCCCTCCCTAAGGTCGGGTTCGGGTGAGCTTGCGAGCCTGCTCAGAGATGACACGTAGTCGGATAGTGGCTTCAATTGGTTTCTGCTGCATCAGTTTTTTGATGAACACCTCCGTTTTTTAAGAATCAAAACCACCGGTTCAACCGGTGGTTTGCACAGCCCCTGTAAGGGGCTATTACTGGCTTAACCCCTAAAAGGGGCACCGAATTATATCATCGCATCACACGCACTGCACCCCGTAAACGGGGTTTATCAGAAAGGCTCTCCCTTTGGGTAGCAAAGCGGCGCCGAGGGGGTGAATGATATGCCGGGGGCATATCA
>JAFTNJ010000002.1 GCA_017451915.1 Clostridia bacterium
ATTTTCAGTCCCCTGCTCTACCAACTGAGCTACAGAGGCATACAGCAAGGGCTGTATTATAATGGCGATCCGGATGGGGTTCGAACCCACGACCTCTAGCGTGACAGGCTAGCGCTCTAACCAGCTGAGCTACCGGACCAATTGGTGGAAACAATAGGGCTCGAACCTATGACCCTCTGCTTGTAAGGCAGATGCTCTCCCAACTGAGCTATGCTTCCATCGTTCTGTCGTTTTAACCGGCGACTTGCTTATTATATCACAGTCGTTTCGGTTTGTCAAGAGGTTTTTTGAAAAAAATCAGAATTTTTTTGTTTTCTTCTCAATTTTTTTCGGTTTTTCCTCAAAGCCTTGCTATTATATCATAGCTTTTTGGGTTTGTCAATACCTTTTTTCAAATTTTTTTGCTCTTTTTCAAAGACCTCCGGGAGAACTCTCCCGGAGGTCAAAGAATCTTATTTCATGGGCTGGAACACGGCCTGACCGTTCTGGATGGCGACCGTACCCAACAGGCGGGTTGCCGCATAGGAAAGCTGAGCCGGATTGTTGTTCTTGATCTCAATCTTGGCCGCGCAGACGTACATCCCAACGCCGCCCTCGGTGGTGGTAGCCGCGAGAACGAAGAGATCGGTCTCGGTAGTGCGGTACACCTCGGTGGAGGTATGGGTGGTGGCATTGAACAGGGAAACGGTGGCGGTGTGGACTCCCGAGCCCGAGGAGGAGGCTACCAGCAGATCCTTGGTTCCGTTGCCGTCCACGTCGCACAGGGTAGCGTTCACAAATCCGTAGCCGCCAAAGGAGGGGCAGAGCTCGTAGAGGGCTCCGTCGATCAACACCAGAGATGCGCAGGAGGTGGATTCCTTAAAGATGGTGTAATCCGAGGAGGCGGAAACCTCGGTGGGGGTTACGTTATACCAGTTTGCCCGCTCGGTGGAAAGGCCTGCGAACTGTCCTGCGCTCTGGGCCTGGGTCAAAAGGGTAAGGAATTCATCCACCGAATCCTGGCTGACGTTGCCGTCAAGATAATTCAGCTTTTGCGTTTGAGTGGGTGTTTGGGTTTCGTCCCCATGGTCGTGGCCGGCGTGGCAGGCAGCAAGGCTCACCACCAGGCAAAGCACAAAGAAAAGAGAAAGAAATCGTTTCATAATCAACCTCCAAAATCATTCATGCACCTATTATACCACGGATCTGTGAATAAATCAACGCAAACGGAAAAGATTTTTGGAAAAAGTCCCCGTCCTGTTCGCGCGGTTTTCTTCCTGGTCTTTAGTCTGCCTTTAGGTTTTTGTGATATCCTTTCCTTAACATGGGGGAAAGGAGGAGAGGCCATGGGGTTTCAGACCGTGTTCAAGCGGTATGAGCTGAAGTATATGCTGACGCCCGAGCAAAAGGAACGGGTCCTGGGAGCCATTGCGCCCTATATGGCGTTGGATCACTACGGGCGGACCACCATTCGGAACATCTATTTTGATACCGAAAGCTATCGGCTGATCCGTCGCTCCATCGAAAAGCCGATCTACAAGGAAAAGCTGCGGGTGCGAAGCTACGCCACGGCAACGCACGGGAGCACCGTGTTCGTGGAGCTGAAAAAGAAATACAAGAAAGTGGTTTACAAGCGTCGACTTCCTCTGACCGAGGGGGAGGCCATGACCTGGCTCCTTGGACGCGCGCCCTGTCCCGTGGATACCCAAATCTCCCGGGAGATCGACTACTTTCGGGAGTTCTACGGAGATCTGCGACCCGCGGTCTTTCTCTCTTACGAGCGCGAGGCCTACTATGAGCGGGGCGGCGGGGATTTTCGTCTGACCTTTGACGACCGCATCCTCTGCCGCCGGGAGGAGATCGACCTCACCGTGCCGCCGGGAGGCGAGGCACTTCTTGCCGACGGACAGGTGCTCATGGAGCTGAAATGCTCCGGGGGGCTGCCACTCTGGATGGTGGAGATCCTTTCCCGGGAGGGGATCTACAAAACCTCCTTTTCCAAATACGGGACGGCCTATCAACGGCTGATCCTTCCTGCGCGTTTTCCCTCAAATCATACCGAATCAAAGGAGAAATGGATCAATGGAAGCCATCTTTCAAGGAATTTTTGACACGTCCACGGGAGTCTCCGTGAACGTAACCGATTTTTTGCTCTGTCTTGGGGTCTCCCTGCTGCTGGGACTGGTCCTGACGGGGACCTACGTCTGGAAAAACCGTTCCACCCAAAGCTTTATCGTCACCCTGGCGCTTCTGCCTGCGGTGGTCTGCGTGGTGATCATGATGGTCAACGGCAACATCGGCGCCGGCGTTGCGGTGGCGGGGGCCTTCAGCCTGGTGCGTTTTCGCTCGGCTCCCGGCTCGGCCAAGGAGATCGTTACCATCTTTCTGGCCATGGGGGCGGGGCTGATCGCCGGCATGGGGTATCTGGGCTTTGCCGCCCTCTTTACCTTGATTATGTGCGGTGCTCTGCTTCTTTGGACGCTACTCCTCGGCGGGCGGAAAAGAACGGCATCCCATTGCAAGACCGTTAAGATCACCATTCCCGAGGATCTGGATTACACCGAGGTCTTTGACGCCATCTTTGCGGACTACGCCAAGGATTGGGAGCTGGTTCGGGTAAAAAGCACCAATATGGGAAGTATGTTCCGCCTGACCTACGATCTGACCCTGCGGGACGTGACCAAAGAAAAGGAAATGATCGACCGTCTCCGTGTGCGCAACGGAAATCTGGAGATCACGGTCTCCCGTCGGGAGACCAACGCGGCCGAGCTTTGATTTTGGAAAGGAGCCTTTTATGAAACGAGCATTTACGTTAGTACTGATCCTTTTGCTTCTGCTCACGGGTTGCCGTTACGGGAACGGAGTGCCCCAAGGCGGGACCGCGGACGCAACGTTGGGAGCCGTGGGGGAATTGGGGGACGATAGCAAGAGCTTTGGTGAGGCTCTGGATTCTCTGGGGGCCTACGACGGTTATTTTGAGGGGGCGTCTGCCGACCTTACCGTAACCTGCGTCTCGGGCACCCCCAACGCCTACCGTTGGGAGGGAACTACCCTTTATTTTACAGCCATCGGTGAGGCGAGCGTCTATTCCATTGCGGGAACGCTGCGGGGAAATATCGTTATCGACGTGGGCGACGGTTATAAATTCGACCTGGAGCTCTGCGGCGTCTCCCTGGTTTGCAACGCTACCAATCCCATAGAGATCCGGAGCGGCGACGAGGTGGCCGTCAAGGCCAAGAAGGACTGCGAGAATTATATTTACGATATGCGTCCCGCCATCGACGGGACCGACGAGAGCCTGCACGCAGGGGCGATCCACTCCGAGGTGGATCTGGAGATCGGCGGAAAGGGAAGCCTGACCCTGGTGTCCGAAAATAACAACGGCATTCACTCCAAGGACGATCTGCAGGTCAAGAATCTGACGCTGCTGGTGGCCTGTGTGGATAACGCCCTCAAGGGGAACGACAGCGTGGAGATCACGGGCGGAGCCCTGACCCTCATTGCCTCCGGGGGCGACGGGATCAAAACCTCCAACAGTGACGTGTCCGAGAAGGGGAATCAGCGGGGGACGGTCTCGATCCTCGGCGGCACCCACGAGATCTATGCCGCCTGCGACGGGATCGACGCGGCCTACGACGTGGTCATCGACGACGCCTCCACCGTCCTGAGCATCTACACCGATAAATATTCCAACTATTCCGGAGAGGTCACGGCCACCAAGGCTGACGTTTACTATATCCGCTTTGCCGGTGACGCTTATTCCTATTCGGTCAAGTATGTCAATTCGGAGAGCGACGTGCTCTGGGTCAACGCTACCTATCATTCCTCGGTGCCGGGGGGACGGAGCACCTATTATTACTATTCCTTCCCCAAGCATCCCGAGTATAGCAAGATGCAGTTCTTTGTCTATTCCTCTACCATGACGCAGGGGCAGGAGGCCGAGTATCTGGTCACCACCGATCTCCTCACTCCCAACACCGCCTACGATACCTTTGCTCTGTCGGCGCGCGGCAATCAGTTCTCCTATAGCTGGACCAACTACACCACCCAGATCCAAGAGGGGGGCTTTGGCCGTCCCGGCGGCCCCGGCGGTGGGCCCGGCGGCATGGGCGATGGCAACAGCGAGAAGGGCGATCACTCCACCAAGGGCATCAAGGCCGCCAACGAGATCCGGGTGCTGGAGGGCAGGGTGACGGTCAAGTCCTATGACGACGCTATTCACGCCAATAACGACACCGCCCTGGAGAACGGAGCCACCCCGCTGGGCAACATTACGGTCAGCGGCGGAAGCCTGACGCTGTATACCAACGACGACGGACTCCATGCCGACGGAACCCTCTCGATCACGGGCGGCGATGTTTGGGTGACCAACAGCTACGAAGGGCTGGAGGGAACCTACGTTTCGATTTGTGGCGGCTCGGTTTCGGTGTGTTCCAAGGACGACGGCATCAACGGCACCGCCACCTCGGGCACCGCCATTGCCGTCAGCGGCGGAAGCCTGTATATCTATTGCAGCGGTGACGGTATTGATTCCAACAGCCGTACCTCCTATGCGGGCATCGTCTTTTCGGGAGGCAATACCGTGGTTATTTCCACCTCGGGCGGAAACTCGGCCATTGATACCGAAAAGGGCTACGGTTATACCGGCGGCAACGTGATCGCCGTGATGCCCCGTGGGGGGATGTCGAGCGAGGCGACCCATTGTCAGAGCTTCTCCTCCGTGGGCAAATCGACCCAGACCTCTCTGACCGCAGGGGAATACCTGGTGGTGGGGATCGGCACGGCCGAGGCCACGGTCAAGGTTCCGTCCTCCATGTCGGCGTACGTTATCGTTTTGGGCGACACCTCACCCAAAATTTCCACGGCGGCGTCCGTGTCGGTCACCACCGATGCCAACGGCGTGGCCTGGAACTAATTTTGCAAGAGGGGCTTGATATGCGCCCCAAAACGTGGTATCATATCAGGTAGAAACCAACGAAAGGAGGCGTGTGTATGCGGTTGCTCATTGCCGAGGACGACGTCAAGCTGCTTAAGACCCTGACCCACCTGTTTACGCTCCAGCATTATCTTGTTGACGGCGTGAATAACGGCAAGGATGCCCTGGATTACGCCCTCTCGGGAGAATACGACGGCCTGGTACTGGATATTATGATGCCCGGCATGGACGGGATCACGGTGTTGAAGGAGCTCCGTGCGGCAGGCATTACCACGCCCGCCCTCTTTCTCACCGCCCGAACCGAGGTCTATCAGCGGGTGGAGGGGCTGGACGCGGGGGCCGACGATTACCTTCCCAAGCCCTTTGCCACCGCCGAGCTGTTGGCGCGGGTACGAGCCATGCTCCGCCGCAAGGAGCAATTTACCCCCGACCTGCGTTCCTTTGGTGGGCTGACGCTGAACTGCTCCACCTACGAGATTCGCTTTGGGGAGCAGAGCCTCCCCTTGAGCGGCAAGGAGTTTCAGGTACTGGAGCTGCTGATGCAGCGTCCCAATATGCCGCTTTCCACCGAGCAGCTCATGACCCACGTCTGGGGCTGGGAGACCAGCGTAGATACCAGCGTGGTTTGGGTGCACATTTCCAATCTTCGTAAAAAGATCGACGCCCTGGGGGCACCCGTCCGCGTCCGCTTCGCCCGCAACGCGGGGTATCTTTTGGAGGTGGACGAATGATCTACCGTTTGCAACGCCGCTTTGTTCTTATCAGCACGGTCTCGGTGCTCACGGTCATCCTTCTCGTATTTGCTACCATTGTCTCTCTCACTGCGATCTCTATGAACCGCAACCTGGACGTGCTGGCCGATACGGTCTTTGCCGGGGGCGGTCGCTTTCCCCCTTCCTTTGACGGGGGACACACGAAGGAAGAGAAGGAGCCGCCTCCCAAAAAGCAAAAGGAGTTTGATTTCATCACTCCCGAGACCCCTTTTTCCACCCGCCATTTTACCGTGTCCTTTGACGCGGAAGGGAACGTGACGCGTACCCATACCGATTCCATTTATTCCATCACCAAGGAGAGTGCCGTGGACTATGCCCGTCGGGCGCTGAAGAACGGAGACAACGGGGGATGGATCTCTCATTACCGCTATAAGATCTTTTCTGCCGACGCGGAACAGACCGTTGTCTTTATTGACGGCAGTACCAGTCGCTCTGCCCTGTGGCAGACCGCTACCATTTCGGGGTTGGTGCTCCTGGGCTGTGCCGCCCTGGTGTTGCTGTTGATCCTTCTGCTTTCCCGCCGCGCGGTGACTCCCATTGCTGAGAGCTACGAAAAGCAAAAGCAATTCATCACCGACGCCAACCACGAGCTCAAGACCCCCCTGACTCTGATCCTGGCCAATCTGGATATTGCCGAGAGCGAGCTGGGGAAGAATGAGTGGCTGGATGACATTCGCACCGAGGGGCAACGCATGGCCGCCCTGGTGCATCAGCTGGTGGCCCTGTCCCGCATGGACGAGGATCGACAGCATCTGCAAAGCGCGCGTCTTTCCTTGAGCGACGCAGTGTCCGACGCCGCCTCTGCCTTTCGGACCCTGGCCGAGCGTCGGGGATTGACCCTGACCCTTGCCGTTGAGCCGGGGGTTGAGGTCACCGGGGACGAGGAGCTGCTTCGCCGCTTGCTTTCCATTCTTTTGGACAACGCGGTGAAATACTGCGACGACGGGGGAGAGATCACCGTCACCTTGAAAAAGAAACGACGCGTTCTTCTTACCGTGGAAAACACCTATCGGGAGGTTGGCGAGCTGGAGCTGCACCGCCTGTTCGATCGCTTTTACCGCGCCGACAAGGCCCGCACCTATGCCGGTGGCTATGGCATTGGTCTGTCTCTGGCCAAGGCCATTGTTCAAAAGCATAGGGGGGAGATCCTTGCCTATAAAAAGGATGCCGCCCACATTGGCTTTCGGGTAACGCTGTAACATCGTCCGTCGTAAGACCTTTTTAAAATTGTGTGGACGAGTCTAATTCGTCGACCGTTGAAAGAACGGAGAACCCTTGTGTTCTTCGTTCTTTTCTTTTTTTCAAAAAAATTCGAAAAAAAGTTTTCTAACATTTTGCAAACATTTTGCCAACAAAACGCAAAAAAGACGGGTGTAGAATATGGTCACAAGGTTCCCAAGAGGACAAAACGAAAAAATGATAGTGAGGTATGCAATATGAATAAGAACGATCAACAATTTTTGGCGCAAAAGATCCGCACCCAGTACGTAGAAAAGCCCTCCACCGAGCTGGACGCCCTCCGCGCGCTGGATGCCAAGGTCAAGCGTCCCGTGCAGCAATTTGCTTACACCTTTGGTAGCATTGGTGCCATGGTTATGGGCGCGGGCATGAGCCTGGTCATGACGGATATTGGCGCGATCCTGGGATTGGCAAGCACCATGGTTCCCGGCATTGCCGTGGGGATTGTGGGGCTGGGGATGGTCCTGGTCAACTATCCTATGTATCAGTCGCTTTTGGACCGTCGGAAAAAGAAATATGCGCCCCGGATCATTCAGCTCAGCGAAAAGATCATGGGCGGTCAATAAAAATATAAAGAAAACAAATAAAAAAAGGAGAATGATTATCATGGGAGAATTTTTTAAGAAGGCATTTAAGGACATGAAGGAGAGTGCCAAGGCACAGCACGAGGTCGATAAGGCGGAATTTGCAGCCGTCAAGGCAGAGTCCAAGGCCAATTTTGAGGAGAATCGCGGTCACAATACCTTTGCCAAGGCGAAGGAGATGGGCAAGCAGAGCTGGGACGATGCCCATATGACCCCCGCGCAAAGAGCCGAGAGAACCCGACAGGAGCAGGAGGCGCGGATTGCCGAGGCCAAGGCGAGAACCGAGGCTGCCAACGCCCGTTATGACGCCGCCAAAAAGAAATAAGGTCAAAAGGAAAGTATTTCCGGCAAGGCCCCCGCAAAAGTGCGGGGGCCTTGCGATTTTTTTTTCAAAAAAAGGGCAAAACGCAAACAAAACTTTAACATTTGTGTGTTACAATAGGGATAACTTCAAAAAAAGAACCCGGGAGGTTGAAAAATGTTCAAAATTTTGGTTGTTGAGGATGACCGTGATTTGAATCGCAGCGTTTGCTCTTTTTTGAATCACAGCGGCTACCAGGCCGTAGGCTGCCTTGGCGCCGAGGATGCCTACGACGAAATGTACCGCACCACCTTTGACCTCATCGTTTCGGATATTATGATGCCCGGCATTGACGGCTTTGAGTTTGCCAAGACCGTGCGGTCGCTGAACAACGATATTCCTATTCTGTTCATGACCGCCCGCGACGATTTTGCCTCCAAGCAGCGGGGCTTCCGCATTGGCATTGATGATTATATGACCAAGCCCGTCGACCTGGATGAGCTTTTTCTTCGCATTGGCGCCCTTCTGCGCCGCTCCAAGATCGCTTCCAGCCGCCGCCTGGAGGTGGGGAGCTTTGTTATGGACGCCGACGAGCGCTCCGCCGTCCTCAACGGAGAGGAGATTCCTCTGACCGCGCGGGAATTCGACCTGCTTTATAAGCTTCTTTCCTATCCCAAAAAGACCTTTACCCGTACCCAGCTCATGGACGAATTCTGGGACGTGGATACCCAGACCGGCACCCGCACCGTGGACGTGTATATGACCAAGCTCCGTGCCAAGCTGTCGGGCTGTGACGCCTTTGAGATCCAGACGGTGCACGGCCTGGGATATAAGGCGGTGATCAAGTGAAGCGGTCGGGTTGGGCAGGCAAGCTCCTGCAGGGGTTGTACAATTATTTTCTCTTTTTCTTTCTTTCGGCCTTCCTGGTTTCCTGTACGACCATGCTGTTTGTCAGCGTGCTGTCCGCGTCCCTGGAGGTCACCCTTACGGAGGAAAACCTGCAAATGGCGGCAAAGCTGACCTTTTTAAACGTCGTTCTCATCAGTACGCTGTTTACCCTGGTTGACGTCGTGCGCCGAAAGCTGACCACCGAAAAGGTGACCCGACACATCACCACGGCCGCCCGGGAGATCGTTAAGGGGGATTTTGACGTCCGCATTGCCCCTATCAGTCACTTTTCGGCAGATGAAAACTACAACGTGATCATAGATTGCTTTAACACCATGGCCTCCGAGCTTGCCAGCGTGGAGACCCTGCGTACCGATTTTATCGCCAACGTGTCCCATGAAATGAAAACGCCCCTGACGGTGATGCAGAATTACGGTCGGCTGCTTCAGACCCCCGATCTGTCCGAGGAGAAGCGTGTGGAGTACGCCAAGGCGATTACCGATGCCTCTCGCCGCCTGTCGGACATGATGACCAACATTCTCAAGCTCAACCGCCTGGAGAATCAGCAGATCTATCCCCGTGCCGAGGTCTACGATCTTGGGGAGCAGCTTTGCGAGAGCCTGTTGCAGTTTGAGGACGTGTGGGAAGCCCGCGGTATCGAGATCGACACCGCCCTGGAGGAGCAGATCCTCGTCTCGGCCGATCGGGAGCTGCTGCTTTTGGTGTGGAACAATCTTTTTTCCAACGCCTTCAAGTTCACCGAGCAGGGAGGACGGGTTCGCCTTTCCCTGGCGGCCGAGGGGGAGTATGCCGTGGTGCGGGTGGAGGATACCGGTTGCGGAATGTCTCCCGAGGTCGGTGCCCATATTTTTGAAAAATTTTATCAGGGCGACACCTCCCACGCGTCTCAAGGCAACGGTCTTGGACTGGCCCTGGTCAAGCGGGTGGTGGATATTTTGCAGGGCGAGATCGGCGTGGAGAGCACCGTGGGGGTGGGAACCGCCTTCACCGTGCGGATTCGGAGGGTAGAGAATGCGTTGGAAGAAGCTCGGTAAGGCCCTTTTATTTCCCCCCATGGTCCTCATGCTCCTCCTGATTCCCGTGGCCACGGTGTTTCTCGTTTACGCCATGGTGGTTTTGGGAACCGAATCGGCCGTGGCTATTGTATCCTACGTTTTGGCGGCCTACACCTTAACGGTGTGGTGCTTCCGTATTCCTGCGCTGATCGTCTTTTTCAAAACCTTCAGGGAGGAAAATAAGCTGGCAAGACGCTGGTTGGAGGACGATCGCCTGCGGGTTAACGTCTCTCTTTACGGATCGCTGATCTGGAATCTTGCCTACGCGATCTTTCAGCTTTGGCTGGGGATCTATCACCGCACCTTTTGGTTTGGTTCCCTGGCGGGCTATTATTTTCTTCTTGCCGTAATGCGCTTCTTTTTGGTGCGGTATACCGGAAGCCATCGGGCGGGAGAGCAGATCGAGGTCGAGCTGAAAAAATACCGCGCCTGCGGCTGGGTCTTTCTTTTAATGAACCTGGCCCTGGCCTTGATCGTTTTCTTTATGGTGTATTGGAATCGAACCTTCCGTCACCATGAGATCACCACCATTGCCATGGCGGCCTACACCTTTACTGCGTTTTCCGTTGCCATTGTCAATCTGGTCAAATACCGCAAATATCACAGCCCTGTTTATTCGGCCTCCAAGGCCATCAGCCTTGCCGCGGCGTGCGTTTCTATGTTGACCCTGGAGTCGACCATGCTCAATACCTGGGGGCAGGAGGGCGATGCATCCTTTCGCAGGATCATGCTGGCGGCCACGGGAGGCGTGATCTCCCTGTTTATCATTGCCATGGCGACGGTTATGATCGTCCGGGGGAGCAGAGCACTGAAGCAAAGAACCGCAATGGAAAAAGAGAAGGAGAAGGGACATGGAAGAAAAGTCTAATCAAGGATTTACCTACACGTATTCCGCCAAGGAGCAGGCCGAGATCCGCAGGATCCGGGAGAAGTACGCGCCAAGGGCCGAGGAAGAGGATAAAATGGAGCGGTTGCGCCGTCTGGATCTGCGAGTTACCCAACGAGCGCAAACGGTTGCGCTGATTCTTGGCGTGCTTGGCACCCTGGTCCTGGGGTTGGGAATGAGCCTGGTGATGTCGGATCTGGGAGAGCTCCTGGGGGCGTATCGGAAGCTGGCCATGCCCTTGGGGATCCTTATTGGTGTGCTGGGGTGTATTCCCATCGGTTTTGCCTACCCGGTGTACCATGTCATCCTTCAGCGGGAGCGGGAAAAAATCGCCCCCGAGATCCTCCGCTTGACCGAGGAATTGCTCAAATAACGCAGGACATTCCTGTAAAATCGAGGTTTTGGGGAGTGTTTTTCGAAAAAAACCGGTTCCCATCCCCCCGCTGTTCGCCGCGAACAGCGGGGGGATGGTTTTTTGTTTCTTCTTCCGGTGACATCGGCGGTGGAAAAATGAAAATATACTGTAAATTTTTATAGTTGTATTTATTACTTTTTATATCAAGTCTATTGCATATATATAAGAATCGTGATATAATGAAATATGTAACGAAAAATGGGAGGTGAAATCATGAACAAACGACGTTTTTTGGCATTGCTTTTGCTTTGCTCCATGCTCTTTGGGATGATCTCGTGCCTTCCGGAGGAGGATGACGACGAAGATGTTTACGAGGGCGACATTCTCCTGCACTACTACGTGAATCACGAGGATCCCGCCGGAGAAATGGGCATGATCTGGGCCAGTGACGGCTGGACGGGTTGGAGCGATTTCCCCAAACGCTTCGGCTATCGCTTTATGGGCTTTTATCTGGATCCCGACTTTCAGACCCTTGCCGTGGATACCGAGGGCGAGGTTCTTCAGTACCCCGCGGAGGGCGAGCCCATGTATTCCCGCTGGGAGCCCCACACCTTCCACATTCAGTTCGAGGTGGGAACGGATTGCAAGCTGCTTTCGGAGAAGAATGAGATCGATCTGCTTTACGGAAGCACGGTGGAATCCCTCCCCTTGGCCGAAAAGGAAGGACTGCTCTTTGTTGGCTGGAAGGACGTCAACGGCAATCTGGTCTCCAACGGCGGCGAGCCTCTTCCCGCCCACAAGCTCTTTACCGACAAGGCTTACGTTTTTAACAGCTATCGGGCGGTGCTCTCCCCGGTCTTCCGTACCGATGCCTGCATCGTTACCTTTGACTACAACGACGGCACCGGAAAGACCGAGACGCTGGAGGTTCCCCGGGGAACCTATCTTACCGAGTCCCAATTTCCCCAGATGGATGACGGAACCAAGCGGATTGCGGCGTGGTCTCTTTACTCCGGTGGAATGAGCAGCTTTACAGAGGAGATCAACGGGGACATTACCCTCTACGCCTCCTGGCAGAGATACAAACAGGTGACCTTGAACGATACGGTGGGCAAACAGACCACGGTTTACGTTTACGAGACCCAAGGCTTTGACCTATTGAGCTATGATGAGATCTTCCGCCCCGGCTATCTTTTGGAGGGCTGGTACGACAATGCGGCGTATTCGGGCAATCCGATCTCCAACCTGACCTATGAAACGGCGGCGGAAACGTATTACGCCAAATGGACCCAAGCAACCTACGTTATTGACTTTGATAAGCTTTCCGCCGGGGAGTCGATTGCCTCCTTCACCTATCAAATGGGAGAGAGCATTGCTCTGCGGGAGCTTTCCCGCACCGGCTACACCTTTGAGGGCTGGTGCACCCGGGAGGATCTCTCGGATCCCCCCATCAAGGAGATCACCTCCGAGTTCTGGGGGTCCTACACCCTTTACGCCAAGTTCACCCCGGATCGTTACACCCTTTCCCTGATGCCCGAGGGCGGAGCCCTGGACAAGGACGGGATTGAGGTAGACTACGGCGGTTTCTATCAGCTCCCGGTTCCCGTACGGGCCGGAAGTACCTTCCTTGGCTGGTTTGACGGCACGGGGAAGAACGCTACGGCTTATACCGACACCGACGGCAAGGCCTTGCAGGCGTATCCCCATCTGTCCAACATTACCCTGTATGCCCATTGGTCGGTTCAGACCTTTACCGTTCGCTTTGACTTTGGTAACGGCACGGAGGAATCCTATGTGTATTCCTACGGGGACCGTCTGCATTTCCCCAACGAGCCTGTCAAGGAGGGAATGTTCTTTGCCGGGTGGTATGACCGGGACTACGTCCGCAGCTACGATACCAACACCCCGGTGACCTCGGATCTGGTGCTCTGTGCCAAATGGAGTGAGACCAATCCCTTGGCTGTGGGTTCGCCTCTCTATTTCGTGGGAGAGGTCAACGGCATAGTTCACTTCCGCGGACACTATTACAAAGTCTTCAAGATCACCAGCACCTGGGACCAGGCCCAAAGCCTTTGCGCGTCCATGGGAGGACATCTGGTGACCCTGACCAGTCGCAGCGAAAACGATTTCGTATTTCAGCTTTGCAAATCCAACGGGACCCATAACTACCATCTCGGTGCCACCGACCGCTCCTTTGAGAGCGTTTGGCAATGGGTGACCGGGGAGGAATGGGACTACGCCAACTTTGCTCCCTCCGAGCCCGGTGGAGGAACCGGCGAGAATTATCTTGCCTTTTGGACCGGCCGCTTTGACGGCAGCTGGGTGGATTATTCGGGCCAGGGCTACTTCGTTTGCGAGTGGGAGACCCAACCCGATCTGCTTTCCGGCATGGGGCAGTATAACGGCAACGCCTACCGGGTGTTTGCGGGCTCCTACAGTTGGGATCAGGCCAAGGCTCTTTGCGAGGCCTTGGGCGGTCATCTTGCCACCCTGACAACGGCGGGAGAGGATCGTTACGTTTACCAGCTTTGTAAGAGCAACGGTGCCCTCACCTGCTATCTGGGCGCTTCCGATCGGGAGGCCGAAGGAGAATGGAAGTGGGTCACCGGTGAAAAATGGGAGTATTCCCGCTTTGCGGCCGGCGAGCCCAGTAGCGGAAGGAGCGAAAACTTCCTTTCCTTCTATTCGGGACACACCGACGGTGGCTGGAACGATTATTCCGGCTCCACCTCCTTTGTTTGCGAATGGGAGGCCGGGGACGTGGACGATGCCCTTTCCAATTTTGCCTACGTGATCAGCGATGACGCAACCTACAACGGCGCCTTCTATTACGCCGGGCATTTGTACCAGATTCTTTCCGCCGAAATGGATTACGAGGCGGCGCAGGCCTACTGTCAATCCCTGGGCGGACATCTCGCAACCGTGGAAACCGCCGAGGAGAACGCCGCGCTCTATTCCTACATCTCCCGTTCGGGCAATATCTTCTGTGCCCTGGGAGGCTCGGATAAGGACGTGGAGGGAACCTGGGTGTGGGTCAACGGCACGCCCGTTCCTGCTACCAACTGGGCAACCAACGAGCCTAACAACGCCAGCGGTGCCGAGCATTATCTGTATTTTGCGGAGGGCGGATACGGAACCTGGAACGATACTACTTGGCGCAACCGTTTCCTTTGCGAATGGGATTACTGTCCCCGATGAATTCGGGTTTGCATAAGATTTTAACCTTTGGAGGAGAACGTTTTGAAGAGAAGATTTTTATGGATCCTGTTGGGTCTGCTGCTCCTGGCGGTCTGCTTTACCGCCTGCGATTCGGGGGACGATCCCGACGTTGGCTCTCAGCAGGGCGGTGATGTTACCGTTACCTATTACATCACCGTAGGCGGCGAGGCGAATCAGTTCATCGCTTACGACGGTGTGCTGGAGCTCTACGATATCCCCGCGCGTATGGGATACGAGTTCCTGGGCCTTTACGATGCGCCCGAGGGCGGTAGCCAGATCGTAACGCCCATGGGCACCGGCAACGTGCAGGTTACCAAGCCCCTGACGCTGTACGCCCATTGGAGAGCACTCTCCTATACCATCACCTTCCTTCCCGGGGAGGGCTCCCTGCCCGAGGGGCAGAGCACGATGACGGTGCTCTACGGGGAGACCCTGAGCATCTTCCCGATTCCCGAGCGGGAGGGCTATGATTTCGTTGGTTGGGACGACGGTTACGGCGCCCTCTGCTCCACCGGCGGCACGGTCAATGAGGACAAGAGAGTTTTTGACGAAAGCTCCTACTATTTTGTCAATACCGGCGTGACCCTCCGTGCCCAATGGAAGGAAAAGAAGCTTGCCGTGGTATTCGATTACAACGACGGCACCTACAAGACCGACGCTATGGAGGTGGCCTACGGTCTGCCTCTGGATCCCTCTACCTTCCCCCAGGTGGACGACGGAACCAAGTTCATTACGGGCTGGTCCCTCAGCCGCAGCTCTCAGATCAACTTTGAGGGCAAGGTGACCGAGGATCTGACCCTCTACGCGATCTGGCAGGAGTACAAGACCCTCTCGATCTATACCGAGATCGGTACCGAGCCCGAGCAGATCCGCATTTTCCGCAACGAGATCTTCGAGTGTCCCACCCCCACCAAGGATGGCTATTGGTTCGACGGCTGGTATTCCTCCACGCTCTTCTCGGGTCTGCCTCTGACCAACGTGACCTTTGGCGCGGGTGTCAGTGAGATCTACGCCAAGTGGACCCCTGTGGAGTACAAGATCCAATTCGTAACCAACAACGGCACGTCCCTGCCCGACGGAAGCTATACCATTGAGACCTCCGTTACCCTGCCCACCCTGCAGAAGGATTATTGCAAGTTCCTTGGCTGGTGCATGAACGAGGATCTTTCGGACATTCCCATGCTCACCCTTCCCACGGGGCTGACCGGGGACATGACCCTGTACGCCAGCTTCCGCGGTGAGAACCGCGCCATGATCCTGGATCCCGACGGCGGCTTTGTTTCCAACAGCTTTATCACCGTGGAATACGGCAAGAGCTACGTGCTGCCGGTTCCCATGCGGGACGGCTACGCGTTTGTTGGCTGGTACTCCGCGGACGGAGTTCAATACACCGATGCCAACGGCAACGCCCTATTTGAGTGCGATCTCACGGTGCCGGACATTTCCCTGATTGCAAAATACGACAAGAAATATTACGTTCTCTACGATTCCAATCTGACCGGTGCCGGCTCCATCACCGTCAACGAGTATTATCTGGCGGGAGAAACGGTTACGGTGGAGCTCAAGGTCAATCCCGGATACCGTTACATAAGCATGTCTTACAACGGCACGCCTCTGGTGACCGGACTGAAATACACCTTTGTGATGCCTGAGGAGAACGTGACCATTACCGGTACCTTTGAGGCTTTGGTCTACCGCGTGGGACTCAATCCCAACGGCGGCTTCAGCAAGGACAACATGGCAACCCTGACCTTTGGTCAGTCGTATAGCCTGCCCGTGGCCTGGAAGACGGGAATGCTCTTTGTTGGTTGGCGTACCCCGGATGGGGAATTGCTCACCGACGAGAACGGCAACTCTTTGAAGGCATGGCACCTGACCGAGAGCATGAGCCTGGAGGCTTCCTTTGTGGAGAATCCCGACGGTGACGCCTTCATTTTGGTGTACGACGTTGAAACCTTCCTTTCCATGAAGGAGAATCCCTCCAAGACCTACACTCTGGTCAGCAACATTGACCTGTTGGGTGTGACCTGGACTCCCTTCGAGTTCAGCGGCAACCTCAACGGCAACGGCTTTACCATTAAGAATCTGACCGTTACTACTTCCGCTGACTACGGCGGTATGTTTACCACGCTGACCGGAACGGTGCGGGACCTCAATTTTGAAAACCTGACGGTCACCAATACCCAAACCGGCCTGAATCACACCGGCGGTGTGTGTGGCTACCTGAATTCGGGTACGCTGAATAACGTTCATATCAAATCGGGCAGCATTACGGCAAAGAATGCCGATCTGGGCGGTCTGGTTGGTAATATGAGCAAAAACGGCGCCAACATCGTTAAAAATTGCAGCAACAGCGCACAGGTCCTCAACGAATCCACCTCGGGGCAGCGTGCTACCGGCGGTATCGTGGGTTATTACCAGAACAATGCCGGATTGGTTACCGATTGCGTTAACCACGGCGCGGTGTCCGGCTCCAACTGTGTGGGCGGTATCCTCGGTTATATGGAATTTACCGGTGTTCTTCCCACCCAAAACCTGATCAACTACGGTGAGATCAACGGTACGACCTACGTGGGCGGCCTGATCGGTCGCATTAACACGGGCTTGGATTCCTCCATCCAATGGAATTCCGTCAACCACGGTAAGGTAACGGGTACCACCTACGTGGGCGGTTTGATTGGTGAGCTCTATGCCTCCACCGGTGGAAATCGCACGCTGGTTCTGAGTGATTTTACCAACCACGGAGAGACCGTGGGAACCGAGTGTGTGGGCGGCGTGATTGGCCGAATCCACATCAGCTCGGGTGGCTACGTCAAGCTGGACGCCGCTAAACTGATCAACGACGGCGCGGTGACCGGACGCAACTACGTGGGCGGTCTGCTCGGTTACGGTTATACCGATACCGACGAATCCAAGATCGTCAACTCGCAAAGCAGCGGTGTCATTACGGCAGAGTACTACCTTGGCGGTATTGCGGGTAGGCTGGAGAACATTCAGCTGGATTCCTGCTCCAATAAGGGAACCACCATTACCTGTACGGGTAGTCTGACACAAAATTCCACCTATTATACTTACGCGGGCGGCTACGTGGGCTACGGCGAGTGCGTTACCAACTGTATCAACGAGGCCGCGATTACCATTCTTCAAAAGGGTAGCTACGTTGGCGGTATCGCCGGATATACCGTCGGTGCCATCAACGGCTGTACCAACACCGGGGCGATTACGGCTCCCGAGTGTGATTACGTGGGCGGTATCGTTGGATTCAACCTCGTTGACGATTCCGGCACCTCCTCTCAGCTTACCAACAGCGGAGCGATCGTTGGTCAAAAATATACCGGCGGTATTTTCGGTCGGTGTCAGTTCTCCCATTGGGATAACCGTACGGGCACGATTTCCAATTACATCAACAGCGGCACGGTCACCGGTACCGTGTACGTTGGCGGTCTCTTTGGTGAATTCTACTCCGCGGCCGACGGTGGAGACGCCTTCACGGTTCAGCTTTCCGCCCTCAAGAATACCGCTGACGTTACGGGTACGAGTTACGTAGGCGGTTTGATGGGTCGAGGCATTGCCGATACCAATGCTTCCAAGCTCACCGAATCCTCCAGCGCGGGTGTGATCACCGCCGAGTATTACGTGGGCGGTCTGGCAGGAATGCTGGATACCCTGACCATGGACAACTGCTCCAACAAGGGCAGCACCGTAAACGCCACCAAATATCTGTTGGATGGCACCAACTACTACACCTACGCCGGCGGCTACGTTGGCTACGGTTACATTATTATTAATTGTAAGAACGAAGCCGATCTGACCTGCGCAGAGCAGGGAAGCTACGTGGGCGGTATTGCCGGATATACCAGCAGTTACGTGACCAAGTGTAGCAACACCGGCGCCATCTCGGCTCCCAAGTGCAACTACGTGGGCGGTATTGTGGGATATATGTCCATCTCCGATACAGCCGCCAGCGAATCCTTGGAGAACAGCGGCGCTGTGACGGGTAAGAACTACGTGGGCGGTATTGTCGGATACTGCAGATGCTACCATTGGGATCCCCGCACGGCGACCTTCAACAAGTACGTCAACAGCGGTGCCGTGAACGGTGAGGAATGCGTGGGCGGTATCTTTGGCGAGCTTTACACCTATGCCGACGGCAGCGACGTTTACACCGTGACCATGAGTGCCTTCCAGAACATGGGCGACGTTACGGGTATCAAGTACGTGGGCGGTCTGCTCGGCAAGGGCTATTCGGACCATTGGAGCACCATGACGGGCTCCTCGGTTTCCGGAACGATCACGGGTGAAACCTACCTGGGCGGCTTGCTTGGATATTTCGAGCATCTGAACGTGTCGGGCTGCTCCAATGCGGGAACCACGTTGACCGTTACCGGCAAGTCCGAATACATCGGCGGCTTTGCAGGATATTTGCACGGATCCATCAGCTCCTGCACCAACGTCATTGACGTGGTCGCACCCGAAAGCAATTACGTGGGCGGTATCGCGGGATATCTCTACATCAACGAGACCACGACCTCGGAGCTCCTGTCCAACACCGGTACCGTGAAGGGTAAGAATTACACGGGCGGTATCGCCGGACGCTACCAGCTTTACCATTGGGATAACCGCACGGGAACCCTTTCCAAGTACACCAACAGCGGTGCGGTGACCGGTGCCGAATACGTGGGCGGTATCATCGGTGAGATCTACTCCGCGGCAGATAGCGGCGATGTTTACACCTTCTTCCTCTCCGAGTTTACCAACACGGGCAACGTGACCGGTAGCCACTACGTTGGCGGCTTGCTGGGTAAGGGTCGCTCGGATACGGGCAACTCCAAGCTTTCCTCCTCCACCAGCTCCGGCGTGATTACTGCCGAGTACTACGTGGGCGGTCTGGCAGGCTATATGGAGAGCGTACAGATCGAGACCTGCTCCAACACGGGCAGTACCGTAAACGCCACCAAGTATCTGGTGGACGGAACCAACTATTATACCTACGTCGGCGGTTACGTCGGACGCGGATATATTATTAATAATTGTAAGAACGAAGCCAATATTCTCTGCACTCTGCAGGGAAGCTACGTTGGTGGTATTGCCGGTTATACCGATCACTATATTACCAACTGTAGCAACAGCGGAACCGTTACGGCCCTCAAGTGTGATTACGTGGGCGGTCTTGCCGGTTACGTTTACCTTCCCGCAACGGCGGTCTGCGAGAGTCTAACCAACACCGGCGCGGTGAAGGGCAAGAACTACGTAGGCGGTATGATCGGTTACCTCAAGGCCTACTACAGCAACGGCGGTACGGCAACCTTCTCCAATCTTACCAATAGCGGCGCGATCACCGGTACCGATTACGTTGGCGGTATGATTGGTGAACTCTACGCAGACGCCTATAGTAGCAGCTCCTTTACGGTTCTGATCGCTGAGTTCAAGAACACGGCCAACGTCACGGGAACCAACTACGTGGGCGGTCTGATCGGTAAGGGATATACCGACACCTGGAACAGTAGGTTCACCGGATGCACCAACGAGGGCACGGTCACGGGTACCTCCTACCTGGGTGGTCTGGCCGGTAAGCTTCAGTACTTTGGTGTGGAGAACTGCACCAATGAGAACACGGTTCTTGCCGTGACCGGCAAGGGCGATTACATCGGCGGTCTGATCGGTTACGCGCATTGCATGATGAATTCCTGCAGCAACAGCATCGACGTTATCGCTATCAATAGCAATTACGTGGGTGGCGTTGCGGGTTACATCTACGTGAACGAGACCTTCACCTCCTCCTTGCTGGAGAACGTTGGAACGGTCACCGGTAAGGATTACGTTGGCGGTATTGCCGGACGTATCGAGGGCAACCATTGGGATAACCGCACGGGTACGCTTCTTCAGTACACCAATAGCGGCGATATTACGGGTGCTATGTGCGTTGGCGGCCTCGTGGGCGAGGTCTACGGCAATGCCGATAGCGGCGACGTCTTTACCATGCTGATTTCCGAAATGGAAAGCACGGGCAAGGTGAAGGGTACCTACAACGTAGGTGGCCTGTTCGGTGAATGCGACACCGACACGCTGAACTCCAAGATCTCTTTGAGTACCGCGATCTGCACCGTGACCGGTGAGTATTACGTTGGCGGTATCGTTGGCTGGAGTGATATGAAGCTGGAGCAGTGCACCAATGCGGGATGCACCGTGGAAGCTACGAAGTACGTTCTCAAGGATTCTGTAAACTGCACCTATCTGGGCGGTATGGCAGGCTACTGCGGCTCCACCATTTCCGATTGTGTCAACGAGGCTACCCTGATCGTCACCGGCAAGGGCAACTACGTTGGCGGCGTGGTCGGTTATGCTACCGGAGCATTGAATTCCTGCTCCAACGTGGTCAATATCTCGGCTCCCGTCAACAGCTACGTGGGCGGTGTGGCAGGTTATATCCGTATTTCCGAGGGCTTTACCTCCGCGTTCCTGGAGAATAGCGGTAACGTTACGGGTAAGAACTACGTGGGCGGTATTGCCGGTCATTACGAGGGCTACCATTGGGATAACCGCACGGGTACCATTTCCCAGCACAAGAACAGCGGTGCGATCCTCGGTGAGGAATACGTGGGCGGTATTGCCGGTAATCTCTACTCGGTGGCCGACGGCGGTGACACCTACACCCTGCTCATCACCGAAATCGAGAACACGGGCAACGTTACGGGTAAGTGCTACGTTGGCGGTTTGTTCGGCAAGGGATCGAGCGATAACGGAAATTCCATGATCTCCGCCGGCTCGGTGGTCTGCGAGGTTACGGGTGAGTATTACGTGGGCGGTCTTGCCGGACGGCTGGATGCTATCGGGCTGGAGGCCTGCACCAACCGCGGAACCACCGTTAACGCCACCAAGCATTTCCTGGACAATTCGGTTTATTACACCTATGCCGGCGGCTTTGCCGGATACGGATACAAGGTTTCCGAGTGTACCAATGAGGCTACGCTGGTGATTGGTGGCAAGGGCTGCTACGTTGGCGGCGTGGTTGGTTACTGCGTCAACGCCCTCACCTCCTGCTCCAATATCATGAACGTGATCGCTCCCGAAAGCAACTACGTTGGCGGTATTGCGGGCTATGCTTACAGAGACGGCGATCTGACGATGAGCGATCTCTCCAACAGCGCAACCGTAACGGGTAAGAACTACGTGGGCGGTGTGTTTGGATATCAGCATTTGTACAACTATTACAGCAAGTCAGCAAGCCTTGGAAACTTTGTCAACAGCGGCAACGTTACGGGTGCCGAGTTCGTTGGCGGTATCGTTGGTGAGCTTTACGCCGTAGGTGACGGCGGTGATACCTATAAGGTGATCATGACCGAGTACGTGAATACCGGTAATATTACGGGTACGCACTACGTAGGCGGTCTGATCGGTAAGGGCGCAACCGACCACGGGGACTCCAAGATCATGGATAGCTCCAGCGCGGGCGTGATCACCGGCACTTATTACGTCGGCGGTCTGGCGGGTTATTTGAATACCGTTCAGATGGAGGCCTGCTCCAACGCCGGAACCACCCTCAAGGGTCTTGGCCACTTTGTGGACGGTAGCGAGAACCGCACCTATGCCGGCGGTTACGTTGGCTACGGCTACTCCGTTAAGGATTGTAAAAACGAAACCGATATCATTTTCACCGACGTTGGCGGATGCATTGGCGGTATTGCGGGATACGCCACCTGGATCGTGGATTCCTGCACCAATACGGCGAACATCGTTGCTCCTTCCTCGGATTACGTGGGCGGTATCGTTGGATATCTTTACAATAACGGAAGCGTTACCTCGTCCGCTCTGGAGAACACCGGCCTGATCTCGGGTAACAATTACGTGGGCGGTCTGATCGGTAAATATCAGCTTTACAATTATTACACCAAGACCGCAACCCTTTCCAACTACGTCAACCGCGGTGCCGTGAACGGTGCCGAGCACGTAGGCGGTATCGCCGGAAATCTGAACGCATACGGCGATGGCGGAGATACCTACAAGGTTACCATGACCGAGATCTTTAATACCGGTAATATTAACGGTAAGAATCTGGTTGGCGGCCTGATCGGTGCGGTGGAAACCGACCACAGCGGCTCTGCTTTGTCAGATTATGCGTCCGGCGGAACGGTAACCGCGATCTCGGGCACCGGCGGCGAGCTGTTCGCTCAAGTCAAAAATCTGGTCGTAAACTAACGACCTGAAAATAAAAGGAGAAAAACTATGAAGATCAAACTTTTGAGCGTTGCGATTCTGCTCATTCTTGCGAGTTTGTTGTTGGTATCCTGCGATACGGCCCTGGAGCTTGCCGCACCCACCAACATTCGTTATGACGGAACGCATATCACATGGAATGCGGTGGAAAATGCCGACAGCTACACCGTGCAGATCAACAATGGGGAAGCCTACACCGTTAATTCGCCCCTGTACCCCTACGAGGCAAACGGTGCCACCTTTTCAGTAACCGTTACCGCGGTCTCCGATGCCAAAAAGGTGATCAAGTCCGGGGAAACGGTGGTCAATTTCAAGCCCCTGGGCTCCATTGACACCATTCGCATCAGCGATGACGGCGTTCTTTCCTGGGACGTTGTCAACCATGCCACCGCCTACACCCTGAAGGTGGACGGCGTTGAGCATTCCGGTACCGTTACGGGAACCACCTACGCAGGTCTTCCCGTAGGTCGCCACAGCGTACAGGTGCGTCCCGTGATCGACGGTGACACCTCCTACTACTCCTCCTGGAGTAACGCGGTGGTGGTGGAGATCCTGGGATCGGTTGCCAAGGATGATATCACCTACGACAACGGCTACATTAAGTGGAAGTACGTAAACGGCGCGCAGTACTACGAAGTATCCGTGAACGGCGTTCCCCTGGATTCCAAGTGCACCGGAACCCAGATCGAGTACGATCCCAACAACACCGGATTTGAGGTGACTGTTAAGGCCATCGGTAACCACAGCTCTACCTTCGACGGCAAGGTTTCCGATGCCAAGAAGTTCGTCTTCCTGGATACCGTTACCAACATTATCGTTGAGGACGGCATTCTGAAGTGGGATCCCATCAACGGTGCCGACGGCTACAAGATCAAGCTCAACGGCTCGGTTTATGCCCAAACTCTGACCGAGTGCAAGTTTGATAAGCTTTCCGCCGACGTAACCACCGACGTATCCATTATGCCCATCAGCAACGATACCACCTATTTCTCGGGTTGGTCGGATACCAAGAGCGTGCTGATCCTCTCGGCTCCTGTCATCCGTTGGAACGACTATGAGCTGGACGGCCAGGCAAACAGCAACGTTTATTGGGATGGCATTGCCAATGCCGCAGGCTATGCGGTTCGTTTGACTCTGCCCGATGGCTCTACCGTGATCGAAACCTTTGGCGAGACCCAGCGGTACTTCCAGCAGGCCTACCTGCAGACCGGTACCTATCTGGTAGAGGTCAAGGCCCTTGCCAACACCACCTCCAGCAATGTTTACGATTCGGTTTACTCCGCGTCGATCAAGGTAGTTCGTCTGGCTGCTCCCAAGGCTGCCGGAACCAACTACATCACCAGCAATCCCAACGACCTGGACGACGGCTTTACCGTTACCTTTGATAAGGTTGCCGGCGCTACCCAGTACCGTCTGTATAAGGACAACGTGCTGGACCGCACCATCTCGGGCAGCAATAACCAGTTTGTGGTAAAGGATCTTGCCGCCGCAGGCGTGATCGAGGAGCAGACCTACAACTACGCCATTCAGAGCGTTGGCTCGGTGCAGACCGTCAACGGCCAGATCGTGGCAACGTTGAGCTCTCTGACCGCAAACTCCCACAAGTTCTCCATCACCGTGCTGGCAACTCCCGCATCGCCTGATATTGACGGCTACAAGTATTCCTACGGCATGGTCAATAAGGCTGCCGGCTACGTGATCGACGTTGGCGGACAGAGCTTCTCCAGCGGCGAGACCTCCTACGAGCTGAGTATGCTGGAGGCCGGCGTTTACAGCGTTAGTGTTTGCGCCAAGGGCAACGGAACCAACGTTCTGCCCTCCAACTACTCCGCCCCCATCAGCGTACACCGCCTGGAGGCACCCACCAACGTGCGCATCGATACCTCCGAGGCCTCCGAGGGTGTTCTGACCTTCAACCCCGTGCTCTATGCTTCGGGCTACTATATCGTATTCAATAACGATGGCAATCCCATTCCCGTGGACACCATCAGCAACATGAACCAGTACATTACCGAGCAGGGTACCACCGTATATCTGCAGAGCTCGGCCAACTACTTCAATACCGACAGAACCGTTTACTACATGACCTCCAAGCCGGGTACCACCACCAACTTTATCAAGCTGGCGGCTCCCACCTTTGGTGACGTGGCCTTCAACCGCAACCAGCTGATCTGGAAGGCTCCCGTTAACGTCAACACCCAGGCCTACACTCCCACCTACGAGGTCTACTATCCCAACGGTATGATCTACAACGGTGAGAAGAACGGTACCACCATGGATATTACCCACCTGGAGGGCGGACAGAGCTACGAGTTCCAGGTAAAGGCCATCGGTAACGGCACCAACTTCATCAACTCCGAAAAGTCTGCCGTAGTCAGCATCTACAAGCTGGCAACGCCTCAGGTGAGCCGTGTGGACGGTGCCTACACCTGGAACGGTGTTGCAGAGGCCGTCAGCTACGCCATCTACATTGACGGTGTTTTGATGGAGACCTTTGTTCACGAGCCCGGAAAGACCTATTCCTACGTTCCCAATTTCACCGAGCTGAAGGTTTACACCGTGGAAGTGATTGCCATTGGTGACGGCGGATACCGCAGCATCGATTCCTCTCCTTGCACCATTCTCCAGGAGACCAAGCAGCTGCAAACACCTGATTTCAGTCTCTCCTACAGCGACGCTTACTACACCGAGTCGGGTACGGTCAACGTGACCATCACCAAGGAAAGCCCCTATGCCAAGGGTTATGCCTACACGGTTGGCGGCGCAACCTATGAGAAGACCGAAACCACCTATTCCTACCGTCCCAATAGCGTAGGCAACATCGTTGCAAGAGTTTACGCCATTGGCGGTAACTTCGACGAGAACGGCGTTTACTATCTGGATTCCCAGTCCGTGGGTGGCAACAGCAGATATTCCATTACGCTGCTGGCATCTCCCGATCCCGCTTCCTTTACTCTGACGGCCGACGGCCTTTTGAAGTGGCCTGCCATCTCCGGTACCGGCAAGTATGAGCTGGAGATCTCCGTCGACGGCGTGATCACCACCGTGACGGTGAGTGGCGCAAGCTACGATCTGAACAAGAGTGGCATCAACGTCAGCAAGGTCAGCACGCTGATCGTACGCGTGCGCGCCCTTGGTAACGGCGTGGATACCGTTACCTCTGCCCAGGCAGAGAAGCGTTGGGATCTTTGATTAACCACTGCTTAAAATAACCCTGTGGGGCGCATGAGCTTTCCGTTTGTGCGCCCCATGTTACGGAGAACTGCTATGAGTCAAGTATTTTTCAATCTTCTCGTTCATTTGTTTTATTTTATCGGAACGGTGTTTTTGATCGGCTTTGCCATTCATCACCTGAATCGGTTGTTCTACCGACTGTTGGATTACCGTATGGGGATCTGCTATGCCACCGGCGTGATCGGAACCCCCATTCACGAGCTGAGTCACGCGGTTGCCTGCTTGCTGTTCCGTCACAAGATCCAAGAGATGCGCCTGTTCCAGATCGACCGTGAGAGCGGCGTTCTTGGCTACGTGTCCCATTCCTACAATCCCAAAAGCCTTTACCAACGGGTGGGGAATTATTTCATTGGCGTGGCACCCATCCTGGTGGGAACGCTGTTCCTTTGCTGGATGATGAAGCTGCTGCTGCCCGAGGCCTTTTCCGAGTTTACCGAGTACCTGGGGGATTTTTCCTACTTGCAGGGCAAGGGTGTTTCCTGGAAATGGCTGGCCTATGCCTGGGCGGTCTTTTGGGGAAGTATAGAGATCCTGTTTTCGTCGATCTCCGCGGGGCTCCATTGGTGGATCTTTATGATCCTGGCCCTTTGTGTGTCCATTCACATGAACCTGAGCGGTGCCGATATCAAAGGGGCGCTTTCGGCCCTGCCGTTGCTGGCCGTTTTGCTGGCGGTGGCGCACGCGGTGCTGTTCTTCCTGCCCGGTGATCTTTACGCGGGCTTTGT
Organism: Clostridia bacterium; assembly: GCA_017451915.1. Lineage (GTDB taxonomy): Bacteria > Bacillota > Clostridia > Oscillospirales > CAG-272 > UMGS1865. Next base: position 26,410 of record JAFTNJ010000002.1, read on the forward strand.
GCAGGGGGTCAACGTAGCGGGAAGCTACCTGACGGGGATCCTATTGCTCTCTCTGTTGCTCTCGGTCTTTTCGGTGGGACTTGCGGCCGTTGGTGCCGGGATCTCCCGCTTGTTGGGGCGGAGAAGATAAGACAAAACCGAAGAAAAAACAAAAGGGCTGACCGTGTGTACGGTCAGCCCTTTCAAATATAAATTCAAAAGTTACGGGCGCATGATTTTAACAAAACGGAACATCTCGTCGGGGCCTTCGTCATCGCAGGGCTCCTCCTCAGGGGGCGAGTTGGGGTCCGCATGGAGGGCGTGAAAGAATTCGACGATGTGAAATCCGCACTTGTTGACGTAGAAATGAATATTTCGCTTTTCAAAATAGGGAGTGCAGGTCTCCCAGATTCGGGTCTCGGGGTGGAGTGCCTCCACCGCCTGCCACGCGGCAAAGCCGATCCCCTTGCCGTGGGCCTCGGGAGCGACGAAAAGGATCTCCAGATGGTTGTGATGCGTTTCCTTGTTGATCGCAAGAATCACTCCGCCCACCGCCTTGTCCTCCAATAGAATACGGTAGGTTTCGTTCTTTGGATCGTCCATGCAGTGCTCGATGGTCTCGCGGGAGATGATCTCGCCTTCTTCGTCGGTGTGATCATCGCGCCGGCCAAATTCCATCATGGCGCCGTATTGAAAGGCCCATTGGTTGTCCAAAATGAATTGCTCGCGGTCATCCTCCCGCAGGGGGGATAGGGTGATGGTTGCGTTTTTCATAATAACCTCCTGAAAATAAAAAATACCCGGCAACGCACAAGGCGAATACCGAGCTCACTCGACATCTTCTCCAACAGGCGGCCGCGATACGATCGCTCCCCTACACTACGGTGTACTGTCCTCCGATGACTTCTGCCTCATTATACCACGGGATTGGGAAAAATGCAAGAGCAGGAGCCAAGAAAGGTTACAGGATCAAAAAAAATTGCAAAAACTTGTTGACAAGTAAACAAGTTTGTGGTATACTGTTATGGTACTTGTTGAAATTTCAACAAGTCGAAAGGAGTCGAATATGAAGGCACGCTTTGAAACCTTTACCGTGCTGATTGCAAAAATCAGCAGGAATATCCGAAAGATCAAGAACCGGGAAATGGCGGAATACGGGCTCCGCAGTGCCCACGTTTCCTGCCTGTACTATCTTTATTTGTCCGAGTCTCTCACGGCTACCGATCTCTGCGAGCGTTGTGAGGAGGACAAGGCAACCATCTCCCGCGCCTTGGATTTTTTAGAGGAGAAGGACTTTATTCTTTGCCAATCCAAGCACGCCAAGCGCTATAACAGCCCGCTCTCTCTGACCGAGAAGGGAAGAACGGTTGGAAAGCAGATCGTTGATAAGATCAACTGCGTTCTGGACGAGATCTGCAACGACCTGACCGAGGAGCAGCGGCTTGCCTTTTATCACAGCCTGGCCGTGATCAGCCATAGCCTGGAGCTTTGCGTGAATGGAATCAGTAAAGCCAAAACAATGAAAAAGACGGATAGCGTCGGATAAGGAAAGGGAACCCTATGTTTATACTCAAAAAAATCGGATGTCGCATTTTCCAGCTGGCATTCCGTGCCGCGTTGCCGATCCTGCCCTATCGGGAGCCTAAGATTCTGGATTCCTGCGAGGCACTTGGCGACGTATGCAAAAGCGAAACGCTTTCGTCGGTGCTTCTGGTCACCGATGCGGGCATTGTGAAGAACGGCTTGACGGCCTTTCCCGAGGCGGTGCTGAAGAAGCATGGAATTACTTACGCGATCTACGACGGGACCCAACCCAATCCCACGGTCAACAACGTGGAGGAGGCTCTGACGCTGTACCGCAGGCATGGGTGCCGGGGGCTGATCGCCATTGGCGGGGGCTCGGCCATGGATTGCGCCAAGGCGGTGGGTGCTCGGGTGGCGTATCCCAAAAAGGCGGTTGGCAGCATGGGGGGAGTTCTGCGGGTGCTTCGCAGGATCCCTACCCTCATTGCCATTCCCACCACGGCGGGAACCGGAAGCGAGACCACCCTGGCGGCGGTGATCACCGATCCTGCCACCCATCACAAATACGCAATGATGAGCTTCCCCTTGATCCCCCATTACGCGGTGTTGGATGCCTCCCTTACCTACACTCTTCCACCCCATATGACCGCTACCACGGGGATGGACGCCCTGACCCATGCGGTGGAGGCCTACATCGGTCGCTCCACCACTCGAGAAACGCGACGACTTGCCCTGGAGGCCACGGCACGGGTGTTTCAATACCTCAAGCGGGCGTATGCCAACGGGAGGGATCACGAGGCGCGGGAGCAAATGCTCCACGCCGCTTATCAAGCGGGCGTTGCCTTTTCCAAGTCCTACGTGGGCTACGTTCATGCCATTGCCCATTCCCTGGGGGGACGCTACGGCACACCTCACGGCCTGGCCAATGCGGTGATCCTGCCCTACGTTCTGCAAAGCTACGGCAAGAGCGTGCACAAAAAGCTACACCGTTTGGGCATGGCTGCCGGTGTTTGCACCGCGGCGGATGGCTTTGAGGAGGGGGCAAGAAAATTCATTGCCGCCATTCGAGAGATGAATGCGGACCTGGGAATTCCCGACGTTCTCACCGGAATCGGGAAGGAAGACATTCCCGCCATGGCACGGCACGCCGAGAAGGAGGCCAATCCCCTCTATCCCGTGCCCAAGCTGATGACGCAGGCCGAGCTGGAGTCCTTATATTATCAAATTGCAGATTGGAGAAAAACGAAATGACGAATCAGGAAATACAGAGTCTGCTGGAAGAGCAGAGGGCCTTTTACCGAAGCGGCGCAACGATTCCCGTCAAATTCCGCGTGGAGCAGCTGAAAAAGCTCTATGCCGCGGTTAAGAAATACCAAAACGAGATCAACGACGCCCTGACCGCCGATCTTGGAAAAAGCCACTATGAGGGCTTTATGTGCGAATCGGGACTGGTGCTGACCGAGATCAGCTACATGATCAAGCATACCAAGCGATTTGCCAGACGTAAGACGGTGCCCACCCCTTTGGCGCAGTTTCCTTCGCACAGCTACAAGCAGCCCGTGCCCTACGGCAACGTGCTGATCATGAGCCCCTGGAACTATCCCTTCCTTTTAACGCTGGATCCTCTGGCCGACGCCATCGCGGCAGGAAACACGGCCATCGTCAAGCCCAGCGCGTATTCCCCCGCCACCTCACGGATCGTAGAAAAGATCCTGCGGGAGTGCTTTGCTCCCGACTACGTTGCCGTGGTGACCGGCGGCAGAGCCGAAAACACCGCTCTGCTGGATCAAAAATTTGATTTCGTCTTCTTCACGGGGAGTCAGGCCGTGGGCAGGGAGGTGCTTCGCCGCACCGCCGAGCATCTCACGCCCGCCGTCCTGGAGTTGGGAGGCAAAAGTCCCTGCATCGTGGACGCAAGTGCAAATATAGGACTTGCGGCCAAGCGCATCGTCTTTGGAAAATATCTCAACTGCGGGCAGACCTGCGTGGCTCCCGACTACGTGCTTTGTGAGCGCTCGGTCAAGGACGCCTTTGTCAAGGCCGTGACCGCCGAGATCCAAAAGCAGTACGGTGCCGACCCGCTGAAGAACAAGGACTACGGTAAGATCATCAACGAAAAGCATTTTGCCCGTCTGTGCGGGTTGATCGATGAAAAGAAGGTGGTGGTTGGGGGAAAGACCAACGCGGCTACCTGTCAAATCGCCCCCACGGTGATGGACAACGTCACCTACGAGGATGCCGTTATGGGAGAGGAGATCTTTGGTCCCATTCTGCCCATTCTTACCTTCGAGAGCTTCGATGGTGTGGTGGACGGTTTAAAGACGCAGGAGAAGCCCCTGGCCCTCTATCTGTTTACAAGCAATCCAAAGCATATCAAGCGTGTTACCACCGAGCTGTCCTACGGCGGCGGTTGCATCAACGACGTGGTGATCCACCTTGCCACCAGTGCCATGGGCTTTGGCGGCGTGGGAGAGAGCGGTATGGGAAGCTATCACGGCAAGGACGGCTTTGACGCTTTTTCTCATTTCAAATCCATTGTGGATAAAAAGACCTGGCTGGATCTTCCCATGCGCTACCAGCCCTACCGAAGCAAGCTCTACGAAACCCTTTTGCATATATTCCTGAGGTGATCCATGAAGAAATCGAAAAACATTTTATTGGCGATCAATCTTGTATGCATCGCAACCATTTTTGCACTGAATTACGTTTATCAGAGCCACGGCTTTGATTTTACCCTCAAATGCCTGTGCAGCGGTCTGTTCGCCCTGCTGGGGTTGATCAATCTGGGCGTTGCCCTGCGGGGAGGGGAACGGTTGCCCTTTTTCCTTGGCATGGCGGCAGGCTTGGTTTTTGCCTTCCTTGGGGATGTCCTCATTGGATACGATTTTATCGTTGGCGCCGGGACCTTTGCCCTGGGACATATCTGCTTTGTGGTGGCCTATTGCTTTTTGCAGAGGATGCAGCGATTGGACGTCCTGCTCAGCGGAATCCTGTTCCTTGGAGCAACGGCGTTCCTGCTCTTTTGTCCCCTGCTCACCTTTGAGGTGGAGATCTTCAAGGTGGTCTGCGTGGTCTACGCGTTGATCATTTCCACCATGCTTGGCAAGGCTGTGGGAAATGCCCTGCGGGAAAGAACCGCCGTTACGGTAACGGTAGCCGTGGCGAGTGCGCTGTTCTTCTTCTCCGATCTGATGCTGGTGTTTGACTGGTTCATCGGACGCTGGAGCTGGACCGACCACGCCTGCATGGGCACCTACTATCCCGCGCTCTGCCTTCTGGCACTTTCCATGTGCCTTCAAATTCGATTTCCGAGAAAGGAGTAAAGATCTGTGAAAACCCAAATCATTGTAGACTCCACGGCGGATCTGATGCCCGAAATCAAAGGCCGTGTTCGAGTGGTTCCTCTGACCCTCCGTTTTGGAGAGGAGGAATATATCGACGGTGTTACCATCGATAACAAAACCTTTTATGAAAAGCTCATCGAAAGCGATGTTCTGCCCACCACCAGCCAAGGCACCCCGTATGCCTTTTCCAAGGAGCTGGAGCAGGTAACGGCGGCCGGTGATAGCGCGGTGGTGATCACCATTTCCTCCAAGCTTTCCGGCACCTACCAAAGCGCAACCATCGCGGCTGCGGAGTATGACAACGTTTACGTTGTGGATAGCGGAAGCGCGGCCATGGGAAGTGGGATCCTGGTAGAATTGGCGGTTGAGCTGATGGACGAGGGCCTGGATGCCAAGAGCATTGCCGAGCGGCTGGAGGAGGAAAAGAAAAAGATCGTTATTGTGGCTCTGGTGGACACGCTGGAGTATCTCAAGCGCGGCGGTCGGATCTCCAAAACCGTGGCCTTTGCGGGAACCGTGCTGAACATCAAGCCGGTCATTTCGGTGATCGAGGGAGAGATCCGTATGCTTGGAAAAGCGCGGGGCTCCAAGATGGGGAACAATCTGCTGGTGCAGGAGATCGAAAAGGCTGGCGGTGTGGATTTTTCCAAGCCGGTTTTGCTGGGCTACGCAGGACTCTCCGATGCCCTGCTGGTGAAGTACATTGAGGACAGTCGGTTCCTCTGGGAGAGGGGGCTGCCGTCGGTTCGCTACACCACCATCGGTAGCGTGATCGGTACCCACGTGGGCCCCGGTGCCATCGCCGTGGCATTCTTTAAGAACTGATCTTCTGCGGTACAATAAACATAGGAGCGTCCTGCGCACGGTTGCAAAGAGGTCGCTCCTTTATTTTTGCGTATGGAAGCGTTTTTATTGCGGCATTCTATTGACATGGCACGGTGGATATGTTATAATAAATTGAACTCAATTGAATTGAGTTATTATATTATGGAGGTGCGATATGAACGCATACGATTTCAAGGTGACGCAAAGGGACGGCAGTGAACTATCTCTGGAGACGTACAAGGGCAAGGTATTGCTTGTGGTCAATACCGCCACGGGATGTGGGTTTACGCCCCAATATCAGGAATTACAGCAGCTCTACGAGGAATTCTCCGCACAGGGCTTTGAGATTCTGGATTTTCCCTGCAATCAGTTTGGAGCGCAGGCACCGGGGGACAATGAGGAGATCCATTCCTTTTGTACCGGCCGCTTTGGAATCACCTTCCCGCAATTCGCAAAAATCGACGTCAACGGTGAGAATGCCGCTCCCCTGTATCAATGGCTGACGCAAAATACCGAGTTTGGCGGTTTTGGCAGGTCTCCTATGGCACTGATGTTGGCGGGAGTGGTCAAAAAGACCGATAAGGATTATAAGAGCAACGGTAAGATCAAATGGAATTTTACCAAGTTTCTTATTGATCGCAAGGGCGAGATCGTTGCGCGCTTGGAACCGACGGAAATGAAAAAGCTGCGGGACGCGATCCAAGCCTGTCTGTAAGGAAATTCCGCGAGGGGACTTGATCATTTTGCCAAACCGTGTTATAATATAAAAAGAGTCCCACATCGGAGGTGTTTTATGAGTCGATCCCAATACGATGCCTTAAAGCTGGAAAATCAGCTCTGCTTTCCTCTGTACGCCGCCGCCCGCGAGGTGGTAAAGCAATACCGTCCCTATCTGGACGCCTTGGATCTCACCTATACCCAATATATCACGCTGATGGTTTTGTGGGAGCAGAAGGAGCTGACTGTCAAGGCCCTGGGAGAGCGGTTGTTCCTCGATTCGGGAACCATGACGCCCGTGCTCAAAAGTCTGGAGGCAAAGGGGTACGTGACTCGCAAACGGAGCGAGGCCGACGAGAGGTCGGTCCGCGTTCTTCTTACGGAACGCGGCAAGGCGTTGCAAGAGTCTGCCGTGGAGATCCCCCCCAAGGTGGCGGACTGTGTTGGATTGGAGCCCGGGGAGGCACTTCTTCTTTACGAGCTCCTTTATAAGATCTTAAACCGAACCCAATAAACGCTTTGAGGGCTGACCGAAAAAACGGTCAGCCCGATTGCAATTCTCCAAAAAGTATGCTATAATAAATCAGAAATTGAGTATCCCTTTCCTCTACCGATGGTTTACTTCTCCTCACTAAACCACCGGTGGGTGGATTTTTTGCGCGACGGGAGCTATACTGGATGCGAAAGGAGGAAGACGCATGGATCAGTTGAAAATCGGAAAATTTATTGCCGAGTACAGAAAAAAAGCAAAACTAACACAAATGCAGTTGGCCGAAAAGCTGGGGATCACCGACAAAGCGGTTTCGAAATGGGAACGGGGCATGGCAATGCCCGATTCTTCCATTATGCTGGAGTTGTGTGATATTCTGGGGATCAGCGTCAACGAATTATTGAGTGGGGAGAAAATCAGTATGGAAAACAGCAATCAGAAAAATGAACAGCTTTTGCTTGACATGGCAAAGGAATTGGAACGCAAAAACAAAACGATCTGGACCTCTATGTGGGCCATCATGATCGTAAGCATGACCGCCCTCTTTGCGGGGCTTCTCGTTGCGCGCTTTTTGATCCCCGAAGGGATCTGGCAGCTTGTTGTCATTCTTGGGATCTGCGTTTTGTTTTTGATCCCTTGCTTTTATGCATTAAAGCTGGAGATCAGTGTGGGTGCGTACAAGTGCAAGCATTGCGGTCACGAGATCGTGCCCACGTATTCCGAGGCTCTTTGGGCAATGCACCGCGGAACCACGCGGTATTTAAAGTGCCCGAATTGCGGAAAACGCACCTGGTGCAAGAAGGTATTGAAGAAATAAGCCCTCCGCCGCGGCGGAAGGCCGAACACAAAAAGACAGCCGAAAGCAGGTCGTAACAGACCTGCTTTCGGCTGTCTTTTAGGAAGGGAAGCAATCGTTACGCCTCGTCCTTCCAAATGTTTTCCGGCTTGCCTTGATACTTCTTTTTGAAGATCCTTCTGCGGAACATATAGACCGTATAGGCCAACCAGAGTACAAAGAAGATTGCACAGGCAATGACGGCGTTGGTTACCGATTGGCTTGCAAAGCTCAACAAAAAGAGCAGGGGAGCGATCATTACCATGGCGGGGAAATTGGAAAGAATATACAGGCTGGAGGTGGGGGTGCGCAAACCGGGATCGATCTCCTTCATCAGGATCATACCGTTGGAGGCGGTACCGGTCATGGTGCCAAAGCACATCAGGAAAAACTCGTGCTCAAAGCCCTTAAAGCATTCCTTTGCAACCATACGGATGTAGATGTAGGTGATCAGGGTGCCCACCAGGCTCAGGATCACAATGGGAAGAATGTAGTTCTTGATGTCGTTGATCTCAATGGCGGCGACGCCCGCAACGATCATCAGGTCAAAGGAGAAGCCGGAGATGCGATCCATTTGATAATTGTTGATGTATTCCCGATGCATCAGGTTGCCGCGGCGGAGATGCTTGACCACAAAGCGGATCAGCATGGCCGCGAGAGACGCCCACAGGAAGTTGAAGCCCCAGGCAATGCTGTTGGTAAAGGCCGAAAGCTTGCCCAGCAGGAACATCAAACCAAAGGACAGGGCATACGCCAGAGCCACAAAGCCTACCTGGATGGTGAACTTATCCACCGACTCATTGTCGGGGATCTCGGCACCGCTGGGATTGGTTTGATCCACGATCTCCTGGGAGGGATTGGATTTACGAACGTAGAGGTTTCCTCTTTTTTTGTGAATGTTGATATACAGCACACCAAAGATCGATGCCACCACAAAGCCAATGGAGGCCAGGGAAAGGCCAAAGCTGCCGTTTCCTGCAAACTGGGTGGCAGGGGTGTTGGTAAAGTTGATGTCCCAGCTCAGAGCGTTTCCGGGGCCCTGACCAAAGGCCAGAGGCAGGATCAGACCGCAGATGTAGGAAACTACCTTTTCCCCGTGTTGGGTCAGGAAAAACAGGATCAGAGTAATGCCAAGACCAACAAAGGCCTGGAGCATATAGGAGCCGCCCTGCAGCGCGCCAAACTCCACCACCTGGGAGCGGTTGGTCTTATGGGTGCTTTTTTCGGTCTTCAAGGACATGGCGGCAAAGCCGATGGCCAGGCAATGGTAGGTGATCACCTGCATCAGGCGATTGTCCACCAGGGTAAAATCAAACTGCTTGCAGATGACGTCTACCGCCAGCAGCAGTCCTCCGCCCAGCAGCGCAGAGGGAATCAGGCATTTTCGGAACAGGGGGATCATACGGCGCAGAATGTTACCCAGCATCAGGAACAGCAAAAGCAGTCCCAGTTGAACCATAAAGCCCCACACGGCGTCGTAGTTTGCCAGGGTAAAGTCCCAGCTTGATACGTGATCCATAAAGAATATCCTCCGTTTTTTAGAATTCGGAACGTGATTTTTCAACCCCTACGGTGAAAAACCTGCCAAACGGCGTGTTCATTATACCACAAAAAGGGACTTTTGTCAACTTTTTTTAACATTCCCCTTGCAGAAGGGGGCTTTTCTCCCGTAGCAAGGTGCTTTGGAACGGTGTCCATCGCGTCCAACGTGTCGTTAAAAATCATTCGATTGGCCTTTTGAACGCTTGAAAAATTCACAAAATCGTGCTATAATAACCCGTTGATACCTCGGAAATTGCAAAGGCGATCCCGTGCAATACAGGAAGATCCAGGGCGCCGGGCCGTGGAATTTTCCTTACCGTTCCTGTCCGGCGTGTGCGCGGCAGATACACGGTACAGACGAAAAAGATCGCCGAAGCAACCGGCATCCGAAGCTATCAAAGTCATGCCGGACGACTTGCCCGACAGAAAAGGTCGTTAATAAGTGCGTATGAAAGAAACACATGAATTTTTAATTCCCGATTATTATTCCAAATTTTCCTGCAAGATGGGAGCCTGTCGCGCCGCCTGCTGTGTCGGCTGGCCTATTTCCATCTCAATGACGAACTATTTTTATCTGCTGGGACTTGACTGTAAAAAGGATCTGCGTGGCCGTCTGGACTGCGGACTGCGCGTGATAGACCATCCAACCGAGGAGGAATACGCCCGCTTTGAACCGCGGTATGACGGAAACTGTCCCTTGCGTATGCAGGATGGGCGTTGTGCGCTGCACGCCGAGCTTGGCGAGGAGATCCTTCCCGACGTCTGCCGTCTCTATCCCCGCGGCATCCGTGCGGAGGACGGGATCTATGAGTGCTCCTGTGCCAACAGCTGCGAGGCGGTGCTTGAGCTGTTGCTTGAACAGAAGGAGCCGATCTCCTTTTCCTTCAAGCAAATGACGGTGCAGACCCCACCTCTGGTTGAGCGAATGTCTTTTTTTGAAACGCTCGGCGTTGAGCAGAGGATCCGTCTGCATCTGGGTTGCATCATGCAGGATCGTAGCATGACGCTTCCCCGGCGAATGATCTGCATCGGAGATACCCTTGACCGTATGGATCTTGCCTTTGAAGCCAAGGATAAGGCCATGCTTGACCGTATATTGAGTGAGACGCCAACGCTTGGCCCCGATGCGTTTTCGGAAAAAGACGTGGAATCCAAGCATTTGGAGTTCGGACTGCAGATCGTTGAGCAGATGATTGCGATTCTGGACGGGCGAAGCCAAAGCATTCGCGCTTGTGGAGAGGCGGCACTTTCCTATTTTGGAGAGGGGGAATCTGCCATTGTCCGGTATCGCGAGGCGAGGTCACATTTCGAGGATATCCTGCCCGATTGGGAGATCTTTTACGAGCATATGCTGGTCAATCATATGTTCTTTTCACGCTTTCCCTTTCAGGACAGACCCGAAAGCATGCACAGCGAGTATGTGGCACTTTGCGCCGTCTACGCGATCCTGCGGTTCCTCGGCCTTGGATGCATGGCGGAGAGCAAAGAGAAGGAGGCTTTGATTGACGGTATGGCGGCGACCTTCCGACTCATCGAGCACACCGAATTTGACCGTTTTGCCTCCCATCTGCTGGGAAGGCTTGGCTGTACGGCAAAAGAACGTCTTTACGATCTGATGCTTCTGTAACGCATATGAACAACCAAATTTTCCATAAAAAACAAAGCAAACGTCGGGAAAATGTGAAAAAAATATGAATTTTTTTGTCAACCTATTGACATCAGCACTTTAACGTGATAAAATGCTACCAAAATTTAATAGCAACAAAAGCTGTGACGAAGAATGGTCAAGATGCAAACGCATTTCAGAGAGCCGATGGGTGGTGTGAATCGGTATGTAACGATCTTGTCCTCTCCCTTCTGAGCCGGAAGCCTGAAGCAAACGTGTGTAGGGCGACCCGTGTATGCTACGTCAGTGCATAGAGGTTGATGGACTTCGAAATCAAAGGCGTTGATGAAGACGGAAACTGCAACGATTTTCACAGAGAGTCGGGGATGGTGTGATCCCGATAAAGGACTGTAGATTTCTTATCCCTTCTGAGCCGGAAGCCCCAAAGGTGTAAGCACCCAGTAGGCGCTCCCCGTGTATGCTACGTTAGTGCATAGAAGTTGATGGACTTCGAAGAGGTGGCGGAATATTTGTATCCGCAATTTGAGTGGTACCGCGAGTGTTTTATCAGCACCCGTCTCAAAGCAAAATTTTTAGGCTTTGAGACGGGTGTTATTTTTTGTCCCGGAGCCGCCATATCATCAAACAGATCTTATGAAAGGCGGAGATTGTTATGTTATCCCTCGATAAAGTATTCAATGCGCAAACGGTTCTAAGGAACCTCGTTCGTGAAACAAAGTTGGTAAGAGCTTACGGAATTGCCCCCGATTGTGAGCTCTATTTAAAGCCCGAAAACCTGCAGATTACCGGTTCCTTTAAGGTTCGGGGATCCGCATATAAAATTGCGATGCTGACCGACGAGGAAAAGAAAAAGGGCGTGATTGCCTGTTCCGCCGGAAACCATGCGCAAGGCGTGGCTCTTGCGGCAACCCAAAATGGGATCAAGTCCTTGATTTGTCTACCCGACAGCGCACCCATCTCCAAGGTGGAGGCCACCAAGGGATACGGCGCGGAGGTGTGCCTTGTGGAAGGCTGCTACGATGATGCCTACCAAAAAGCACTCGAGCTTCGTGACCGAGAGGGATATACCTTCGTTCATCCCTTTGACGATGAAAACGTCATCGCGGGGCAGGGCACGATTGCCCTTGAAATTCTGAACGAGCTGGACAACATCGACGCCATCGTCGTTCCCATCGGCGGCGGGGGACTGATTTCCGGCATTGCCTATACCGCAAAGCAGATCAGACCCTCCATTCGGATTTACGGTGTGCAGGTGGCGGGGGCTCCCAGCATGTACAACTCGGTCAAGGACGGAGAGATCGAGTGCCTGTCCTCGGTTTCCACCATCGCGGACGGTATTGCGGTCAAGAAGCCCGGCGAAAACACCTACGCTCTCGTAAAGGAATACGTGGATGAGATCGCCCTTGTGACCGACGATGAGGTCTCCTCCGCGATTCTGGCACTCATCGAAAAGCAAAAAATGATTGCCGAGGGCGCGGGAGCCACGGCGGTGGCGGCGGTGATGTTTGATAAATTCCATTTGAAGGGCAAACGGGTGGTTGCCGTGGTATCGGGCGGGAACATCGACGTTACAAGCCTTTCCCGTGTGATCGATCGCGGACTTCTCAAATCGGGACGCTCCTCAAGCCTTCTCATCGAGCTGATCGACAAGCCCGGACAGCTCAAGGAGATCTCCCGCATCATTGCCGATTGCGGCGGGAACGTCACCGGTGTGCATTATGAAAAGGGCGATACCGAGAGCGTCAACGGCTGTTTCCTCCGTATTGAAATGGAAACAAGGGATTTTGAACACGTCAACCTCATTACCCAAACGCTTCGTGCCGAGGGATTCAAATTGGTGTAATGGTGTAATTTTGAAGGGAGTTAAAGTTATGAGTAATCAAATTCAAACAAACAAAGCACCGGCGGCAATTGGCCCCTACTCGCAAGCAGTCGTTGTAGGCAATCTCATTTTTACCTCCGGACAAATTCCGCTCCATCCCGAAACGGGAATTTTGGAGGGGAATAACATCACCGAGCAAACACACAGAGTTTGCAAAAATTTGGAGGCCGTTCTGATCGCCTCGGGTTCCTCTCCTGCCAAAGCGATCAAGACCACCTGCTTTTTGAGTGATATGGCGGATTTCGCCGCATTTAATGAAGTATACGCGCAGTATTTTACCGAAAAGCCCGCCAGAAGCTGTGTGGCGGTAAAGGATCTTCCCAAAGGCGCTCTTGTCGAGGTGGAAGTCATTGCAGAAAAGGAGTAAGACGTGATGATGGATGCAAGTAAATACCGAGTGGGATATTTTCCCGTTGGCAAAGAATATAACAAGTGGGTCACCAAGGACCACATTCAAAAGCCACCCGCGTGGTGCTCGGTGGATATGCGCGATGGCAACCAGAGCCTGATCATTCCCATGAGCCTTGAAGAAAAATTGGAATATTATAAGATGCTTCTTGAGGTTGGATTCAAGGAGATCGAAGTTGGTTTTCCTGCCGCAAGCGAAACCGAATATGAGTTTCTCCGCACGCTGATCGATAACAGGATGATTCCCGAGGACGTGACCGTTCAGGTGCTGACACAATGCCGTGAGCATATCATCCGAAAGACCTTTGATGCCTGCAAGGGCGCGCCCAGCGCAATCATTCACTTTTACAATTCGGTCAGCGTAGCCCAGCGCGAGCAGGTGTTCAGAAAATCCAAGGATGAAATCAAGCAGATCGCCGTAGACGGCGCAAGGCTCGTCAAAAAGCTGGCCTCGGAATATGAAGGGGACTTCCGATTCGAATATTCCCCCGAGTCCTTTACGGGTACAGAGCCCGAATATGCTTTGGAGGTCTGCAACGCGGTTCTTGACGTGCTGGAACCAAGCGAGACCAACAACGTGATTATCAATCTTCCCGTGACTGTGGAAATGAGCCTCCCTCACGTGTACGCCTCGCAAGTGGAGTATATGAGCGAAAACCTCAAATACCGCAAATTTGTAACCCTTTCTTTGCATCCTCACAACGACAGAGGTACGGGTGTTGCCGATACCGAGCTGGCTCTTTTGGCGGGTGCTGACCGTGTAGAGGGGACGCTGTTTGGCAACGGCGAGCGGACGGGCAACGTGGACGTTATCACGCTGGCAATGAATATGTACTCTCACGGTGTTGATCCCAAGCTCGACCTTTCAAACATGAACGAGCTTGTAGAAAAATACGAGAAATGCACCCGAATGCACGTCTATGAAAGAGCCCCTTACGCGGGCGCGCTGGTATTTGCGGCGTTTTCGGGCTCCCATCAGGACGCGATCGCCAAGGGCATGAAATACCGTACAAAGAACAAGCTCCACGAGTGGAGCGTGCCGTATATTCCCATCGATCCCAAGGATATTGGCAGAACCTACGATGCCGATGTGATCCGTGTGAACTCTCAAAGCGGTAAGGGCGGCATCGGGTATCTCTTGGAGCAGACCTTTGGATACAATCTTCCCGCCAAAATGCGCGAGCACTTCAGCTATCTGTGTAAAAGCGTGTCCGATCACGAGCACAAGGAGCTCAAGCCCGATGAAATTTTGGACATCTTCACCACAAACTATTTGAATCTTAACAGCGGTATATCGGTAACGGATTTTGACTTTATGCGTGAAAACGACGCAGTAAAAATCAATATTACGTTTCAAAAGAACGGTGAAGAAACCGAGCTGGAAGCCGAGGGCAACGGTACGCTGAGTGCTGTGAACAATGCGCTCTGCGAATATACGGGCGAGGAATACACGCTGCAGGTGTTCACCCAGCACAGTATGCAGGGCGACGGTTCTCACAGCGTTGCGGCATCCTATATCGGCCTTGAGCGTGAGGACGGCACAATGTATTGGGGTGCGGGTACAGACACCGACGTGATTACCGCAAGCACCAAAGCGCTGCTGAGCGCATTCCATAATATGATCCAAGGAGGAAACTGAAATGGGAATGACTATGACGCAAAAGATCCTCGCAGCTCATGCGGGACTGGACAGGGTTGAGGCAGGACAACTGATCTCGGCAAGGCTGGATATGGTTCTCGGGAACGATATTACCACGCCCGTTGCAGTTAATGAATTTAAAAAAGCGGGATTTGATTCCGTGTTTGATAAAGACCGCGTGGCCATCGTCCTTGACCACTTTGTTCCCAACAAGGACATCAAGGCGGCGGAGCAATCCAAAACCTGCCGTGAATTCGCCTGCGCTCATTGTGTGAGCCACTTTTACGACGTAGGTAAGATGGGCATTGAACACGCGCTTCTTCCCGAGCAGGGTGTGGTTACCGCAGGCGATTGCATTATCGGTGCGGACAGTCACACTTGCACCTACGGCGCACTCGGCGCGTTCTCCACCGGCGTCGGCTCTACCGATATGGCGGCAGGCATGGCAACGGGAATGGCGTGGTTCAAGGTGCCCTCGGCGATCAAATTCCATCTGACGGGAACGCTTCCCTCAAATTGCAGCGGCAAGGATGTGATCCTTTCCATCATCGGTAAGATCGGTGTGGACGGAGCCCTTTATAAGAGCATGGAATTTGTGGGCGACGGCGCTCACGGACTTTCTATGGATGACAGACTTTGCATCTGCAACATGGCAATCGAAGCGGGGGCAAAGAACGGTATTTTTCCCGTAGATGACATAACGCTTGATTATCTGAATGGCCGAAGCGAAAGAGCCCCCGTTGTTTATGAGGCCGACGCCGACGCGGAATACGAAAAGGTGATCGATATTGACCTTTCAAAAATCGTTCCCACGGTTGCATGTCCCCACCTTCCCGAAAACACGCGTCCCGCAAGCGAGCTTCACGGTATCAAGGTGGATCAGGTGGTGATCGGCTCCTGTACCAACGGCAGAATGGAGGATATGGAAGCGGCATACAAGATCTTGAACGGTAACAAGGTTGCCAACGGCGTACGTTGTATCATCATTCCCGGTACGATGCAGATTTTGCGCGAGTGCGTAGAGCGTGGATATTATACCGCGTTCATTGATGCGGGCGCGGTGGTGTCCACACCTACCTGCGGTCCCTGCCTCGGCGGTTACATGGGCATTCTTGCCGCGGGCGAAAAATGCGTTGCCACCACCAACCGTAACTTTGTTGGCCGTATGGGGCACGTTGACAGTGAGGTGTACCTTGCCTCTCCCCATACTGCCGCCGCAAGTGCGCTGACCGGCTATATCACCGAATACAAGGAGGCGTGAACATGAATACACAAGGAAAGGTTTTTAAATATCCCGATAACGTGGACACCGACGTTATCATCCCTGCACGGTATCTGAATACCCCCGATGCAAAGGAGCTTGCGTTGCATTGTATGGAGGATATCGACGCTGAATTTGTGAAAAGGGTTCAGACCGGCGACGTGATGGTTGCAGGATGGAATTTTGGCTGCGGCTCGTCCCGTGAGCACGCACCGCTTGTGATCAAGACCTGCGGTACGGGGTGTGTGATTGCAAAGAGCTTTGCCCGTATTTTCTACCGCAATGCCATCAACATCGGACTTCCCATTTTGGAGTGCGAAGAAGCGGCCGAAGAGATCCGTGGGGGGGATGCGGTCAAGGTGGATTTTGATACGGGTGTCATTACCAACGTAACTACGGGAAAGACCTATCAGGCACAGCCTTTTCCGCTGTTCATTCAGAACATCATTCAATGCGGCGGACTGCTTAAATCTTTGAAAGAAGGCGAAAACAATGGTTAAAAATATCGCAGTGATCCGCGGTGACGGCATCGGCCCCGAGATCGTTGAACAAGCCCTGCACGTGCTTGATAGGGTTGCCGCACTGTACGGTCACACCTTCAACTATACCGATGTGGATATGGGTGGATGCGCCATTGATAAATACGGCGATCCGTTGCCCGAAAGTGAACTAAAAAAATGCATCGAATCGGACAGCGTTTTGCTGGGAGCTGTGGGAGGGAACAAATGGAACGACGTGCCCGGCCATATGCGACCCGAAAAAGGACTTCTTCGCCTCCGCGCGGGAATGGGCGTTTACTCCAACAACCGTCCCGCAAAGATCTGGAAACAGCTTGCGGATGCCTCTCCGCTGAAAAAGGAAATTGTTGATAAAGGCATCGATTTTATCATTGTTCGCGAGCTGATCGGGGGCATCTACTTTGGAGAGCACAAAACCGAAGGGGACGTTGCTACCGACGTTTTGACCTACAGCGAGGCCGAAATCGAGCGGATCGGAAGGATCGGCTTTGAAACGGCACAAAAGAGAAACAAAAAGCTTTGCTCGGTAGAAAAGAGTAACGTTCTCGATTCCAGCCGCCTTTGGAAGAAGGTGATGCACCGACTCGCCGACGAATATCCCGACGTTGAGCTTTCGGATATGCTTGTTGACAACTGTGCGATGCAGATCGTCAAAAATCCCGCGCAGTTTGACGTTATCGTCACCGAGAATATGTTTGGCGACATCCTTTCGGATGAGGCATCGATGATTACAGGCTCTATCGGTATGATCCCTTCGTCAAGCCTTGGCGCAACTACCTGCGGACTGTATGAGCCGATCCACGGTTCCGCTCCCGATATTGCGGGGCAGGATAAAGCGAACCCCATTGGTACAATCCTCTCGGCCGCTATGATGCTTCGCTTCAGCTTTGATATGCGTGATGAGGCGGATGCCATCGAAAATGCCGTTTCCGCGTATCTTGACGCAGGGTATCGCACCGCCGATATTATGAGCGAGGGAGAAAGCCTCGTTGGCTGTCGTCGGTGCGGCGAGCTGATTGTTGAAAATTTAAGAAAGGGGTGAGGAATATGCAACTTTGCGGTGCAGATATTCTTGTAAAAACCTTAATTGAACAGGGCTGTAAAACGGTTTTCGGTTATCCCGGAGGTCAGATCTTGAACGTGTACGACAGCCTTTATAAATATCAAAACGAGATCCACCACGTTTTGACCGCCCACGAGCAAGGCGCGGCACACGCGGCAGACGGCTACGCGCGGACCACGGGCAAGGTCGGTGTTGTGATCTCCACCTCGGGGCCCGGTGCTACCAACCTGGTCACCGGCATTGCCACCGCGTATCTTGACTCCGTCCCGATGGTCGCGATCTGCGGAAACGTACCAACCACCCAGATCGGTACGGATAGCTTCCAGGAGATCGATATTACCGGTATTACGCTGCCCATCACCAAGCACAATTATTTTGTCAGCAACGTGGAGGCTTTGGCGGACACCGTTCGTGAGGCCTTCCGACTTGCCCAATCGGGCAGACCGGGGCCGGTGTTGATCGACGTTCCCAAGGACGTGCAGATCGCAACCTGCGAATATGAAGCGGGGACTCCCGTGGAGAAGGACGCCCCCTTTGCCGCAAAGGACGTACGGATCCAAGAAGCGGCAGAGATCATCAATTCTGCCAAACGCCCCTTCATTTACTTTGGCGGCGGCGTGATTACGTCGAATGCACAGGAGGAGGTGCTGGCTCTTGCGGAAAAGATTGACGCCCCCATCGGTTGCTCTCTCATGGGACTTTCGGCAATTCCCACCGATCATCCGAGATTTCTTGGTATGCAGGGAATGCACGGGCATTATGCGTCCTCCATGTCCATGCACAACGCCGATGTGATTCTATCTCTCGGGGTTCGCTTTAACGACCGCGTTACGGGCAACCGCACCAAATTTGCCACGGGGGCCCGCATCGTTCACGTTGACGTGGATGGCTCGGAGCTGAATAAAACGGTCAACTCGGTTTGCGGTCTACGTGGAGATGTAAAGCTTACCCTGCAAAAGCTTCTGCCTCTTTTGAATGAAGGTGCCAAGCCCGATTGGATGGCAAGGGTCAGTGCCTTCCGAGAGGAAGAGGAAAGCTATCTCGACAACCGCGCGGGGCTCACACCTCGCAGAGCGATCTTGACCCTAAACAAGCATCTCGGAGAAACCACCGCCGTTTGTACCGACGTGGGGCAACACCAGATGTGGTCGGCGCAAAGTCTTCATTTCAAAACCGCAAGACGCTTTGCCTCCAGCGGTGGTCTTGGCACCATGGGGTACGGCTTCGGCGCGGCCATCGGCGCGGCGTACGGTACGGGCGAGAGAAGTGTTCTCGTCACGGGTGACGGAAGCTTCGGCATGAATCTCAACGAATTGGCGACCGCGGTTCGCTATGGCGTTCCCGTGGTGGTGGTCATTATGAACAACGGTGTGCTGGGAATGGTTCGCCAATGGCAGACTTTGTTCTATGATAAGCATTATTCCAACTCGGTACTCGAAAGAAAGACCGATTTTGCCGCCTTTGCCAAAGCCTTTGGCGCGGATGGCGAAGCGGTGACAACCCCCGAGGAATTGGATGAGGCTCTCGGTCGCGCGTTTGCATACGACGGCCCTTATATCATCGATTGCAAGATTGATCAGGACGAATTCGTTCTTCCCATGCTCCCGCCCGGCGGATGTATGGATGATATTATTACAAAATTGGAGGTGGAACAATGAGCAGATATACCGTAGCAGTATTGGTCAATAACCAATTCGGCGTACTGAACCGAGTTACCAGCATGTTCCGCCGCCGTCAGTTTAATATCAGCGCACTTACTGTGAGTGAAACTGAAACAAAAGAATTATCGCGTATAACGGTTGTCTTTGATGGAGAAGACGATGCAAAGCAACAGCTTATAAATCAGCTTTATAAGCTACCGGATGTATGCTCCATTAAAGAGTTTACGGATGATAACTCAGTAAGCTGTGAGTTGTTGCTCATCAAAATGAAAAACGAGGCATCCTCCCGAGAAGAAATCCGAGGTGCTGCCGATGCCTTCGGAGCGCTTACTGTGGATTATTCCAAGGATTACGTGATGTTTCGGCTAACAGATACCACCAGAAGAATTGATGATTTTATCAATCTTATGCGTGATTACACCATTCTTGAAATCTGCCGAACTGGCAGTGTGTCCCTTGAAAAGGGCAGTTCAACCATTCGTCAAATAATAAATTTATAAACAGAAAGAGGTAATAAAAATGGCAAACAGAATCTTTTATCAGCAGGATTGCGATCTTCAAAAACTCAGCGGCAAGACCGTTGCGATCATTGGTTACGGCTCTCAGGGACACGCTCACGCCCTCAACTTAAAGGACAGCGGTGTAAACGTTGTGGTCGGTCTTTACGAGGGCTCCAAGAGCTGGGCGAAGGCCGAGGCACAGGGGCTCAAGGTTATGACAAGCGCAGAAGCCACCAAGGTCGCCGATATCATTATGATCCTCATCAACGACGAAAAGCAGGCGGCTCTCTATAAGGAGTCTATCGAGCCCAACCTCACCGAGGGCAAGACCCTTGCCTTTGCCCATGGCTTCAACATTCATTTCGGTTGCATCAAGCCTCCCAAGAACGTCAACGTGATCATGATCGCCCCCAAGGGTCCGGGTCACACCGTACGCTCCGAGTATCAGGCCGGCAAGGGGGTTCCTTGTCTGATCGCCGTAGAGCAGGACGCAACGGGGGATGCTTGGGATCTCGGCCTTGCCTATGCCCTGGGCATCGGCGGCGCGAGAGCCGGCGTGCTTGAAACCAACTTCCGCACCGAGACCGAGACCGACCTCTTTGGCGAGCAGGCCGTTCTTTGCGGCGGCGTTTGTGCGCTGATGCAGGCGGGTTACGAAACGCTTGTGGAGGCGGGCTACGACCCCAGAAACGCGTATTTTGAGTGCATCCACGAGATGAAGCTGATCGTGGATCTGATCTATCAGAGCGGCTTTGCGGGGATGCGGTATTCCATCTCCAACACCGCGGAGTACGGCGATTATATCACGGGCCCCAAGATCATCACCGAGGATACCAAAAAGGCCATGAAGAAGATCCTTTCCGACATTCAGGATGGCACCTTTGCCAAGGACTTCCTTCTCGATATGTCCTCCGCAGGCGCGCAGGTACATTTCAACGCTATGAGAAAGAAAGCAAGCGAGCACCCTTCGGAGGTCGTCGGCGCGGATATCCGCAAGCTGTATAGCTGGAGCGACGAGGATAAGCTTATCAATAACTGATTTTAATTTGTGCAACGAAACAACCGCATATTTTGCCCTCTCCGTCACGCTTCGCGTGCCACCTCTCCCAAAGTGAGAGGCTTACATTATAGGCTCCCCCTTTGGGGGAGCTCCCGCAACGCGGGTGAGAGGGCGACGGTTAGATTCCGAAAGGAGAAAAATATGTCAAAAGAAAATGTAGTTACAGGTGTTCACAATGCACCTCACCGTAGCTTGTTCCATGCTTTGGGGCTCACCGAGGAAGAACAAAAACGCCCCTTGATCGGTATCGTCAG
Source organism: Clostridia bacterium (assembly GCA_017451915.1). Classification (GTDB taxonomy): domain Bacteria; phylum Bacillota; class Clostridia; order Oscillospirales; family CAG-272; genus UMGS1865. The sequence goes on from JAFTNJ010000002.1 coordinate 47,539, forward strand.
CTCCTATAACGAGATCGTTCCCGGACACATGAATCTTGATAAGATCGTGGATGCCGTCAAGCTGGGCGTTGCCATGGCAGGCGGAACTCCCATCGTATTTCCCGCCATTGCCGTTTGCGACGGCATTGCCATGGGACACACGGGAATGAAATACTCCCTCGTTACCCGTGATCTGATTGCCGACAGCACCGAGGCGATGGCACTTGCCCACGGCTTTGACGGACTTGTGATGGTGCCGAACTGCGACAAAAACGTTCCCGGACTGCTCATGGCGGCGGCGAGAGTGAATATCCCTACCGTTTTTGTCAGCGGCGGCCCCATGCTTGCCGGCAGGGTGGAAGGGAAGAAGACCAGTCTTTCCTCCATGTTTGAGGCGGTGGGCGCGTATAACGCGGGCAAGATTACCGACGAAAAGCTCTATGAATACGAATGTAAGACCTGTCCCACCTGCGGCTCCTGCTCGGGTATGTATACCGCAAACTCCATGAACTGCCTGACCGAGGCGCTTGGCATGGGGCTTGGCGGAAACGGCACCATTCCCGCCGTTTACTCCGCGCGCATCGAGCTTGCCAAGCACGCGGGTATGGCGGTAATGAAGCTGCTGGAGAAGAATATCCGTCCCCGCGACATTATGACCAAGGAGGCGCTGATGAACGCCCTCACGGTGGATATGGCACTGGGATGCTCCACCAACAGTATGCTTCACCTTCCTGCCATCGCCCACGAGTGCGGTGTGGACCTGAACCTGGATATTGCCAATCAGATCAGCGAAAAGACTCCCAACCTCTGCCATCTGGCGCCCGCGGGCAGAACCTATATGGAGGATCTGAACGAGGCGGGCGGCGTCTATGCCGTGATGAACGAGCTGACCAAAAAGAATCTGCTTTATACCGATTGCATGACCGTGACGGGCAAGACCATTGGTGAGAACATCGCGGGTTGCGTCAATCTCGACCCCGAGGTCATCCGTCCGATCGAAAATCCCTACAGCGAAACGGGCGGTATTGCGGTACTCAAAGGAAACCTCGCCCCCGAGGGAAGCGTGGTCAAGCGATCTGCGGTGCTTCCCGAAATGCTGGTGCACGAGGGGCCCGCAAAGGTGTTTGATTCCGAGGAAGAGGCGCAGGCGGCAATCAACGGCGGCAAGATCGTGGCGGGGGACGTGGTCGTGATCCGCTACGAAGGCCCCAAGGGTGGCCCGGGGATGCGCGAGATGCTCAACCCCACCTCTGCCATCATGGGTATGGGGCTTGGCAACAGCGTGGCACTCATCACCGACGGACGCTTCAGCGGTGCGACGCGAGGCGCTTGCATCGGTCACGTTACCCCCGAAGCCGCTTCGGGCGGTATGATCGGTGTGGTAGAGGACGGCGATATCATCTGCATCAACATCCCCGAAAACACCATTGAGCTAAAGGTGGATGCCGAGGTCCTTGCCGAGCGTATGAAGCATTTTGTGCCCAAGAAAAAAGAGCTTTCGGGCTACCTGAAACGCTATGCGGCATTGGTTTCGGGCGGCGCGTCGGGGGCAATACTGAACTGATATGAAAGCGCTTAAGGAAAAATTGTTTGCTCTGTGCATTTTCCGCGATCTTTTGGAGGATGCGGTATTTGACGCGCTGTTTACCCACATCAAGCACCCATCCGTTGCAAGCTATGCCGAATTCGTATCTCTCCTGTATGCGGCAAACGGTGGCAATCTGGGAGAGTATGTGAAGGAGCTCTGCTGGAACAGCGAAAATGTTTTTGTAAAAACGGTTGGCGCAAAAAAATCCATCCCCAGCTATATGCGGGATGCCGTGGAAGCAGAATTGGATATTTTGCAAGAGGTGTCGACCATGGATAAGGAAGCTCTTTGCGCTCCTCTAAAGTACAACGGCTTTCTTCCGGACTTCACCACCACCGAGCTGCGGTTAAAGGAGATCTATCTGCACCGTGCCGAGAATATCGGGAAATACGGCTACGGTATTTATGCCAAGAACCGGATGTTTAACGTAAGCGAAGCCGGCGATATCGTTCCGGTTCGCAATCCCGACAAAACCGAGCTTTCGGATCTTGTGGATTATGCGCGTGAGAGAGGCATCATCCTGGAGAATACCAAGGCCCTGCTTGCCGGAAAGCCTGCGGCGAACATTCTGCTCACGGGGGATGCGGGCACGGGCAAATCCTCTACCGTAAAGGCGGTTGCAAACGCCTTGTGGAGCGAGGGGCTTCGCATTGTTGAGGTGCGGAAGGATCAGCTTCGCTTGATTCCCAAGGTGCTTGACGAGCTGTCCGGCAATCCGCTCAAATTCGTTTTGTTTATCGACGACCTTTCGTTTTTAAAGGATGATGATAACTTTAACGCGCTGAAAGCGGTGTTGGAGGGATCGGTCACGGCAAAATCAAGCAACGTGGTGATCTATGCCACAAGCAACCGCCGCCACATTGTTAAGGAAACCTTTTCCGGCCGCGAAGGGGATGACGTGCATCGCAACGATACCATGCAGGAGCTGGTCTCTTTGTCGGAGCGCTTTGGAATTCATGTTACGTTTTCCAAGCCCGGTAAGGAAACCTTCCTTCACATCGTTCATCATCTGGCAAACGAAAACGGCATTGATATGCAAACGGACGAGCTGGATCTGTTAGCCGAGCGTTTTGCGCTGGAGCGCGGCGGCAGAAGCGCAAGACTTGCAAGGCAGTTTATTGACGGAATACTTGCGAGGTGAAAGGGATATGTATTTTGATGATTTAAAGATCGGTATGGCGGTGGATACCGCCCCTGCCGTGATTGAAAAAGAAAAAATGGTGGCTTTTGCCCGCGATTACGATAATATTCCGCTTCATACCGATGAGGAATATGCAAAGGCCACGCCCTTTGGTAAATTGATTGCTCCCGGAGTGATGTCCTTTATGTCGGTGTGGGCAAGGTATTTGGAGGTGGACTTTTTTGGGGAAGAGCTGCTCGCGGGAAAGTCCACCAAGATCGAATGGTTAAAGCCCGTATATGCCGACGACGTTCTGACGGGAACGGCAACGGTGACCAACCTGATCAAACGCAATGCGCGAAACGGTCTTGTGGAGATCACGATCCAGGCATTTAACCAAAACGGCGAGCTTGTGTTGACCAACGTAACCGAAGCGGTTGTAAAATGCAAGCCTGCCATCCAATAACGAAAAGGGCTGACGGAAAGTATCCGTCAGCCTTAATAATCTGTAGGGCAGTAGAAAAGAAAAAGGCTTTGCGGTTGCTCTCAAAGCCGAGTTTGCAAAAGGTGACGGGATTCTGAACCCAAACGCGCGGCAAAATGTGATCTGCCCGGAGCTTGGGCGATGTCGCGCGTTCTACCAAATGAAAAACACACGAAAATATAAAAAAATATTGACAAAATGTATACTTCGGTGTATAATAAAAGAGCCAAACTAACTAAATAAGAGTGAAAGACGGGTGTGCTATCTTTATTTATAGGGATAGTTAGACTCTTTTTGACCGTACTATTTTCGTTGGTGAATTTGACAAAATGCAAATTCCTCTTTCATCGAAAATAGTATGTTACACTCTTTTCACGAAAAGTTAGTTTGGCGACTATCGGAGTTTGCGTTTTTGTGCGCTTACTACGGTAGGCGCACTTTTTGTTTGAAAATGAAGAAGGGAAAATACTATGGAAGCGAAGAAGAGAGAACTAACCTCAACACAAATCGGAGCGTATATTCGTCAAGCGGCAGATCTTGAAAAGGATATCTATACCTTACAAGAATCTGAAAAAGCATTTGTTGCTAGTGCCAATGAATTGCGACAAAAAGATCTTAGTCCTGTCAAGCCGGAGTATGTAGACTATCCTCCTCACCCCATTCGTGATCCTCACTTAACTCTTAAACAGCAAATTGGTAGTTTTATCGGAGTGGCTCTCGGTCTTTGGCTGTTCGACATTATTGTTTTTTTAATTGTTTATGCTATTTTTTACTGTTTTATTATGCCGGAGCGTTTTGAAATCAGTGTAAAGGCGGGGGGGATCGGTGTTTTAATTTTTATATTCATTATGTATTTTCTCATCGGTGAGAACAATAAAAATAGTGAAAAAAAGTACAACAGAGAATTGGGAGAATATAATTCAAAATGCAAATCTGTTAATGCAAAAAATAAGATAATTGAAATGGAATATAGCAAACAATGCGATGTTGCGAAAGAAAAATATAAGAAAATCTGTGAAAGAGCCGATATTATTCAAGGACAAGCAAATATCATTCATGAAAAACTCAAATACCTAATGGTTGTTCGAAACCAATTTTATTCTCTTGGTATTATACCTCCGGACTATCGTACCATGGATTGCATATATGTTTTAGATCATATTTTTACCAATGACCTTGCCTCTGATGTTAGAAGTGCAATTCTATTGTATAAAGATTGGGAGTTTAGAGGAGATGTCATACGGGGAATGAGTAACATTATTAGCCGACTATCCAGCATAGATAGCCGGATGTATTATCTTACCCAGGATATCAGCAGTATCAGGAGGACAGTTGATCTTATGAGTCAAGATACGTTTCGTATAGCCGAGGCTCAAACTGTTCAAAGTCGTTCGGTTGATATGATTTTGGAAAATAGCAAGGCCACTCGGTATGCATCAGAAATGGTGCAAAAGCATATTGAAGAAACGAAAAAATACTATGATGTCAAGTGATAAAGAATTTTAATTTCTAAAAACCGATGGTGTGATGCTGTAGCACCATCGGTTTTGACGTGATATATCGACCTATAATTAAAATTAGCTTTGTGCCCATAAGTAGTGTGCTGGTGCTTTTTTAGCGCAAAGTGATCAAATGCAGGCATTTGAGGGGCTCGAATCGGTAAGCATCAACGAAAAAACAAAAAGAGAGGGCAAGCCTCTCTTTTCGTTTTTTGGTCGAGGTGACGGGATTCGAACCCACGACTTCTACGTCCCGAACGTAGCGCTCTACCAAACTGAGCCACACCTCGATTGTTTTTGATGTTGTATCGGGATTCGAACCCACGACTTCTACGTCCCGAACTGCTGAGAGCCAAAAAGCTGTGTTTTTTGGCGCGAGGCTTTGCTCATACCAAACTGAGCCACACCTCGAAGTGATTTTCCTCATACCTTGATAGTATAGCATTTTTTTACGGGTTTGTCAATCTTTTTTTCAAAAGTTTTTTGGTGGAGCCCGGGTCCTTTTTGATTTTTTTGTCCTTTCTTGCACTTTTTTGGACAAAAATAGGAATTCTTTTCTAAAATTGTTGACAGAGTCTTTCCCTTTATGCTATAATGTACGGTAGTGTTTTTCATCGCGTATGCGACGGAAGGAGGCGTATCGGTTCTATGAAAAGAGCTTTTTGGAGCGGATTCTGGATCCTTTCCGCCCTTCTGCTTTGCCTTTTGGCGGGCTGTACCCCGTCCTCTACGCAAACACCTCCGCAGGTCTCCGCCAACACCACGGCGGCAACCCCGACCACGGCGTCCGTTACCACGCAAATTCCCCAAACCACGGAGAGTGCGGAGCCATCGGCCGAGGTCACCGGGGCCTGGGAATCCTACGTTCCCAACGAAACCGACGAGGATCATACCAAGCGGTACTGATTCTTTCCAAAAGTCTGTTTATATTTTAACAAAATCGAGATTTTTTTCGCATAACGTCTTGATTTTTCGAAGAGAATATATTACAATATGGATATTATGAGAAAGTACGTTGCTTCCCCGTGGGAGCAGCTGAGCAAAAGGAAGGGTTAACTACAATGGCAGAATTCAGAAAAATTGGTGTTTTGACTTCGGGCGGAGATGCTCCCGGTATGAACGCTTGCATCAAGGCGGTGGTAAACAAAGCACTTTCCATGGGCATTGAGGTGGTTGGCGTGGTTGGCGGTTACGCCGGACTGATGAACGGCGACCTCATTCCCCTGACCTATCAATCGGTCAACAATATTGTGGCACAGGGCGGTACCATGCTCTATTCCAGCCGTTGTCCCGAGTTCAAATATGAAGAGGGCGTTCAAACCGCGGTCAAGACCTGCCGCGAGAACGGCATTGACGCTCTGGTCTGCATTGGCGGCGACGGAACCTTCCGCGGTGCTACCGATATGACCAATCACGGCATTCCCTCCATCGGTCTGCCCGGAACCATTGATAACGATATTACCGCAACCGACAATACCATCGGCTTCCACACCGCCGTGGAGACCGCGCTTGATTTGATCGACTGTCTGCGTGACACCTGTGAGTCCCACGCCCGTTTGAACGTGGTGGAGATCATGGGACGCGATTGCGGTCAGTGCGCGCTCTACGCCGCTATTGCTTCGGGTGCCGTGGCGGTTGCCATTCCCGAGGTTCCCTTTGACGAGGCGGCGGCACTGGAAAAGATCCGCACCCTCCGCGCGCAGGGCAAGCGCAGCATGATCGTGGTAGTTGCCGAGGGTGTGACCAATCCCGACGGTACTCCCTATGCCGAGACCCTTGCCAAGCGCATTGAGGCCGAGACGGGTGTGGAGACCAAATTCGCCCGTCCCGCGCATATCGTGCGCGGCGGAAGACCGGTTATGAAGGACCGTACTCTGGCTACCGCAATGGGTGTAAAGGCCGTTGAGCTGTTGGTAGAGGGCAAGAGCAACCTGGTGATGTGCGAGATCGATAGCAACATCGTTCCCATCGATATCAACTTTGCTCTGATCACCGACCGTATGTATAAAAACAAGCTCAAGGACGGCGATCTTGACTCCTTTACTTCCGAGCAGCTTGGCAAGATGCGCACCATCTGCCACCGCAGAACCGAGGAGCTGAAGTCGCTCTACAAGATTGCTATGGACGTTAGCTTCTGATCTATATGGAACAAAGGTCTCTTTTTGCGGGAGACCTTTTTCCTTTTCTTGTTTTTTCGGCAAAATCCCAAGAAAATTACGCTTTCTTATTGACGAAACGCCTTTTTGATGATATAATAAACTGTTGAAGACAAGTGTACACAGGAGGATATGATATGACACTTTACGAAGAATTAAAATGGAGAGGTCTGATCCAGGATATTTCCGATCCCAAGCTGATCGACAAACTGAATGCGGGAGGACTGACCTTTTATATTGGCACCGACCCCACCGCAGATAGCCTGCACCTGGGACATTATTCCTCCTTTTTGATTACCCGCCGTTTGGCCAATGCGGGGCACACCCCTCTGCTTCTGGTAGGCATGGCCACCGCTCTGATCGGCGATCCCCGCGGCACCGTGGAGCGCAAACTCTCCGACCGTAAGGAGGTAGAGCGCAACTTTGAGGCACTCAAGGCCCAGCTGGCAACCATCTTCCCCTACGAGGTGGTCAACAACTACGATTGGGTCAAGGACATCAACGTAGTGGAATTCTTCCGTGACTACGGAAAATATATCAACGTGGGCTATATGCTCTCCAAGGATCTGATCCGCCGCCAGATGGAAAGCGGCATCTCCTACGCGGAGTTCTCCTATATGCTGATCCAGGGTCTGGATTTCAAGTATCTGCACGAGAACCGCGGCGTGGATCTGCAGGTGGCAGGCTCCGACCAGTGGGGTAACATTACCACGGGTATCGAGCTGATCCGCAAGACCACGGGTGACGAGGTGTACGCCTTTACCATGCCTCTGGTTACCGACTCTCACGGCAACAAGTTTGGCAAGAGCGAGGGCAACGCGGTATGGCTGGACAAGAACAAGACCAGCTCCTATCAGCTCTATCAGTTCCTGCTCAACTCCGAGGACAGCATGGTTATCGAGTACCTCAAGCGCTTGACCTTCCTTACCAAGGAGGAGATCGAGGCCATCGAGGCCGAGCACAAGGCGGCTCCCGAAAAGCGTCTGGCACAGAAGAAGCTGGCCGAGGAGATCCTGAACGATCTGCACGGCGAGGGCGCGTACGAGTCGGCAGTTAAGATCAGTGAGCAGCTCTTTGCAGGCAACATCAAGGAGATCCCCGTACAGGATCTGCTGGCAGGCTTGAAGGACGTTCCTCACTTTGAGACCGCAGGCGGTCCCGTGCTGGACGTGCTGGTGTCCTCGGGCATCTGCTCCTCCAAGCGTGAGGCAAGAGAGTTCCTTTCCGGCGGTTCTCTGATGCTCAACGGCGAGCCCCTGCGCACCATGGACGTTACCATCGGCCCCGACACGGCTCTGGGCGGCAAGTACGTTGTGATCCGCAGAGGTAAGAAGAAGTACTACCTCGGCGAACTGGTATAAATGAAATAAAGAAGCGTCCATACGGCAAGTATGGACGCTTCTTGTTGTTATTCTTGTTCTTTCATTTTCGGGGTGCGGTCGTAGCGGTACATGGAAATGCCAAGGGACACCATGGAGAGAATGTCCCCCACGCAGGAGCCGTAGGCGCCGCTGAGAAAATTGTAGGCCAGCCAGAAGGGAGAGCCCAGAATCGAGAGCCGCCGCACGTTGCGTTCCTTCTCAAACCAAAAGGCGTTGATGTGGCAAAGCACGCCAACAATGGGGAGGACGCCCAGGGGATCCTTGGTCAGGATCTGTACGTAGATTCCCGAGCCCAGAATCAGGACGTTGACCGCCGCAATCACGATCCAAAGGTGCTTTTTTATAAAGGGCGTGTTTTTCCGTCCTGCCACTACGGTGGAGATGGCACCCGCAACGTCCAGCACCGCTCCCGAAAACGCCCCCAGCAGCAGATACTGCAGGATATAGAGCAAACGGGAGGTCAGATTCAGGAGCAGAATGTTCTTCTTTTTCTTTTGCAGGTAGCCCAGCATGTAAAAGAAGACGGCCAAAAGACCTATGGCAAGTGCGAGATAATTCATTCCATCTCCTTTATATCTGCGTCCGCAGGCAGAAAGTCACCAAAGGTCAAAAGCAGAGGAGAATCGGTCAGGGGAATGTTTGTCAGCTCCACGCAACCGTTGCCCTTGTCGACCCACATCTTTTCGGGAATCGAATAAATGCTGCCGTCGGCCAGGTCGATCAGTCGAACCCGGGTCAGATCCAGCGCGGCCACCTCAAAGGAGATGGTGCCGGCGTAGGTGGTGGAAAGGATCTGGGTGGAGTTCCAGTAGGCCAGAGCCGCGCCACCGCCCGGACGGCGGAAGCCGTACATACAAACCGTACGGTCGGTGCAGTCGGTGTCGTGGACCCAGCGGGAGGCCTTGACCGTGCGGCGAATGGGAAGATCTACGGAGGTAAAGTCTCCGCGGAAGATCTCGCAGAGCACCTGCATGGTGCGGAAGGAGGGCTTGGGACGGTATTCTCCGGTGGCCACGCCGTTCTCGTCAAAGTCGGCACTCAAAAGACCAAAGTAGCCGTAGTCCAGATAGGTGTTCACATGGCCCACCTTGCCAAACTGGGCTTCGATCATATCCACGGTGGTAAAATAGGAGCTGAAGAGCACGCCGCCCGCCAGATCGTGCAGGGTGCCGCGCAGGAGGTATTTGACCTGCTTGGCGGTATCCCAGGCACAGCTGTGCATGGCTCCGGCTCCGTCGCCCCGGGTCTGGGCACCGGCTTCTCCCTGGATCAGAGCGATCTTCGGATTGTATTGGTCCACCAGGGCGCGGAGGGTGCGGATGAAGGTGGGGCGCAGAGTATCGTCAATGGCGTAGACGTGGAAGGTGACCGCGTCGATCACGTCTCCCATGCCCTGCTGGAAGGCGGTGCTGATATAGGTGAGGTCGTAGGAGTGGGAGACTGCCAGTCCCATGATCTTGGCCTCGGGATTGGCGTTGCGGATCACCTTGGCGGTGGCCACGCAAAAGGCACCGTACTCGGCGGCGTTGGGGGTGTGGGTATCCACGTCCCAGGAGTGTCGCCAGGCATACTTCATATCCGGCTCGTTCCAGATCTCAAACCAGCGCACCCGTCCCGCAAAGTGACGCACCGTGGCGTCCACGTAATTGCGCCAGCCCTCGCGCTCCTCCTCGGTTTCGATGGGAGGACAGCCGACGGCACCAAAAATGGGGGCGGCGTGGGCGGAATAGAGGGGATTGCCGTAGCACAAACAGATCCAGGGCTCGGTTCCTCTGGCAATGAGATTATCTACAATGTCGTCCAGCCACTCAAAATGGTACACGCCCTTCTCGGTCTCGGTGCGTGCCCAGCCCGATTGGATCCGTACCCAATGCACCCCCAGGTTGCCTACCGGGTCGTAGGCCTTTTCGGGGTGAAAAACACCGCGATCCAGCTTTTCAAAGCCAACGCCAATGCGTTCTGCGCGGTGGGTGCCTGCGTGCTCCAGGGAGAGGACTCCCGTTTTTATCAATCGTTCCATAATAGAACCGTCCTTTGCTTTGATTTCGCCTTATTATAGCACGCCCGGAAGAAAAAAACAAGGGGAGAATCTGCAAAATTAGCAGTAAAATTAAATTCAGCCACCACTTTGAAGTGGTGGCTTTTTTTAAAACGAAAACCACCGGCAGTGCCGGTGGTACCAAAAAGCTTTCGCTTTGCCGAGGTTATTTATCCGAGCAAAGCGAGGAGTCAAGTAGCCTTCTCCTGCGGGAGAAGGGGCACCGCGGCGGGGTTCCCCGAAGCGAGCTTGCGAGCTTTGGGGGTTCTCGCGTTAGCGGTGGATGAGGAGTTACTTTTCGTTATCGTTAAGGACACCTCATCCGGCACTTGTCGCTTGCGACATATGACACCATTCCCCCACTGGGGAAGGCTTGGGTTAGATATGGGCCACATCTGTGGCGGTGGGGCAATTGCCGCAAGTGGCGGAGTGTTCGACGAGCCTATAGGCTCTGCGTGTGGAATGCCCCAAGGGGGCTTGTGCAAGCCACCAGTACGGCTGGTGATCATGACTACATGCAGAAAGCAAAGAAAACGGCCCCGCACGAGGCGGGGCGAAAAAGCATTCGAGTCAGCTTAATGTTGGGTCAGTGCTAAAAACTCACCACAACCGAATCCTGCTTCATTATGAATGAGTCTCTCAATCAATCGGAAAGTTACGGCGGTTTCAACCGCTTTGACTTTGTGGAGTAGATAATGTGCTCCGTTATTCGTTTCCAGTTCTACGATGTGCAGAGATATCAATTTTTCCAAAGCTTCCAATACATCCTCTGTGGAAATTCCAATGGAACGGGATAATTCATTTGGCTCAATATCGATTGTAAAGTATTCGGGGTCTTTACAGTCAAACGGTGCCGAACTCTGAAAATACTCGTTGCAAATATGTGAAAGAACTTGTCTTACATTTGCATCCGATAACTTCTTAATACCAGATGCAACTTCCGGCTTTTCAAATATTGAACCGATATCAGTCGGTGTCATACCGGAATCAATCACGGTGAGAGCATTAGAAATAAAGGTGGCGCCTGTGGTGTCGGATAAACAACATATTGTGTAAAACTGCTTTATTCGGTCGTACTTTTTCGTAGAAGGATTCTGTTCTGCTTTCAAAAAATCCCATGAATTACAATTCACTAAATTCGTTTGATTGCACAGGGAGTCAATTATGATCGCTTGTGCAGCTTTTGGGAAATCGTGAACAGCATCCATATTGAAAACGTGCGATTCCTCCTGTATGGATGGAACGATTCGTTCCGTAAACAAATCATCTAAGGTGACATCAAGTGCGGTAGCGATTCGAGGAAGTATCATTACATCCGGCATAGAGATTTCCAATTCCCATTTTGATATCGCCTGATTGGTTACGCCGAGTCGTTGCCCTAATTCCTCTTGCGTATATCTTTTTCTTTTTCTGAAATAAGCAATATTCTTTCCCATTGACATAATAGGCTCCTCCTTCTCTTGGATGATTATATTATAGCATATTTACGATAAAAGGTAAAGCGATTCGTTGGATACTTCGAGTTTTAATTCGTAATAAAAATCACTGTTTGGTTGGAAAGAAGACATGCAATTGATGACTATAATACCAGATTAAAAAAGTTTTTTCCGACGCTTGTGTCTGGGACAAGCATAGCGCGTGACTGGCCACTGCGCCAACTCGGGTAGATGTCCAAACTCACTATCAGCAAAAGTACCGCGCACAAAAGCCTTCCTCCGGGAGGAAGGGGGACCACGAAGTGGTGGAAGGAGCCCGCGAGACTTTAAGCTTAAGCGAGTTTTTATTGTAACGCGCGCTCTCTCAGTCAGCTGCGCTGACAGCTCCCTCCCGGAGGGATCCTTTCGTAAGTTCGCGCCGACAAAAATACCACCAAAGAAAATTCTTCGGTGGTGTTAGTTATTTCTTCGCTAAAGATGCATAGCAGAAGGGCTTTTTTATTTTCATAGGAACAGCTTTTGCAGCCGCTTGCAGGTGTCGGGGGCGGGGGGGCAGAGGGGCAAACGGTATTCGGGAGCGCAAATTCCAAGGAGGGAGGCCACGTATTTGACGGGAATGGGATTGACCTCCCAAAAGAGTGCCCTTTGCTTTGTAAGCAGTCCCCGCGCTCTCTGCTCGGCCAGACGGAGGTTTTGTTGAACGAATAAGCGGTAGATCTCGTTCATTTCCAGGGGGAACAGGTTGGAGCAGACCGATACCAGCCCCACGGCTCCCAGCTTGAGGGCGGGGAGGAATTGGTCGTCATTGCCGGCGTAGACGTCCAGATCGTCGCGGCATTCGGAGACCAGTGCCTCCAAAAGACCCAGATCTCCCGAGGCCTCCTTTACTCCCACAATGGTGGGATGCTTGGCCAGGGCGCGGTATTCCTCCATGGTCAGGGAAACGCCGGTGCGGGAGGGGACGTTGTAAAGGATGAGGGGGCGGTTGGCGGCGTTGGCAATGGCATTGTAGTGGAGCAGAAGCCCCTGGTGGGAGGCCTTGTTGTAGTAGGGGGTGACTGCCAAAAGACCGTCGGCTCCTGCCTCGCAGGCGTTTTGAGCCAGCTCCACAGCGCGGGCGGTGGAGTTGGAGCCGCAGCCCGCCAAAAGGGGGAGGCGTCCGCCGATGCGCTCCTTGGCAAAGGCGATGAGGTCGTGATGCTCGGCGTAGGTCAGGGTGGCACCCTCGCCGGTGGTTCCGGCCACCACCAGGGCATCCACGCCCCCGGCGATCTGGGTCTCAATCAGGGCGGCAAAGGCATCGTAATCCACGTTGCCGTTGCGAAAGGGGGTGATCAGGGCGGTGGCGACCCCGTGAAAGAGAGTTGGCTTGTGAAGACTCATGGGGATTCTCCTTCCCAAAAATGGTTCAAAAATATTTTCGTGTGTTTACAAATAGCGGTTGAAAACCCGGGGAAGATATGATAAAATAGAGGACAATAAGAGCGGTTCCCATAGCAGAATATGCGTGTGAGGACCAAAAGTTACAAAAAGGGATAGAGACATGAACAACGCCATTATCAACGAAAAGCCCATAACCGATCTGAAAACCTCGGATTTTTACTACGATCTGCCCCAGGAGCGGATCGCCCAGCACCCCATGGAGAAGCGGGACGAATCCCGCCTGATGGTGTTGGACCGAAAGAACGGGACCCTGGAGCACAAGCAGTTTTTTGATATTCTGGACTACCTGAATCCCGAGGACGTGCTGGTGATCAACGATTCCAAGGTGATCCCCGCGCGCCTGTACGGACACGCCGAGGGACGGGAGGAGGCCGCCGTGGAGCTACTTCTTCTGCGTCAGCGGGAGCTGGACACCTGGGAGTGTCTGGTCAAGCCCGGCAAGCGTGCCCGCATTGGTATGAAGAGCATCTTTGGCAACGGAGCTTTGGTGGGCGAGGTGATCGACATTGTGGAGGAGGGCAACCGCCTGATCCGCTTTTCCTACGATCATGAAAAATACGCCAATATTTACGAGATCCTGCAGGTCATCGGCCTGATGCCCCTGCCGCCCTATATCACCGAGCAGCTCAAGGACAACGACCGCTACCAAACAGTCTATGCCCGGGAGGAGGGCTCGGCGGCAGCGCCCACGGCGGGATTGCATTTTACCCCCGAGCTGTTGCAGAAGATCAAGGAAAAGGGCGTTGCCATCGCCCCGGTTATGCTTCACGTGGGACTTGGCACCTTCCGCCCCGTGAAAGCCGACAACATTAACGACCATATCATGCACACCGAGTTTTTCTCGGTGCCCGAAGAAAGCGCGCGAATCATCAACGAGCGAAAGGCCAAGGGGGGACGCTTGATCTGCGTGGGAACCACCTCCTGCCGCACCATCGAGTCGGTGGCAGAGGAGAACGGACACATTCCCGCCATGAGCGGCGACACGGGGATCTTCATCTATCCCGGCTACCGCTTTAAGGCGGTGGACGCCCTGATCACCAATTTCCATCTGCCCGAAAGCACCCTTCTCATGTTGGTGTCGGCCTTCTACAACCGGGAAAAGGTGATGGAGGCCTATCACACGGCGGTGGAGGAGGAGTATCGGTTCTTCAGCTTCGGCGACGCGATGTTTATAGAATAAATGAAAAACCACACTGTAGGGGCGACCATCGGTCGTCCGCGGACGTGCAATGCACGCCCCAACGAAAGAATTTTCACAATGTTTATGCAAAAAAATCTCAACCTGTTGACAAAATGATTTCTTCATGGTACAATAATCTTGCGAATGGGGGACGGCACCCATAACAAAAAACGGAATTCGCAAAAAATGCAAATAAAATGCAAGGGGGAAGACACCCATCGAAAAAAACGTAATTGTAGTAGATGAGCAAGGAAACGAGTATGAAGCGACCTACCCAAAGAGGGCAAAGGGGCTTGTTAAATCAGGCAGGGCACGCTTTGTAGATGAAAATAAAATATGCCTTGCGTGTCCGCCAAATCATAATTTGGAGGATCAAACCATGGAAGAACATAACCATACTACCGCTACCGATGTAGAACAAAACGATCAGCCCACAGTGGCGTACATTTTAGGACAGATCGAAAAGATTTTTGACGATAATAGGCATATTCAAGAGGCACTTGCGAAGCTTGGGAACGTCAAATCGGAAGGTCCCGGAGACCTCGGCGCACAAGCCAAGGCACAGGGAATTGCGGACGTAGTCAAGTGTCACGAGACCACCAATCAACAGCTCTTGAGCTTTTACAAAAAGATTTATGATGATCTTACGGATCAAGGAAAGAAGCGTAGAGCAGAAAGGGTTGATCTGGTGAAATCGGTTCAGCTTTCGATGCTTGATACGATGAGAATGGCGTTGTATCAACATGAAGATGACCTGCTTGCCTGCGCGAACAGGGTGCAGGGCCGTCTTGACGCGCTCTGCACGGATATTCTTTGTGATAAAATTTAAAATCCAACGCGATTTTTCCCGAGGATGAAAATCCTCGGGCTTTTTTGTCTCTATATGCTTGCAATATGCGCATAATATGCGCATAAATATAGCAGAAATTGTAAAAATGTTGTGTATAACATATTGACAAGCATGGAAGACTATGGTATAATAGGGAGGAAAGGAGCGTGATGTTATGGCAAAGGTTTCCACCAACGTCAGTATCGATGCCGACGTGAAAACCAAGGCGCAGGAGCTGCTGGCGGATCTGGGACTCGATCTCTCCACGGCAATCAATATCTTCTTGCGTCAAATGGTGCGTGAGAATGCCATTCCCTTTACGGTGGGACGCGACACGGCGGAGCATCACGGCTCTGCCAAACCATCCAAGGAATAATCCCTATTTTGAAAAATTGAGAAACAGGAGGAGGCAACGGTGACGAATCAGCAAGTGCTCCTTGCCGTTGTTGGACCTACGGCGAGTGGAAAAACGGCGTTGTCCGTGGCTCTGGCCAAGGAATTGGGCGGGGAAGTCATTTCCTGCGATTCCATGCAGATCTATCGGGGCATGAATATCGGCACCGCCAAGCCCTCGGAGGAGGAGACCCTTGGCGTACCCCATCACCTCATCGACGTTGCCGACCCCGAGATCGCCTTTTCCTGCGCCGATTACGTTCCCCTGGCGCAACGCGCGGTAGAGGACATCGCGGCGCGGGGCAAGCTCCCCATCGTTTGCGGAGGCACGGGGCTTTATCTGGACAGTCTTTTGCGCGGCGGACTCCCGGAGGAGTCGGCGTCGGACCCCGCTCTGCGGGAGGAGCTACTGACTTTTGCCGCTACCCACGGTAACCCGGCGTTGCATCAGCGGCTGGAGGCGGTGGATCCCGAGAGCGCGGCCAAAACCCACCCCAACAACGTCAAGCGGGTGGCGCGGGCACTGGAGATCTATTACACCACGGGGGTGACCAAGACCGAGTACGATCGGCGGTCCCAAGAGATCAAGTCTCCCTATGCCCCCCGTGTCATCGGATTGCGTTATCCCGAGCGGGAGATTCTCTACCGCCGCATTGACGCGCGGGTGGAGCAAATGCTGGAGCAGGGGCTGTTGCAGGAGACCGAGGCCCTTTGGAAGCGAGGCGTGTTTGAGCGCAACGCCACGGCGGCGCAGGCGATTGGATATAAAGAATTGCTGGGCTATTTGCAAGGAAAGGAATCCCTGGACGCGGCGGTGGAACGCCTCAAGCTGGCCACCCGTCATTATGCCAAGCGGCAAATGACCTGGTTTGGTGCCAAGGATTACGTACAGTGGTTGGATATGACCCGGGAGGGCGTTCTGCGTCCCTTTGGGGAGATCTTAGAGGAGACTCTGCGGCTGGCAACACGGCGGCAGTAGTACCGCGCGGGAAGGGAGGAGGCCGTGACACGGCGGGAGTTTTTAAAAAAATATCTCATCAAATTTTCGGCTTTTTTGCTTCTGGCGGGTTTGATCGTTTACACGGTTTATCACGTGGCGGGGTCCTCCACCGGCGGACTTCTGACCACCCCGGTACGGCAGATCACCGACGTGCGTCTGGAGAGTGGGCAGGCCTATCTGTTCCGTCAGGAGCAGGTGCTGTCGGTACCGGCGCAAGGAGTGGTCAATGCCACCGAGTCCAACGGAAATAAAGTGGAAAAGAACGCGATCCTGGCCCAGGTGTGGGACGGCTATGCTCCGGAGGAGCGTGCCGAAGCACAGGCTCGGTTGGATCGCCTGAATCGCGCCCTGGGTGTGCTGACGGCAAGTCGGCTTCCCGCGGGAACGCCCTTGAGCATGGCCGACAAATATAAAACCGAGGCGGCGGCACTGTATCTGCAAATGCAACAAACCATTGCCAAAGGGGATTGGAGTGCTCTCGGTGCTATTTCGGACGAAATGCTGGTGCGCCTGAACCAATACGGACTTCTGACAGGAAAGACCCAGGGCATGGAGGACATGATCACCGCCTTGACCCGGGAGCGGGACGCCCTGCTGCTTGGGAATTGTACCACGGTGCAGAACACCCTATCCTCGGGATATTTCTATGACCGTACTTACGTGGACGGCTATGAATCCCTCTTTACTGCCGAGGCTCTGGAGGGGCTGACCGAGGAATCCCTGGAGCACTTGAAGCAGGCAGCCCCCACCATACAGGAAACGGCCACTACCGTGGGAAAAATGGTTTACGGCTACACCTGGTACCTGGCGGTGGAGCTGGATTGCTCGGCGTCGTGGTTTGAGAACGAGCAGCTGTATCGTTTGCAATTTCCCACCGCGGACGGTGCCGCGCTGACCATGACCTGTCAGCGGCTGATTCCCAAAACCAACGGTGGATGCATTGCGGTCTTTCGCTCCGACGAGCTGCCCACCTGGTTCTCCTATCGGCGCAGTCAGGCGGTGGAGGTGGTTATGGGCAGTACCGAGGGCTACTACGTTCCTGCCGCGGCATTGATAACGCGGGAGGGAGAACGGGGCGTTTATATTTTTCGTGACAGCACCGTTTATTTCCGCCGCATCGAGATCCTCTACGAGGGGGACGGTTACTGCATGGTAGCCGAAAACGGTGGACGGGACGGCTACTTGGATCTGTACGATATTATGATTACGTACGGAACGAATCTATACGACGGGAAGGTGTACTGATGCAGGATCTATCATACATGGATCGGAATTTGGCCGAGATCCGGGAGCGGATCCGGGGGGCTTTGGAGCGTAGCGGCCGGGAGCAGGTTACCCTGGTGGCGGCCATTAAATATACCGATGCCGAGCACGTCAATTATCTGCACCGCGTCCTCGGTATCCGCGACGTGGGGGAGAATCGGGTCCAGCAGCTGCTGGAGCGATGGGACGCCCTGGATCGGGAGGATCTGCGGATCCATTTCATCGGCAAGCTACAGCGAAACAAGGTCAAATATATCATCGACAAGGTCTGCATGATCCACTCTCTGGATTCGGTGGGGCTTGCCGAGGAGATCGAAAAGCAGGCGGCAAAGCACGGCTTGATTATGGACGTGCTGGTGGAGATCAACAGCGGCTGTGAGGAGAACAAAAGCGGTCTGTTGCCGCAGGACGTGGCCGTGTTCTGTCAAGGGTTGGCCGCCTATCCGCACCTGCGTTTGCGCGGATTTATGACCATGGCGCCAAAATGCGACAAAAAAGAGGAGTATCAAAAATATTTTCAAAAAACTTCTCGGCAATGTCTTGACATTTGGCAAAAAACACTTCATAATATAGGTAGACCCTTACTTTCTATGGGAATGTCCGATAGCTTTGAGGCCGCCATTGAGGAGGGGGCCGATCTGATCCGCGTCGGCAACGCCCTGTTTGCCCGACGGGAGTCGGATTGAGCATCGTTTTAAATTTTTGGAAAATATATTGAGGAAAAAAGAGGAGGAACACAAAATGAATGTGCTGAAGAGATTTATTCGCAATGACCCCGCAGACGTAGAAGAGGATTACGAGGATATTTATGTGATTCCCGACGATCTGAAAATGGAGATGCCCGGTGAGGATGCCGAGGCGCAGATCTCCGCTTTGAATAGCCCCGCACGCAAGGATCCCGAGATCCATCCCGTTTCCGCCGACAAGGTATCTCTCAAGCTCCTGCAGCCCAAGAGCCACACCGAGGCTACCAAGATCGCGGATAAGCTGAAGGAAGGCTGCATCGTCCTGCTGGACATCGCCAACCTGACCAAGGAGCAGGCCCGCCGCCTGGTGGACTTCCTGGCCGGCGTTGCCTATGTATTGGGTGGCGAAATGATCAAGACCAATAAAAATACCATCGTTGTTTCTCCCGCCGGGGTGGACATTTCCGGCTTTGCCCAGGAGGAGCCCGCCGAGGCCCCCGCAAAGGACGAGAGCGTAGAAGAGGAATATGAGGAAGTGTACGACACGGCTGTGGCAGAGGAGGTTTAATCTCTCTTGCCGCGCAACAGGGGCTGTCTCCAATCGTTGATTTGGGACAGCCCGTTTTATCCCAATGCTACCCATAAGGAGGGGAATCGGTAATTATGGTTGCAGATGCAATCCTTTATTTTATTCAGCAGTTCGTGCTGATCTTTATCGACATCATTGACATTGCACTCCTGGTGCGCGCGATCCTTGGCTGGTTTGATCCCATGCGGGAGTGGCGCATCTCGGAGATCCTGTATGTGGTCACCGAGCCCATCATTTTGCCCGTGCGTCGCCTGTGCGAGCGCATGAATTGGTTTCAGGGCGTTCCTCTGGACGTTCCCTTTATGATCACCTGGTTGTTGCTCATGGTGATCCAAATGCTCTTTACCGCCCTATGAGCGGCGGGAGCGAATCGGTTGGCCGTCCTCTTTTGCAGGCGCGGCTGGAGGACGCGGTGGCGGGATGTGAAAAGGGAATGGTCATGGCGTTGTCCTTTCTTACCCCTCTGGAGCGGCGACGCGCCGAGATCTTGCTTCGGCAACGGGGGGCATGGGAGCAGGCCTGGTTTTGGGGCGGCTACGAGGACGCCGAGCGGGCAACCCTCTTTCTGTTGCCCGATTATCTGCTGACCTGCCTGAGCGGTCCTCTGCATCAATGCCGGGCGGAGGAGCTTTGCGCTCTGCTGGAGGAGTGGATCTCCGAGGAGGTCTGCGCCCTGCGGATCACGGGGAGCAAATTCCGCACCCTGACCCATCGGGATTATCTTGGTGCTATTTTGCATCTTGGTTTGGAACGGGATGCCTTGGGGGACATTGCGGTGCAGAATGACCATGCGGCCATTTTGTTCTGTACGCCCACGGTGGCAACCTTTTTGACCGAGCATCTGCAAAAGGCGGCCAACGATGCCGTGCGGTGCTCCCGTTGTGTTTTGGATGAGAGCTTTACCGATGGAAGAAGCTACCGTCCCATCAGCGACACCGTGGCGTCGGCGCGTCTGGATTGCGTGGTGGCGGCCCTGATCAACGCCTCCCGGGAGGCGGCACAAACGGCGATTCGCGCAGGACGGGTCGAGGTGGAATACGAGGTGGTGGAGCGCACCGATCTTGTGCTCACGCCGCCAACGGTGCTCTCCATTCGAGGACACGGACGCTACATTCTGCGCGCCTTTGACGGAACCACCGCCAAAGGACGTCTGCGCCTGCGCGCCGATCAGTTGATCTGATCAGGATATAAAAAATCGGAGCTTCCGAACGGTTTGCGGAAGCTCCGGTTTTCTATTACTCTCATTGGAATACCAATCGGCAAAGAAAACAACATCTCTGCCGAATTTCGTTTGTGTGTCCGTAGGGGCGTTCTTTGAACGCCCGCGGGCGAACCGCCGCTTGCGGCTTTCGCCCCTACCGGGTTATCTGTGATCATCCTTGCGAGAAGCCACGTAACGGCGTGTGTTCTACTTATAGGTTGATATAAAACCCTTTTGAAAGTTTTTAGGAAGGGGTGTGGGGGAACCTTTTTTGTAAAAAAGGTTCCCCCACATTCTCTTTTTTATTCCATTAAACTCCGCTATACGCCGCGAAGCCGCCGTCCACGGGTACGACCACGCCGGTAACGAAGCCGCTGGAGGCATCGTCTGCCAGCCAGAGAAGGGTACCGATCAGATCACTGACCTCACCAAAGCGCTTTTGGGGAGTGGCGTTCAGGATCTTATTGGTTCTCGCGGTGGGCTGTCCGTCCTCGGTAAAGAGGAGGGCACGGTTCTGGTTGGTGACAAAGAAGCCGGGAGCAATGGCGTTCACGCGGATGCCGCAGGGGGCAAAGTGAACGGCCAGCCACTGGGTAAAGTTGGAGATGCCTGCCTTGGCCGCGCTGTAGGCGGGGATCTTGGTCAGGGGACGGAAGGCGTTCATGGAGGAAATGTTGATGATGTTTCCTCCGGTCTTGACCATGTCCTTGGCAAAGACCTGGGTTACCAGGAAGGCCGAGGTGATGTTCAGGTCAAAGACGAACTTCAGTCCGCTCTCCTCCAGATCAAAGAAGGTTTTCAGGCCCTCGGTGTCGGGGGTCATGATCTCGTTGTCGCAGGTGGCGCGGGGATTGTTTCCGCCGGCACCGTTGATCAGGAAGTTGACCGGGCCAAAGGTGGCGGTGATCTTTTCGTAGGCCGCTTCAATGCTGGCCTTGTCCAGGCAGTTGGTGGGAACGGCCAGAGCGTTCTCTCCAATGCTTGCGGCAACGGCTTCTGCCGCCTCGGCGTTGATGTCCAGGAGCGCTACCTTGGCGCCGCATTCTGCCAGGGCGCGGGCAAATTCGCTCATCAGGATGCCGCCGGCACCGGTTACCACGGCAACCTTGCCGCTCAGGTCAATTTTGTAGGGTAATTTCATTTTCGTTCCTCCGTAGTAGATTCGTTGAAGAATTGAATGATATAGGGCTCGTCCTCCCGGAAGCCGATCTCACAGCGGGAGAGGATCCAGGTCTTGCCCCCGTCGGGGCTTCCTTGATAAAAGAGATAGATTTTTCCGTCCGCGTCTTCAAAGACATAGGGGTGTCCCGACTCGGACGCGTTCCAGTCGCCTTCCTTTCCACAGGGGAGGAAGGGGGCCTCCAAAGGCTTTTCAAAATGCACGCCGTCCTCGGATACCGCGTAGCCGATCTGCTGGGGCGTGCAGTTGTAGGAGCCGCCGTAGAACATATAGATTTTGTTGTTATGAACCAACGTTGCCGCGGCTTCAATACAAGCACCTTCCCAAGGTTGCTCGGGGGTCAAAACAGAAGCGTTGACGGCTTGCGTCCATTGCGTGCGGGAGTAATCCGAATACAGAGGCGCATAGGCACATCCCTGCATCTGGATCTTAAAATCCTTGTCGCGGGTGGCAAAATAGAGGAACAGCTTGTCCCCAAAGGCCACCACGTCGGCGTCAATGGCTCGCCCGCAGCACCAGTCGGTGGAGGGAGAGAAGATGGGATTGGTGGGATCCTTTTGGAAGTGGATACCGTCGGTGGAGGTGGCGTGGCAGATGGCGTCTTTCTCTTTGTTTCCGTAGGTTTGGTAAAAGAGATGAACTACGCCGTTTTCCAGGTATGCCCCGGGGGCACCGATGCCTTTTTTCTCGCATTCCTGCTCCAAGGGGAGGAAGCCGAAGAACTCCCAGCGTTCCATATCCTTTGATGTGGCAATGCCAACGGTCAGGCGTTTTTTGGAGTCGGGCGTCTCTCCCGGGATCCAGGAGCTGAAATAAAGAAAATAGGTGTTGCCAAGACGGACCACGGCGGGATCCTTGGTAAAGCTTTCGTAGATGCCGTGATGGTCGGAAAAACGCATTTTATCTCATTTTTTCCACAGCCTCAAAGAGACCGTAGAGATAGGTCGCGCCCAGGGCTCTGTCGTACAGTCCGTAGCCGGGCTTGCCGTCCTCGCCCCAGATGTTGCGTCCGTGGTCGGGACGGACGTAGCCGTCAAAGCCGCTCTCCACAAGGGCTTTCACAATGCCAAACATATCCAGGCTTCCGCTCTCGGTCAGGTGTCCGCTCTCGCAGAAGTCGAGCTCGCCCTCGTGTCTGATCTGACGCAGGTGGGCGAAGTAGGAACGGGGAGCCAGAAGACGCGCCATGGCTACCATATCGTTGCCGCGTCCCGCGCCCAGGGAGCCGGTGCAAAGGGTGATGCCGTTGTGAGGATTGGGAACGGCCGTAAAGAGCTTGTTGTAGCTTTCCATGCCCGTGATGATGCGGGGCAGACCGAACATATCCCACGGCGGGTCGTCGGGGTGAATGGCCATATTGATGCCGGTCTCGTCGCAGGCGGGCATGATTCCGTTCAGGAAATAAACCAAATTGTCAAAGAGGGTGTCGTGGCTCATATCCTTGTAGGAATCCAACAGAGTATTGAGCTCGTCCGAGGTGTAGCTCTCGTCCCAGCCGGGCAGATGCAGATCGTGGGGATCCAGACGCATCAGCTCGTCGTGGCAGTAGGAAAGGGAGTTGGAGCCGTCGGGAGCCACGGTGTGCAGATTGGTGCGGAGCCAGTCGAACACGGGCATAAAGTTGTAGCAGATGCACTTGACGCCGACCTTGCCCAGATTGCGAATGGTCTCGGCGTAGTTGGCAATGAGGCGGTCGCGAGTGGGACGTCCCAGCTTGATGTCCTCGTGGACGGGGACGCTTTCAATAACCTCCATTTCCAGCCCGTTCTGATCACAAAGCTCCTTGAGGCGGAGGATGCGATCCATGGGCCAGACCTCTCCTACGGGGATGTCGTAAACGGCGGTAACCACGCCGCTCATGCCGGGGATCTGACGAATGTAGGAAAGGGGAATGCTGTCGCCCTCTCCGTACCAGCGAAACGTCATTTTCATAAGCGCGAATCCTTTCTTTATTTTTTTATTTCATTCGATGGGAAATCAAAGGGAAATGGGAGCACCGTTGGATCCGTACATCGCCAGGATCAAACGGATGACCTTGGCGGCCTCCTCGCCGTGAATGGGGAAGGGAATTCCTTCGCCAATACAACGGTAGAAGTCCGAGATCAAAAGGGTGTGCCCCGCGCCCCACACCGCCTTGCCGTGGGCATCGCCACTGCTCTTGGAGAACAGGACCTCGCCGTCCAGGATCAGCTGGGAGGCCTCGGCGTGAAGCTTCTTTTTGGAGTTGAGATAGAAGCGGAGATGGGCGGGGAAGGTGGCACCGCAGGCGGTGGTGGCAAAGAAGTGGAAGGAGCTGCCGTTGGGGCAGGAAAAATGCGCCACAGCGGTGTCCTCCACCTCGATCACACCGGGCAGGTGGTCGTTGGCAATGTGTGCCACCACCCGCTCGGGCATACCGCAGATCCATTGCAAAAGATCCAGGGTGTGCAGGGCCTGATTGATCATCACGCCGCCGCCCTCCTCTCGCCAGGTGCCGCGCCAATCGCCCGAGGCGTAGTAGTCGGCGTCCCGCTTCCAAACCACGTCGCCGTAGGCGGCGCGGATGCCCTCGGACTGTGCCAGCTCCTTGGCGCGCAGGATGGTGGGCTCGTAGCGGTTCTGCATACAAACGCCCAGCTGGGCGGTGCTGCGCTTGGCGGCTGCCAATACCCGATCCAGCTGCTCGTGGGAAATGGCCATGGGCTTTTCACAAAGCACGTGGATCCCACGCTCCAGAGCCGCAACCGTCATTTCGGCGTGGAGATAGTGAGGGGTGCAGATATGCACGGCATCGGGACGCTCGGCGTCCAGCAGTTGCAGATAATCGGTGTAAACGGGAAGATCCGGAAGCCCGTATTTTTCCATGATCCTCTCGCATTGGGAGAGATCCACGTCGCAGAGTGCGCAGATCTGCTGCTCTGCGGACAGAAGCCCTTGGATATGATTGCCGCAAATGGCACCGCAGCCAATGACGGCAACCCGGAAAGCTTGTTTCATAGCCGTATTGTTTCCTTTGCTTTAATGGGTTTATTTGGAGCCGTAGGTTCCGTCGGTGTTCAGCACCACGTCCACGCCTTCCTTTTTGCGTCCGGTAGCAATTCTCTTGTTCAGCTCCTCCAGGTACTGATCGTCGTCAATGGGGAGGGAGACGGTTTTGCCCAACCAGGTGGAAAGGAGCATGGCATCCATCAGTTCTACGCCGCGCAGACCCTCGGTGCCGTTCACGAACAGAGGCTCCAGACCCAGAATGGCGTTGGAGAAGTTGTTGAGGATTCCCACGTGCTGAGGATTCTCTCCGTCGGTCTCCACTTGGATGATCTCCTTTTTGGGAGAACCGAAGCCGCCCTTGTAGGTGGCGTTGAACTCACGCTCGGGCATTTCCAGCTTGTAGAAGGTCAGGGTGTTGTTCTCGCACACCAGCTTTCCCTTGTTGCCAAGGATTTCAAAGCGGTTGGTGCCGGGAGCATCGGCGGTGGAGGTGACGAAGACACCCGTTGCGCCGTTTTCGTATTCCAGATATGCGGTCACGTCGTCCTCTACCTCAATATCGTGCCATTTGCCAAAGTGGCAGAAGGTATGCACGCGGGAGGGCATCATGCCGGTGACCCATTGGAGCAGGTCGAGCTGGTGGGGACACTGATTGAACAGAACACCGCCGCCCTCGCCGCGCCAGGTGGCTCTCCAGTCGCCCGAATCGTAGTAGCTCTGGGAGCGGTACCAGTCGGTGATGATCCAGTTTACGCGCTTGATCTCACCCAGCTCGTCGTTGTGCACCATCTCGTGCATCTTGCGGTAGAGGCAGTTGGTGCGCTGGTTGAACATCATGGTAAAGAGCTTGTCGGATTTCTCGGCCACGGCGTTCATTTCCTTGACCTGCTTGGTGTAAACGCCGGCGGGCTTTTCACAAATGACGTGGAGCCCTGCGTTCATGGCGTCGATGGAAATGGGGGGATGGAAGTAGTGGGGAACGGCAACGATGACCGCGTCACAGAGGCCGCTTGCGAACATTTCCTTATAGTCGGTAAAGGTTGCGATGTCGGCGGCACCGGCAAACTCCAGGGCGTGAATGGCCTCCAGTTTCGCGGGCTTGAGGTCGCAGACGGCGGTGAGAACACCGTTTTCTACTTTTCCGTCGAGAAATTTCTTGGCGTGGGAGGTACCCATGTTACCAACGCCAACAATACCGTATCTTACTTTTTCCATAATTTATTTTCCTCCTCGTGATAACCAAGCTTGGTCAAAAGATTTTTCAGGTGGGTTGCCGCGCCGTCAAAGGCGGCATCGGGGGAATCGTAGAGTACGCCTACCTTCAGCTTGTGGCTGTCAATGGATTTGTAGGCGTCAAAAACGAACAGATGGGGTTCCAGGGTCAGGAACACGGTGCCGTCGTAGGCGGCGTCCACCTTTTTCAGGACCTCCTCGTAGCCGCCCTGTCCCATGCCTGCGGGCCAGATCTTGCGGTCGGGATAGGTGGCGTCCTTCACGTGAACGTATTCCAGGGAGGGGAGGGTGGCGTCAATGCCCGCCACGGGATCCTGTCCCTCGCGCACAAAGTTGGCGGCGTCAAAGATGCCCTTCATGCGGGGATGGGTGGTGAGCAGATCGGTCACCTCGGCGGGATTCTGACCGTAGATCTTGGATTCGTTCTCGTGGCAGAGGAGGATGCCCTCCTTTTCGGCCTCGTCCAGAAGGATCGACATCCGACGGTGCACCTCGTCCCGGTAGGTTGCCAGGTCGGGGGTATCAACGAAGAAGCTGAAGATCCGCATCCGATGGGTTCCCAAAATCTTGCAGGCGCGAATAGCCTTGCGGAAGTCCTCCAGATGAGGACCAAAGTCATCGGTGATCTTGTATTTTCCAATGGGAGAGCCCAGGGAGGAGATGCCGATGCCGGCCTCGTCCAAACGGGCGCGGATGGCGTGGAGCTCTTCCTCGGTCTTGGTCAGGATGCCGCCGCTGATGTTGCGGGGCTCCAGGTAGCCAATGCCGTTGCGTTGCAGGGCCGCGATCTGGTTTTCCAGCTCGGGGGAGACCTCGTCGGCAAAGGCGGAGATCAAAAATTGTGCCATAGTAATTCTCCTTGTGGGTGATTAATGAATGATGGGGCGCAGGTGAGCAAAGCCGGTGGCCATCTGACCAAAGGGATCGTCAAAGTTCACGGCGTTGTCCTGCTCAATAAGTACGTTTTCCACGCCGCCGTTGGCAAGGCAGGCGCGGGTAATGGCTTCAAAGTCCAGCACGCCGGTACCGCAGGCGCAGATCTCCCGCTCGGGGGTGTTGGCCATGTCCTTGTAGTGGATGTTGGTCAAACGGTCGGGACCGATCTTTGCGATGTAGTCTACGGCACTGTGGCCTGCAAACTCCACCCAGTAGGTATCCATAATAAACTGCCAGTCGGTGCAGGTGCGGAGCATATAGTCGTAGATGGTCTCGCCCTCGGGCGTTTTGAGCTCGAACTCAAAGGCGTGGTTGTGATAGGCAAAGCGCAGGCCGCTGTCCAGGATCTTCTGTACGGGAGCCTTCAGCTCTTCAAAGAACTCCATCACGTCCCGCTCACCCTTGCGGAACTCCTTGGGCATACAACCGTAGCCGATGACGGGACAGCCAAAGAGCTTGTGCTCGGCGATCAGTGCCTCGGTATCGTTCAGGATGCGGTCGGGAGAGGAGTGGGTGCAAACGATGGGGAGACCGGTTTCCTCGGAAATGGCCTTGAGCTCGTGGGCGTCGATGGGGCCTCCACCGGAGAACTGAACGTTTTCAAAGCCGATGGCCTTGACCTTCCCAAAGGTGGTGCGGATATCCTCGGGGGTCTGGATGAATTTGCGAAGGGAAAAAAGCTGTGCGCCAAGTTTCATAACGTGGTTCCTTTCTGCCATATAAATTTGGGTCGCAAAATAACTCTGTCTTTATTATAAGGGCAATATTTTAAAATTTCAATTGCATTTTTTGCAAATGATATTGCAAATCTTGCTATTTTCTGTTATACTGAAGGCAGAAAAGAGAAGGGAGGTGCTTTTTTGAGCCTGAAGGTCAAAACCGAAAGTCCCCGCATCTATCTGCACCATGCCGAAACTCCGGCGCCCAACCCCAAGAACTTTGAGAGTCATTGCCACGCCTATTACGAGGTGATTTACGTGGTGCGGGGGCGGGGAAGCTACATTGTGGAGGGAACCGAATACCCTCTGCTGCCCAACACCGTGCTGCTGTTGGCCCCTTACGAATATCATTACGTTTGCCCCGATCAGGATTGTCCCTACGAGCGGTACGTCCTCAATTTTGACGACGCCACGCCCTTTGACGCGCCCAGGACCCTGGCCCCCTTTGCCAACGATAAGAGTGTGACGGGGGTGGGGATCTATTTCTCTGCCGAGCGGGTGGACGAGGCCTTGCGCCACACCTTTGAATCCTTTGATACCCTGGAGCGGTTTTTGGAGGAGAAGGAGTACGTTATCACGTCGGAGGGGCTGGTCCTGCTTCGCTCCATGATCACCCAGATGCTCCTGCTCCTGGGCACCGCCCACGCAGAGCCTCCCACCCTTCCGCAGCGCAATCTGGTGTCCGACGTGATCGCGTATATCAACGCCAATCTGTCCGCCCCCCTTTCCCTGGAGGAGCTTTCCCGTCGTTTTTTCGTCAGCAAATACCACCTTTGCCGCGCCTTTCGGCAATATACCGGGAACACCTTCCTCTCCTACGTTACCACCAAGCGCATCCTGCTGGCCCAGCGACTTATTGAGAGCGGAGAGGCGGCCACCGAGGTGGCCTATCGGGTGGGCTTTCGGGATTATTCCGCCTTCTACCGCGCCTATCGCAAGCAGACCGGGCACGCGCCGGCCTGGGAGCGGCAGGGCTCCTGTGAGTAAAAGGTTTCGATTTGACAACTCCGCGTTTATTTTTGCGCTTGACGGGTGCTTTTTCATGTGCTAAAATCAAGACAAAACGCGGACTGAAAAAGGAGAATATTATGCATCGGTTAAAAAATATGACCCTGGAGGTCAGCCTGAAGCCCTTCCGCAGCACCGACGCGGCCTTTGTGGAGGAGGTTTGCAGGACCATTTTTGAGCAGTGGAAGCCCCTGGTCAAGGATGCGGAGTGCGTTTCGATCCTGCTGTGGACGGCGGACGGAAGCGAGCTGTTGGACTATGACGGTTGCGATGATACTCCCTTTGAGTGGGCCTATTGGGTGGGCAACGCCAACGCTACCCCCGCCACCCACCGCTCCCGCTCGGATCCCGAGGGCATTGAGCTTCACGCCAAGCCCCGACTGTATATTTCCGAGCCTCCGGTGATGACCTACGGGATCCTCAAGCGCATCGTGACCACCCTGCGACGGGTGGGAGGCGAGCTGCTGGGAGGCAAGCCGATCCGCGTGGGCACCACCTTTGATCCCGGTCCCGAGTTCGCTCGCTCGGATTTCAAATACCGTCGGCACAACGAGATCTGTCAGGGCAACACCATGGGCATCAAATCCTTTGTTTGCTCCTATGCTACGCTGAATGGGGATGACCGCGTCTATGCCGGCTACCCCAATGGAATTCCCCACGGCCTTCCCTTTGGTCGCTTTTTCGGACGGCAGGCCCAGTGCTTTTTGCGGGATATGGGCTTTGATTACATCTGGTTCTCCAACGGCATCGGCTTTGGACGGGATACCTGGTCCACCACCGGCGCGGTCTTTGACGGAGAAGCCTTTCACGCCGAGGCGCTGCCCGAGGTCAAGCAGGCGGTGTTTGATTTTTGGAAGCTGTTCCGGGAGGAGTGTCCCTCCTATCCCATCGAGACCCGCGGTACCAATATGACCATGGGCATCGACTTTGCCTCGGACGGCGTGCCTCTGAAGGCGGTGTACGATGCGGATTTCGGCCTTTTGCCGCCGCCCAATTCCCCCTGGGCGGCTCTGGATGGGGATTTTGGTCTGGAGCTGGCGGGGTATATGTCCCGCATTGCCGAGCTGCCCGGGCAGGAGTTCCTGTTCCGCTATTATCTTCACGATCCCTGGTGGGTCAATTCCCCCTGGTATGACCGTTACAATGGGATGCCCCACGATATCTATCTTCCCCTGGCCGTGTCCCGCATCGACGCCGAGGGAAGGATCGGTACCCCAACGCACGTCAACATTCTTTCCATCGACAATACCTACGGTCAGTTGCCCGAGCAGTGCGCCACCGAGGTCATTCCCCACTTGCAAAAGGGCTTTCGGGAACTGCCCGACGCCCCCGCTCCGGTGGTTTGGGTCTATCCCTTTACGGCGTATTCCCAATGTCGGGATGAGACCATGATCGGGGAGATCTTTGCGGGGGATTGGTTCATCCGCAGCTGCATCAACGCCGGTGCCCCCATCGCGGGGGTGGTGTCGGTGGAAAACTTCCTCAAGCACGAAAAATCCCTCTATGCCGGCAGTATTCTCGTCACGCCGGTGCCCGAGGCCGACAGTGCCTTTGAGGCCGATATACTCAACTATCTGACGGCAGGGGGACGGGTGATCTTTTACGGCAGCACCCGTCGGGCAAGTCAACGCTTTTTGCATACCGTCGGCGTCAAAAACACCCACGGAGTGGAGGGAGAGCTTCCCCTGACGCTGGAGGGCGAGCCCTGCGGACGCATCAAGCACACCCCGGTGATTGGGGGAGGTCCCCTGACCGAGGCGTTGGCAGGCGGTCAGCCTCTGGCTCTGGCCGGGGAGAAGGTGATTGCCACACGCGGCGAGGGCTTTGTTTGGCTGCGCGGTCTGGCATCCAACGATTTTATCAAGGGCAAAAAGCGACTGATCCCCCAGAGGGAGGAGGACTACTACCCCGTGGAGCGGCTTATGCTCCGGGCTCTTTCGGAGCTGGGATGTACCATCCTTTACGAGAAGCCCGTGGGGCAGCCCTCTCCCGTAATGATGCTGCACCGCTTTGACAACGCCTTCGTGTTGGCCCAGTATTCCCCCAGCACCGTAGTCAAGACCAAGCTGAAGCTCCCCTTGGGCGCGCCGATCCTGGACGGCTACGACGTTTGCCTGGAGGAGGGCTACGCTACCTATCATTTCCCCAAGGCCGAGCGGCGGGAGTGTCGGGTCTTTGTGGAGCAGGCGGAGGGCGTGGTTTATTGCCACGAGCATCCCCCCTGCTCGGCACGGATGCGTCGGCGGGTGCGCGTGGGCGGACTGAAAAACGCCACGGTGCGCTTCCTTGGAGAGGACTACTGCAAGGAGTGTCTGGATGTTCGTCTGAACACCTCGGGCGACGCTTGTCTGCTTTCCGATCCCATGGAGTACTCTTACAAGACCGAGCAGGGAGTGACCTATTGCGAGGTTCGAAACGTGACCGGAACCCTGACCTTTTCCATGCCTCTGCGGGACGGCCCCTTCCCGGAGGAGCCCGAAAAATAAAATGAAAAGCGCCTGCGACACCGTCGCAGGCGCTTTTACTGTAGATTGTTTTCCAATTATCGCGTATAGCTTTTTCGGAAGGCCGAGGGGCTTTTTCCGGTTTGCCGCTTAAAGGCCTTGCGGAAGGAGGCCGTGTCGGCGTAATTGACGTGATTGGCAACGGCGTCGATGGAAAGCCCGGTTCCCAGGAGCAGGCTGCAGGCGTGCTGTACCCGTACCTGCTGCAGGTATTGCTCAAAGGAGATCCCGCAGGTCTTTTTGAATTTCTTGCTGATGTAGGGCAGGCTGAAATACTGCTCCTTGCAGATCTGGGTCAGGGTGATGGATTCGGCGTAATGCTCGTCCACGTAGTCGCAAATGGCGGCAATGGTGGAGTTGTTGGTGGGGGAGGGCACGTTGATCAGCAGCTGCTGCATGGAGGCGATCAGGATTTCAATGCAGTAGCAACGGATCTGCTGCAGGTAGCCCGTGGCGGACTTGGAAAAGGCCTTGTAGGCTTTTTCAAAGGTGGTCAGGATCTGTCGGTCCTCGTCGTCAAAGACCCGATTGCAGGGGGCGTCCTTCAGCAAGGCCAATTCAAAGCCGATGGAGGGGTGACGGATGGTCTCCTCAAAGGTGGTGCCCTCCGGCAGATCGGGATCGATGAGGGAGGGAAGAAAGAGCAGATTGATCAGGGAAAAATCCGGACTTCCGTTGAGAAAGCCGTGGGTGGTGTCCAGGTCGATCAAAAGATAGTTTCCCGCCCGCAGAGGGGTCTGCTTTTCGGATTCTCCCCGCCGTTTGGTAACGTGGATCGCCTCTCCCTTCACCACGTAAAAGAGCTCGATTCCCGTGTGACGGTGGAGGGCGCGGTTTTTATGATGGGATTTTCCCACAAAGCAGGTGGTGGCTATGGAGCGCACCTCCGGTGGAAGAAGGGGGTCTTTTTTCATGAAACGGCTCCTTTCCAAGGAGTGGCGGCGTTCTCTGCCGTCCTTTTGTGTTATTTGCTCACATTATAGCATCTTTGACTGCCAAAAACAATGCGATTTCACAAGAAAGGTTAAAAATACCCCCCATAGAGGTTAAAAAAGCAACTGGTATTTGAGGGGATTTTATGGTATAATAAAGGCGAAAATCGGGGTTCTTTGTGGAGATCGCGGCACGTAAGAGAACGCGGACGCGGCAACGGCAGATCGGTCAAGGGACTGCGGCTGCCGAAGCGGAATCTTGCCAGGCGCGATTCACGTTTGGATCCCGGCGTCATACACTTTTGTAGACGCAATTTCAAAATATGCAAAGGAGAGTTTCATTATGAAAACCAACCGTAACATTTGGCGTATTGTAACCCTGGCTCTGGCAATGATCATGCTGTTCTCTGTAGTAGCATGCCAGAACGGCGGCAACACCACCCAGACCACCGAGGGCGCAGGCAACGGAACCACTCTGGCTCCCACCACTGAAAAGCCCACCACCGAGAAGCCCGCAACTCAGAAGCCTACCACTGAGAAGCCCACCACTCCTGCTCCTACCACCACCCCCGAGCCCACCGAGGCTCCCAAGGTGTCCGTAGACATGGAGTCCACCTTTGGCGGTACCTACACCTTCTCCAACTACCTGCCCGGCATCTTTGCCACCAAGGAAGCCATCCTGCTGGCCGGTGCTGATCACCTGGAGAGCGACCTGGGCGTAAGCTCCCTGGCCGTTGCAGACATCTACCACTACTACATCGACCTCAATGAGAAGAAGAGAGAAGACGGCTCCGTAATCGAGCACGCCGACAAGTCCCTGACCTGGAAGTTCACCGTTCCGGAAGACGGCATCTATGAGTTCTGCTTCCAGATGAGAATGAAGGACGGCGCACAGCGCGGTAACGTTGTTCAGATCGACGACGGCGATAAGATCTCCATGGACTTCCAGTTCAAGGATGGTGCCGAGGCCAACGTTCGTGACGAGGTTCTCAACTCTTACATGACCGGCTTCAGCGCAGAGCTTACCGCCGGCGAGCATACCATTAAGATGACCTATGCTCAGGAGTGCCCCAAGACCTTCCACTTCCGTAACATCTACGTTGCTAAGCGCGAAGAGCCCACCGCACTCACCTTTACCGAGGAGAACTTTGCCAACGTAATGCCCGACGCATTCAAGGCCGAGGGTGTGATCGCTCTGGCTGCTTCCGATGCACAGGGCCTTGGTATTGCTAAGGTTACCTCCAGCGGTATCGATCACTTCTACCTCCAGACCGATGCGAAGCTCATCGCCAACATCACCAAGCCCGATGGCTCTCCCACCACGAAGAGCGATTACTACATGAGCTGGACCTTTGACGTTGCCGTTGAGGGTGACTACGACGTTCTCTTCAACCTTCGTCTGAAGAACAACGCCGAGCGTGAGATCTACGTTCAGCTGGATGACGCCGTAGGCGATGACGTTTACCGCATCAACTACAAGATCTCTGACATCGCTCCTCTGAAGGACGACGTAGAGAACACCTACGTTTCCGGTCTGTACCTGCACCTCACCGAAGGTAAGCACACTCTGTACATCCGTATCGCCGACGATACCGCCGCTACCTGGCACTTCCGTAACGTATACCTGGTAAAGCAGGAGCCCATCATGGTGGACGCATTCACCAAGGATGATTTTTCCTCCACTCTGCCGGCTGCTTTTGCAGGTGCCAACGCTATCTACATTGATCCCTCTCAGGTGGATGCAAACTCTACCTTTGAGAACATTTCCGGCACCAACCACCGTCTGACCACCACCGACGTTGGTCTGCCCTCCGCAAACTGCGCTGTAAAGCTGCAGATCAGCGGTGTTTACCACTACTACCTGGAGCCTGCTCACTGGGGCAACCCCGGTCTCTACTCCATCTACCTCCGTTGGGGCTTTGAGGTTCCCGAGGACGGCACCTACGCTGTATGCTTCTACCTCCGTCTGAAAAACCAGGATAAGCGCTTCACCCAGCTCCAGATCGATGATGCTCCCGTAAGCGAGCACTTTGCTCTGACCTACGATATCGCCAAGAGCGAGCTGGCCGGCGTTACCGACAGCACCGTTGGTACTTACCTCACCGGCTTTACCCTTGACCTCACCGCCGGCGAACACACCCTTACCGCGAGAATGCCCGACTACACCGTAAACCTCAAGGCCGAGACCGATAATTCTTGTCCTTCCTTCCACTTCCGTGGCATTTATCTCATTCGCATTTCCTAATATATAACCCCTTTTTCCCCCGCAACCTCGGTTGCGGGGGATTCTTTTTTGGATAAAATCATGAAATAAAAGAAAAGAATTTCAAAAACCTATTGCTTTTTCTATCAAAACATGGTAGAATAGGACTAGGAATTTCTGTTCCGAAAAAAATTAAGAAGGAGATTTTCATTATGAAAAACACTCGCAACCTTTGGCGTGTTGTAACCCTTGCTCTGGCAATGATCATGCTGTTCTCTGTAGTAGCATGCCAGAACGGCGGCGACACCACCCAGACCACC